>JALEHB010000095.1 GCA_022763285.1 Pseudomonadales bacterium | reverse complement strand
TGGAAGGCACATCCGATGTCACCTCTGCGACCTTTGATGTGGGTGGCAGCAATGTGCCGATGACCCAGATTTATGAAGAGCACAATAATAACGGTGCCGGCAATTACACAGAGCTTTGGGGGATTCTTGATAGCAATCTGCCTGCCGGGGCCGGCACCTACAGCGCCAGTTTCACCACGGCTGACGGCGACCCATCCATGTGTTTGCTGTTTGTGGATAATGTGGATCAGGTTTTCCCGGCGCCGGATCTGGGTACGCCCAGCAACGGTGCCGTCAATGGCTCCCAGGCCCAGAATCAGCAGGATGCCATTACCACCATTACCACCACGGCGGACAATGCGCTGATATTGAGCCTGGTAGGTAATGGCTCTGGTGGTGCCGATTACTCGGCGGTGAGCCCCGCACCGCCCATGTCACGCCTGTTTGATGCGCCTGATCCGGGCGGTGGCGCTGAATTTGAAGGCAGTTCCGGCATCCTGACTTCTCAGGGCTCCATCACAGTGACGGAAACCTGGGGCGGTGGTAATCCCAACCGCCATAGCCATGTGGTGGCGTCTTTCCCGCCACTGCCGGTAGTGCCAACCGAGATCCGGCTCTCCCACGACGGGGAGTCAGATGTGTGTTCGGTGGAATCCATTACCATTTCGATTACCAATGGATCTGGTGTGGCGGCCAGCAATTTTACCGGCACTATCACTATCAGTAATAGCGCGGGAGCAGGCATCTGGACCGTCAATGATGCTACCAATGCATTGGTGGATAACGGCGGCGGCTCGGTTGATTATACTTTTGACGCAGCGGACAACGGCTCTATTGTGCTGGATTTCCAGCTACTGTCTCCGGATGCTGCGGTGGATTTTGAGGTTACCACTTCAACACCTGGCATCTCTTCGCCCTCCGGTGCCGATGATCCTCTGCTGGAAATCGTAAATTGTACGGCGGTGGTTTCCATAAACCCGACCACCAATGTCTGTAGCGTGAGCGAAACCCTCAGTGTATCCGTATTGAATCGGGATGGCGGGGTGCCCACTGGTACTATTGGTACAATTGTTCTGGATACCAGTACCAGCAATGGTGATTACCTGTCCACAACAGGGGCGGGAACTCTCAACAATGGCCTTGATGGTGATGGTCTGGCGACCTATGAATTCGATGCCAGTGACGGGGGGGTAGTCAGTTTCGAGTTTCATTCCGATACTGCCGAGACTCTCGACTTCAGTGCTTCTTCCACCTATATCAGTTTCGACTCGGGTGCATCCAGCGAGAATCTTGAAATCTACGCCTGTGAATTCAGGATCAGCCACAGTGGCAGCAGCGATGTGTGTAGCCAGGAGTCAGTAACTTTTACGGTCTATAATTCCAATGGCGATATCGTCACGGATTATCAGGGCACAATTAACCTTTCCAGCGATTCAGGTAATGGCAGCTGGGCCGTGGATTCGGCCAACGGCAGTCTGGTTGATCCTGTTTCCGGCGATGGCAGCGCCACCTACCAGTTCGTGCCTGCAGACAATGGCAGCGTGGATCTGTTCTATAGCAATATCAATGTTGAGTTGGTAAATCTGAACGTCTCCGATGGCGTGACCACAGATTCCAATGCCGGTGCTGACCCGGATCTGAATATTGTTGCCTGTACATTCCGTATTACCCTCGACGATGGCACCATGACCGGTTGCAGCTTTGAACTGGTCACCATTGATGTGTATGACAGTTCAGGCGCCGTCGCCACCGGCTTTACCGGCACGGTGACCCTGGGTACTGATACTCTGAACGGAAGCTGGGCCGATGCCGGTGGTCTTAACGGAACTTTAGTGGATACTACCGCAGATGATGGTGCAGCTGACTACACCTTCGTCAGCGCCGATAATGGTTCGGCCACTTTTGTCTTTTCTGACCCCCATCTGGAAGTGGTGAATTTCAGCGCCGATTCTGGCGATATTTCAGAAGATGGCGCCTTTGATCCCAATCTCAATGTGACCGGTTGTGTGCCTGATATTGTCAACTCGGCCTGTTATCCAGGAACCGGGGGTGGCAATGGTGTTGGAAATCTGGCGATCAGTGCTGATGATCCGGGTCGCATGGTAGTTATGCTGATCTGGCATATCGATGGCAGCCCCCAGGATGTCACCAGCGCCACCTTTGATGGTGTGCCCATGACCCAGATTTATGAAATAGCCGGTGGCAACACGGCAGTTGAAATGTGGGGTATTCTCAATGCCGATTTGCCCGCCTCGGCCAATTCCTATGCCGGCAACTATAGTTTCGATTCGGCACCTGCCAACGATGCCTCAATGTGTATGGTGGAATTGGAAAACGTTGCCCAGAGCTTTCCAACGGCGAACCTGACAACACCCAATCTTGGTGAGGTGAATGGCAATACCTTTACTCCCGACGGTGCACCGAATGAGATGGAAACCACCATCACTACCACCGGCAATAATGCCCTGGTACTGACCGCGGGCGTGAGCGACTATGATCCAGGAGGAAACAGCTGGTTCAATGGTGTGGACCCCTCACCACCAATTGATCAACTGTTTTTTAACAACAATAATCAGAATCCCGAAAACGGTACTGCCGGTGGCAGCTACGGGGTAGTTACCACAGCGGGCCTGTTCACGGTCACTGACATCGATAACCAGGATGCCACATCCAATGCCGCACATATTGCCGCCAGCTTTAATCCTCTGGTAGCCGGACCTCCCAACGTTTCGGGTTATGTGCCGGTGACCCTGTTCGATACCCTGTCGGGCAATATTGCCTACAAGGCAATAGGAACCTCTCTACGTTCGGCCTCCAATGACTCTGGAGGCGCCTGTTCATTCGTGCCCTTTGGTACCGGAGCGGCGGCCAGCCTGGCCATGCCGGCAGGCTCAACAGTTTTGCAGGCCTATCTGTACTGGGCGGGCTCGGGTGAGACTGCTGATATCGATGATACCGTGACATTTGGACCGACAGGTTCTGAGATTTCCATCACTGCCGATGATATCTTCCAGATCGAAGGTGTGGGTGGTGGTGGAAATGTAGACTATTTTGCCGGCTACAAAGACGTGACGGCATTCGTGAGCAGCAACGGTTCCTATACGCTTCGTGATCTGACGGTTCAAACAGGCTTCCCCTGGTCATCCTCAGAAGCCTGTGCTGGCGGTTGGGCGATGATTGTAATCTATCAAAACCCTGAAGAGCGCTTCCGGGTGGCCAATGTTTTCCATGGCTTTCAGCCATTTCAGAATAATGCCTTCACCCTGGTGCCGCGAAATTTCCGCATGGCTACTACCGACAATCCGGGCGATGTGCCAGGTGCAGGGTTCTTGCCCAATGGTGAGATTACTCACATCACCATTGAGGGGGATGAGACACTCTCCAATGGTGATGAGTCATTGGGGATTCAAACCGCGCCGGGCGCAGAAACTTTTCTTGAGTTGAATAACAGCTTCAATCCACCCAACTCCGATTTTAACTCCACTGTAACCCGGCCAATTTTTGACAATACTTTTGGTACCGGTTTTTACGAGTTTGATAGTACTGCCGGCCTGAACGGCGATGGTTATGAGATCGATCAGGCCGGACCAGATGCTGTTGAGGCGGGTCGTACGGGCGATGAGATTGGTGCCAGTTGGGGCTTCGATGTGGATACTCATTACATCGCCGGAAATGATTCCAGTGGTGAGCTCTGGAATTTTGCCCAGCCAGGCGCGGAAGCCGAACAGATTACCACGCGCTACAGCTCTGGTCAGGACCTGGTGATGTTGATCTCGGAAGTGATTACAGTCACCAATTTTGATCTGGCGGACCTGGAAATGTTTGTCACCCAGGCCGGGGATTTCAAGGTCAATGGTACTGGTCAGTACCAGTTTGAAGTCTACAATAATGGCAATGGCGGTGTTTCCGGTGGCGAGGCGACTGGTCAAATCATTGTGGCTGATGTATTGCCGGCAGGAATGACCCTGGACTCGGTGTCCGGTACTGGCTGGGATTGTAGTCTTACATCAGCCAACGCATTCACCTGTACCTTTGATATCGCATCAGACTGCGGCGTTGCCGAAGGCTGCTCCACCATTGGTGAACTGGGTCCGACAGAATCGCTGCCTCTGATCACTGCCAATATTCTGGTTGGTGATACCAGTTTCTTCCCGAACTTGTCTGCTCTTGTCAAAAACACGGCCAGGATGCAGCATAACGGCGGGGCCTGTGGTGCACTTAGCGCTGGTGTGATACCTGATCCCTTAAGTTGTAATCGTTCGCCCCAGTTTGACAATGTTAATGACCTGGACGGCGGCGCCATTGATATCAATGACCTCGATGACAAGCAGAGTGACAACAATAACGTCCACAGTGTGATTACCGAGGTGCGAGGTGTTGAAACCAACCTCGGTATTGAAAAAGCGCTGGTGGGGATACTTGAAGTCGGGGAATCTGCGACTTACACGCTGACTGTCACGAATTTCGGGCCTGATGACACCACCGGTGGTGCTGGCGGTACTATTACCGTGACAGATGCCGAGCCAGCCGGTATCACTTTCGATGCCGCCTCCGGCCCGGGTTGGTCCTGCAGTCTTGGCCCGTTGACCTGTACCTATGCTGGCGTCCTGGCTTTTGGCGACAGCACAACTATCACCGTGGATGCCTCTGTAATCGGTACTGCGGGCCAGAATGTAACCAATACTGCCGCGGTCTCTTCGGGAAGCTTCAACTTTGATGAGGTGACTGGCAATGACTCGTCTACAGATATCAGCACTATTGTTTCGCCCCCGGTTTCCTCCAATGAACGCTTCCTGTTGTCTGTCTCGGTACCAGCCGGTACAACGACCATAGGTGGGCTGGCAGGAATCAACAACGATGACTATTTTGTCTTCAATCCGCTCACCGACACCAGCACCATGTTCTATGACAATAGCGGTGAGGGTTATGGCGTGGATGATGCTGATGCGGTACATCTGTTCAAGAATGGGCATATAGCGCTCTCGGCCGAGGGCAGTAGCACTATTGGTTCCAATACGTTGGCCTTTGAGCCCGAGGATATTGTGGTTTGGGATCCGATTCAGGAAACTGCCACCATGCTGTTCGATGGCTCGGCCATTTTTGACGGGCCTATCACCAGTAATCAGAATATCGACGCCGTGTATGTCAAAGACGATGGCCGCATCGTCTTTTCCACGGAAGGCCCAGCCAGCATCACTTTCGCCGGACCTACCACGGTCAGTTTCAATGCCGGGGACATCGTCGAGTATGATCCCAGCGATGGTTCCGCGACTATTCTGGTGGACGCCAGCGATTCAGATATCTTCAATGGCGAGGTGCAAGTTGATGGTATCTACGTGCGGGTGGATGACAGTGATCCGGACCAGACCAAGGAAGTGTTTATCCTCTCGGTAGACGAAGCTTCTGCCACGATTGGTGTCTGCGGCTCCTGTGATCCCTCATCAGGAACGACTCTGGGTCGGGATGACATCGTGCAACTGGATTTGACCGGGGCCAATCCAGCCACCGAGTTACTCTTCATAGGGGATCAGCCTCTGGGTATCTTCGAAGCGGCCAATCCGGACCGGACCATTGATGCTATTCATACGGTAGAGGACGGCTATATCGGTCACTTTGCCATCAGTCAGGCACAAATAGGCAGTACCTGTGAGGCTGGCCAGATTACGATCAGTAAACACAAGGGTCTCAGCCACGATCTGGATACCGATTATTTCGGTTCAATTGTGATAAGCACAGATATTGGTGAGGGAGACTGGAGCATCGCCGCGGGTAATGGCACCCTGGACAACGGCGCCGCGGATGATGGTATCGCCATCTACACCTTTGTGCCGAGTGACAATGGTGAAGTCACTCTCTATCTTGCCGAGGAAACGCCCAATACCATCAATGTAGATGTCACCAATGGCTTTACGCCGGAGCGTGCAACTGAAGATCCCAATTTCGACTATAACAACGTCATCACCAATGTGACCTATCGTGATGAATGGACTACTGCCAGTTATGCCAATAACGACGGCTCCACATTCTGGGCCAGTGACTGGGTAGAAGCAGATGGCCTGGGTGCTGGCCCGTTGAGTGGCAATATTGTGGCTGATAATTCCGAGCTGGAAATGACCTCTACCGTGGGTGATCCCAATCCATCGATTTCCCGGGTGGCGGATCTGAGTCTCTACACAGTCACAGAAACGGTTTTCCTCAATTTTGATTATCGCTATCAATTTCTGAATTCCGGCTCTGATGTATTGGTAGTGGAAGCCCGGGCCAACAGTGGTGATGCCTTCACGCCAGTGCAAACCTTTTCCGGGATTGGTGGCACCAACATGACGCCGCAATCTTTGAGTATTGATCTGACAACGGCGTTAGGCAGCCCGGCCTGGACCGACACCACTGAGATCCGCTTTCGAATTTCCGGCGGTTATACCGGCACCAGCCGCATGTACTTCGACAACATTGAATTGGCAACGGGTACTACCGATTGCGGTGTGGGTGCCATCAATCACTATGAGATCCGTATCGACGGCATTACCGGCAGCTCAGCGACGATTGTGCCGGGTATTCAGTGTGCCGGCAGTGTGGTCACTATTACCGGCCATGACGGCAACGATTTCCCGGCCGCGTCCAATGAAGGTATTACTCTGCGAACATCCACAGATAAAGGTGACTGGACCTTGTTGGTGGGCGCCGGAACGCTGAACAACGGTACTCTCGGTGATGGTATTGCCACTTATAATTTTGGAATTGGTGAGACCACCGCCAGCTTTCTGTTTAACTATACCGATCCAGCTTCAGACCCGGAGCTGGTCAATTTCAACATCGATACAGTCTATGGGGTGAAGGCGACTGAGGATCCTACCCTGTCAGTACAGCAGGCAGGATTGCTTTTCTACAATGAAACTGCCAATAACCCGACCTCTCTGGCGCCGATTCCGACCCAGATCGCCAGGAAGCCTTCCAATGTGGCGCCGGACCTGAGTCTGATTACCATCGAGGCGGTGCGATCCTCGGATAATGATCCACTGGCCTGTACACCCCTGTTTGATGCGGGAAATACCTTGAGCATCGGTTTTGCCGGTGAATGTCTGGACCCGGCGACATGCTCTGCCAGTCTCACCGACCCGCTTAGCATCAATGGCACAGCCATGACACCCGGCAGCAATAACGGCGGTGCCGGAACTTCGGCTTCCTTTACATCCATTGATATTCTGATGGTGGACCAGGGTGGTGGCCGGGTAGGTGGCGAATTGGTGATCAGTTACGATGATGTTGGTCAAATTGAGTTACATGCTGAATATGAGTTGCCATTGGGTGATGATATCAATGGCACATTGAGCACTGACTCAATCATAGGCAGCAGTACGCCATTCATCGTGCGTCCCTTCGGTTTTGATATCGATTTCTCGGATGACCGTCTGAACAATGGCAACGGCGGCGACTCCTATGCGGTGGACGCAGACGGCACTGTGATTGCAACCGCCGGTGTGCCTTTCGATGCCACGGTGTCTGCCATCGCCTGGCAGGCTGCGGACGATTTGAATAGCGATGGTATCCCGGATGATGGGGCGGTCCTTTACGACAACCCGATCACACCCAATTACGGTAATGAGTCCAGTTTTGCCGATTATGATGTTCTGGTCAGTCTCGATCAGGTAGTGGCGCCGGTGAGTGGGGTGGGTAATCTCACCGATAATCTGTTCACCAGTTTTATCAATGGCGTGCAGACCAAAACCATGATTTTTGATGAAGTGGGCATCATCGATCTGTCAGCTCAGCTGGTTGACTCTGGCGATGGCACGACACCAACCGGTTTTATGACTTCCGGAGTCGGCCTTCAAGGTAATGTGAAGAATGTCGGCCGCTTTATCCCTAATGACTTTGTATTGAGTGGAGGTGTCATTCTGTCGCGGCCTCTGGCCAATGCCGAAGACAAGAGTATTCTGGCTTCCGACTGGACCTATATGGGTGAAGAGTTTGGTATCAGTGCCACGGTGCAGGCCCGCAATGGTGCGGGATCACCCGCGATTACACGCAACTACCGCGATGATTTCGCCAAGCTGGAAAGTCTCGATTTCACGGCTGACAAGTTCTTCGCGGTTGATGAGACTGGTGCCCCGGATGACTACTCCAGCAGACTGAGTGTCGCGACATCGCCGGTTGCCATCAGTTGGAACACCACGCCTGCAAGTGGCGGAGAAGCAACGCTAACTGGCAATCTGATTTTTGAGCGACAGGCTTCGGGTGCTGAAGACGGACCCTATGACACCATCACCATTGCCGTGAATACTACCGACAGTGATTCGGTTGGCTTTGTACTGGATCTTGATATCGATGGTGGTGGTGATGATGCCGCCACTATCGATACTGAGGAGTTCCGTTATGGCCGCTTACTGGTAAATAATGCTATCGGTTCGGAACTGGAGCCGCTGGGCATTGGCTTTACCATTGAGTACTGGGACGGCACTGAATTTGTTGTGAACAGTGATGATAGCAGTACGACCCTGTTCTATAACGGCTCAGAAGATGTGGGTGCCAGTCGCAGCTTCCACTTTGTATCCGGAACCTTCACCGATAATCTGATCGAGGATCTGGACGATGTTGTGGATGCCGGCGAAACGTTTATCGAACTGGATGCCGTCAATGCTGACAATGATGTGGTGATCAGTTTCTTTGAAGGACTGACCGTGCTGCGCTCCGGAGTGGACAGCGATGCTGATGATATTCAGGATGATTCGCCCTTCTTCACTTCCGCCCCGGGTGAAGGCGCAGATGGCAGTGCTCTGGTGGAGTTTGACCTGGACAATGCCGACCTGCCCTTCAGTCTGGAGTTTCTGTCCTATGACTGGCGCGGAGTGGGCGAGACTGATGATGTCAACGAGGATGCGGATTATACCGATAATCCCCGGGGGTTGATTCAGTTTGGCTCCTACCGAGGTCATGACAGGGTCATTAACTGGCAAGAAATCTACATCGCTCCTGATTAAGTCGATGGTGGTGCCTGGGTTATGGCTTGTGCCTGGGACGGAGCTGCTGCGCTTGCGGGCACTTCGTTGAAAGCCCCCGGCAAATGCTCACGTACTTCGTGTACGCTCCGCTTTGCCGGGGACTTTCGCCTCGTTCCCGCTGCGCTCGCGACGCTCCTCGAGTTGTCACCCTCCAGCAGGGCTTTGCTATGCTAGAGCTAATCTATATTTGCGCCGGGCACTGATTGGAAGGTACGCGAGGCTATGGTGCTGATTCGTAGTGAGTAGCGCCATGGATGGCGCGGGACCCGGCCAGGGATGGCCGAATCGAACGGAGAAGCAGTACCATAGCCTCGCGGACCGCTGGCACTTACCCTTCGGCTTGCAAGCCAGTACAGAACGGAACTCGCTGCTGTAAAGCGGTCGCAAGAGCTGTTCACGAGACAGCTCGCCGTTCGAAAACTCTCTAGCTTCTTTCCATAAGAGGCGTTCCTTATGTTTGTTTTCAGATATCCTGCTGTATTTGGTGTCGAGATCTTCGCCTCGTTCTCTCTGTGCTCGCGACGCTCCTCGAGTTGTCATCCTCCAGAGAATCAAGTGTGTAGTTTGTTTTTCAGCGAATGGCGTCGGCCACTGATTGGAAGGCACGTGAGGCTGTGGTGCTGATTCGTAGTGAGTAGCGTGAGCCTAGACCTATCACTACCCGGCCTCGTGACGGCAGATAATGACAAGTCAGGCCCAGCATGGCGCGGGACCCGGCCAGGGATGGCCGAATCGAACGGAGAAGCAGTGCCATAGCCTTGCGGGCCGCTGGCACTTGCTCTGCTTTAACTCTCTTCGTCGGCGTCTGTGTTCTTGCCGTAGGACGTGCCCAACTCCTTGATCTTGCGGGTCAGGGTGTTGCGGCCCCAGCCCAGCAGATTGGAGGCGTCGCGTCGGCGGCCGCCGGTGTGTTTGAGGGCGATGTCGATCAGGGTGCGCTCAAACAGCGGGGTGGCTTCGTCGAGGATGCTGCTGTTACCCATGCTGAGCTGCTGGTCTGCCCAGGCTTGCAGGGCCTGGGTCCAGCTGCCGGTGTGGGCAGTTTCCACTTCCTGCTCGGAAAATTCCGGCGGCAGGTCCGACAGATGCACTTCACGGCTGGAACCCATGACGGTTATCCAGCGGCAGAAATTTTCCAGCTGGCGTACATTGCCGGGCCAGCTCAGGCTTTCGAGATATTTCTCGGTTTCCGGACGCAGGATCTTGGGCTCTACATCCAGCTCTTCAGCGGCTGACTTGAGGAAATGCTCCGCCAGCTTTGGAATATCTTCGCGGCGGTCCGCCAGTTTCGGAATGTGAATGCGGATGACATTCAGGCGATGGAACAGGTCTTCGCGGAAGAGATGTTCTTCTACCAGCTTTTCCAGATTCTGGTGGGTTGCGGCAATGATGCGCACGTCCACTTTTATGGATGTAATACCGCCAACACGGTAAAACTCACCGTCTGACAAGACCCGCAGCAATCGGGTCTGGGTATCGGCCGGCATGTCGCCGATTTCATCCAGAAACAGGGTGCCGCCATTGGCCTGTTCGAAACGGCCGGTGCGCTGCTGGGTGGCACCGGTAAAGGCGCCTTTCTCATGACCAAACAGCTCTGATTCGATCAGTTCCTTGGGGATGGCGGCGACATTGAGCGGCACAAAGGGCTTGTCGCGTCTCGGGCTGTGCTGATGCAGTGCCCGGGCCACCAGTTCCTTACCAGTACCGGATTCACCGTTGATAAGTACCGAAATATTGGAATTGGAGAGCCGGCCAATGGCACGGAACACCTCCTGCATGGCCGGCGCCTCACCAATAATTTCCTGATTGTCTTCATCATTGCTGGCTTCGGCATCGAAGGCTTTTTCCCGGCCATGTTCCAGGGCCCGCTGGGTCATGGCCACAGCTTCATCAATATCGAAGGGCTTGGGCAGGTATTCAAAGGCGCCACGACTGTAGGACGCCACTGCGCTTTCCAGATCAGAGTGCGCAGTCATGATAATCACCGGCAGCTCAGGGTGTTGCTCCTGAATGGTGGACAGCAATTCCAGGCCGTTGATGCCGGGCATGCGAATGTCGCTGATAATGGCATCCGGTGATTCTTTCGACAGGCGTCTGAGCAAGTCCTCGCCGTTGTCGAAGCTGGTGGTGGAAAGGCCGGTTTTGCCCAGAGACTTTTCCAGTACCCAGCGAATCGAGCGGTCGTCGTCGAGTATCCAAACTGAATTTGAGGGATTCATGGTCTGTTATGCCTTTTCATAGTGCTGCGCT
>JALEHB010000094.1 GCA_022763285.1 Pseudomonadales bacterium | reverse complement strand
GGGGCAGGCGGAAATGGACAAGGAGTGCATCACCATCCAGATCGAATTGAACCGCGGAGCAGCCAGAGAAACTGTCTGGACCTCGGATCTTTCCCATGAGTATGTCCGTATCAATGCCGAATACCGAAGCTGATTGAGGTTTTGCCTTGACCGAAACCGGTCTCGTTCATGTCGCTGTTGCTGTGATCGTCGATGACGAGAGCAGGGTACTGGTCTCGCGGCGTCATGAGCATGCCCATCAGGGTGGCCTCTGGGAATTTCCGGGAGGCAAGCTGGAAGCGGGTGAAACAGTGCTGCAGGCACTGGGCCGGGAACTGGCCGAGGAGTTGGGGTTGTTGGTGCAGGAGGCCCGGCCATTCACCCGCATACGCCACGATTACGCTGACAAGGCGGTATTGCTGGATGTCTGGAAAGTTGACCGCTTTAGTGGTGAGGCGCGGGGCCTTGAAGGACAACCCGTTGCCTGGCGACAGCTGACGGAGCTGCGCGCCGAGGAATTTCCGGCCGCCAATCTGCCCATTATCAGACGCCTGAACTTGCCCTTCTGGATGGCAATTACCCCGCAACTGGAGTCCCTGAAGCAGTTGCACGACCTGCTGGATCAGTATTTCAGCGCCGATATCAGTCTGATTCAGCTGCGCCAGAAATCCCTGACGGAAACTGATTACCTGGAGTGGTTTATGGCGGCCGCAGAGCGCTGCCAGGCTGCCGGGGTGACCTTGCTGTTCAATCACGACCACGCCCTGTGCCCGAGCGGAACCGGTCAGGGCCTGCATCTATCTGCGCGGCGCCTGATGGCCAGCAGCAGCCGACCCGATAGTGGTCGGGGCCTGCTGGGTGCTTCTTGCCACAATCTTGCCGAACTGCGGAAGGCCGAGAGCCTGGGTGCGGATTACGCCACGCTCTCACCGGTGCTGGCCACCAAACACTACAGTGCGGATCAGTTGCTGGGCTGGTCCGCTTTCCAGTCGCTGCGTCAGCAGGTGCAGATGCCTGTTTATGCCCTGGGTGGCCTGTCCAGGGAAGATCGCCAGCAGGCCCGGAAAGCCGGTGCCGATGGCATCGCGGGTATCTCGCTGTTTTGCCGCTAGCCCCGGCATGCCGACAGGAAACTTTTGAATATTTCTCATAGTTTATGGCGGCATAGCGCGCTTAATTTATTGAAATTATTCACTATTGGCGGCAAGCTACTGAAATTGATCGATTTAGGCCCTGCCTGTCAGGCCGGATTTTTCCCGCCATATGATAAAGTATTCCTTTTTCAGGCAGATACAGCTTGCAGACAAGTGAAAAACTGCAGTGCATTGCGGGAGTTGCTGATACTGTGATCCGGCTCACTGAGATTTTTCCTAACTGGCTGAAAATACATAAGTTATCAATATTGAGAGCATCGCGATGAGCCCCTTCCAGTCCCCCATTTCCAGTCTGAAGATTGCCCTGCTGGTGAGCAGTCTGTTGCTGCCGACCCTCTCCCAGGCTGATTCCGCCATTCTTTTCGATCAGGCGGTTTTGGTAAAACTGAATCCCCAGCCTACGGATCAGAATGTGGAAGACGTCGATGACGATGTCGAAGACGGGGGTGATGGCGGCGGTTCTGGCTCCGGTGGCAATGACGACGAGACTGAGGACAATGCCGGTGAGGCCAGCTACGTCAGTTCCGGCGGTTGGGCGGTAACCGGGTCTGATTTTATTGATGCAGCCACGGTGGTATTCGGTTTCGGGCAAACTACCTCGGTGTCCCAGGCGACCCTGCGCCTGCCCATTCGCGAAGTGTTTCCCCAGAATGGTTTTGCCCCGGTTTCCATTTCCTTTTTCGCTGACAATGGTGTGATCGAATACGATGATCTGGGTCTTGGCTTTGTTGAACCCCTGGCCAGTGTTGAGGCTGCGGGTCTGACAGAGATTGTTCTGGACGTCACCGGAGCGGTCAACGCCGCCCTGCAGAGCACCGGATTTATTGGTTTCCGCGTGACCAGTGATGTCGAGCCGGGCTCGGTTGAGAGCGACCTGTTTCCCGCCTATACCGGTGTACGCCTGAATACCAACCCGAGCCTGGAGTTCACTCCGGGCACGCCTCCGGCACCCGCTGCCGATGCTACCGCTTTTGATGGCTACACCCTCAATGTGCCGGCCATGGACGCAGGCTCTGTAGGCGAGGTGGCCGCAACTTTCCAGTTGGTGGAGCCCAATGATTTAACCTTTCAGCTGACTGCTGCCTCTGTGGTGAGCGCTGGTGGCAGCACACCGGATTTCTCGGGTCTGGAACTGCTGGATTGCGATGCCTTTTCGGCACCGGAAGTGGTGGGAGTGGCAGAAGGGGTGGCCAGTTATTCCCTGTCATCCGGTGTGCTCGACATCCCCAGCGTCAACCTGAATAACAAGCAAGTGGCCATGCGTCTGGAATATATCGAAGGTACCAATCCCTGGCTGTTTGAAACCCTCAGTGTAACCACGGTGCAGTCAGGTCCTTCCGGTTCCACTGTTTCAGATCTGGCTGGCGGTTTGTTGACTGAACCGGCCCAGGACTTTGTGCCTCTGTGTCATGGCTGGGTGCTGGTGGGTGACTTTATTCGTAACCGCATCGTGGAACGCAATCTGATTACCGGTGAGACCGGTGCCGTGTACCAGTTCAATACCTCACCGGGCCGGTTTATTCTGGATGAGCCCAATGGGGTTGTGCATTTTACGGTGCACCCAGTGTCCGAGCGTCTCTACACCCTCGATCTGGCCACCGGAGATATCGAACATGATCTGATTTCCTACACCTTCGACAATGGTCTGGGTTTTCAGTACAACTATGGCTATGCGCTGCGCTGGCTGGCCCTGGGTGAAAACGGCAACGTCTTTTCGGTAATGTATGAAGGTGAGGGTCAGGATCCGGAGCGTGATATCCCCTTTTCAGATACGCAATTGTGGCTTGGCCTCTTCAATCCTGCCGGCAATTTTCTGACACCCCCCATTGCTCTGGAAGAGCCAATCCGGGTTGAATATGAGCCGGTACAGGATCGGGTATTTCTGACCACTCAGTCCAATCTCGCTACCTTTCATTATGATCCGGCGACACATGCGCTGGATTTTGTTGAGGGTACCGACATTGCCGTGGGAAACAGTTGTACTGACTTCACCTTTTCACCCGATGGTAATCGTCTCGCCTATACCTGTCCCACCGGCAATTATCCGGAAGACCCGGAGCCCAGTATTACCGATATGGATCCGGACAATTACTACAACAACGACGGTGAATGGTATTTTGGCAGTGAGCCAGTGAGCGCCACCTTTAATCAGGACGGCACGCTGCTGGTGGGTGTCGACAACGAGAAGCTTTATATATTCGATGTAGTCACTCACCTGATTCTTGAAGACTACGATCTCGGCTTGCTGGAAGGTGAGACCGTGCGCAAGGTGAGATTTTCCAAGGACGGTGAGCTGATCTATCTGATGCTGGATAACGACAACCATATCGAGAACAGCAAGTTCTACTGGATGCCGACACCGAATATCACCGGCACCCCGCTGTAAAGCAATACAACTGACAGATATGTACAGACAGACCGGGCCGCACAGGCCCGGTTCAGGCCGAGAGCTGTTCAGCCCCGGCAATTCACCAATTCGGCTATTGCAAGCCTCCGTCCTGATCTTCCTCGGGCGGGAAAACCGGCTCTCCCGCAATGCTGTGCTTCTCGGTGGCCCATTCCCCAAAATCAATGAGCTGACAGCGCTTGCTGCAAAACGGGCGGTATTTGTTACTGTCGATCCAGGCCACGTTTTTATCGCAGGTCG
>JALEHB010000093.1 GCA_022763285.1 Pseudomonadales bacterium | reverse complement strand
CGTCTGAGAATTTCACCGGTCTCGGCAAGAGCTTGCTGAAAGCCGGCCTGATCTCCATCCATCAGGGCCAGCTGTGCCTGTTTCAACTGCAGACGCAGATTCAGTTTAATCAGGGTCTCCTGACCCGGTGCCAGCATGGCTTCGGGACGCTCTTCCCAGCGTCGCCAGACAAACACTTCGCCGAGAAATTCCAGGCCGGCACTCCACCAGGCAGAGTCGGATTCAGTCAGTGGCAGCGGCAGGGAATCGCGGGCCCGCTGGTTTTCGAAGTTTTCCCGCATGGAACTCAGCAGATCCAGATTGGCGACATTGTTCACCATATTGTCCAGACGCAGGTACAGGCCTTCCCGGTCCACGGTTTCCGTGGCCCTGAGTATTGCCATGTCATCGGCCACCGCTTGTCGCACCGCAAAGGCCGCACTGTGACCGGAGGCCAGCAAGGCGGCATCGGCCTGTTGCAACAATAGCAGGGCAGAATCGAGATCGGCTTCCAGTTGCAATTTCTGGGCAGCCTGGGCAATGAGATATTCGGCTTCGAAGATCTTCCAGTTGAAATCCGGTGCTGTGGCGGCTCCGGTCTGGTTCGTCTGCAATTCAGCCAGTTGCTGTCTGAGGCGCTGAATCTCCGCATTCAGACTGGCCGACAGCTGCTCCAGTGCCGCCGTGTTGTCAGGAATCTGAACTGCCGGTGCCTGCAACAATTCCTGCAATTGACTGTCCTGGCTCGCCAGGCGGCTCTGCAGGGTCTGGTTCTGCTGAGAGAGATTCGCCAGAGACTGCTGCAACTGCAGTTGTTGCCAGGCCAGATACAATAGCGCCGCGATCAGGGGCGCAATCAGCAGCAGTAAAGCCAGGAGGCGGCCAAAACCGCCCTTGTTCTGCTGGCGCTTGCCCGCGCCAGCTGCCCTGGTGCCCTTGGCAGAGGTGGATTTGGAAATATCGTCCAGTATTTTGGGCGTCGCCGGCTTGGCGGAGGATTTGGCGTCGCCTGCACCGGTGGACTTGTCTTTGATGTCCTTGTCCGGTCGGGAATTATCTGTTTGTTGGTTTTCTTCACTCATGTCTTGTTGTCGGCTCTGGCGGACAGTTTCTGCAGGCAGTGCAGCAAGGCTTCGTTATTGGCGCCCCCGGCATTGTGAACCTGATTGAATCCCAGTTGCAGTGCCAGATCGGCAATTCGCTGCGAAGGCACAATCAATGGTAGCAAAAGCAAGCCGCTGTTGTTGCCCAGCATTTGCCGGAGTATTTTCAGACTCTCGCCACTGCTAACCGTTAACACATTGACGTCTTCGGCAGTGAATAGGTTAACGGCGGCATCGGCCTCATAAGGCACCGCCTCACGTCGATAGACTTCAATATAGTCCACCCGGGCACCACGCTCGCGCAGGGTTTGCGCCAGCAGTTCCCGACCTCCCTGCCCGCGAAAAATGGCAATACGGGCACCGGCCACATCCTGCAGCAGGGGCAGCGCCAGCAGGGCTTCTGAATCCATGCCGGAGCGGGAACAGGCCACCTCACAGCCCAGATGGCGAGAGACTTCCTCTGCCGTGGCCGGGCCCACTGCCAGCACCGACACGCCCAGAGGGAATTGGGGCCAGTAGCTGTCAATCAACTCGCCACCGTAGCGGGCAGCATTGCTGCTAATAAAAATCAGCAGGCGGTAGTTGTCCAGTTCCTGGATCTGCTGCCGCAGCAGGGCTTGTTGCTTATTGTCTTCGATGGGCTCTATGGCAATCAGCGGCAAACTGACCGCCTGACCACCGGCTGCGGCGATGGCCTCAAGCAATGCCTGCTGTTGTGCTTCAGGCCGTGTCACCAGCACCCGCAAGCCCTGTAGCGAAGCAGCTTCAGTGCTCAAGCAGCTCCTCCAGTATTTCCCCGGCACCCTGGCCCAGCAAATCATCAGCCACCGCCAGACCCAGTTGCCCGGCTTCGCTGCGATCGGCCCTGGCCTCGGCGCGAATAATGCGACTGCCGTCGACTGTGCCCACCAGGGCACGCAAATACAGGCTGTCCCCTTCCAGTTCACTGAAGCTGGCAATAGGCACCTGACAACCTCCCTGCAAACGGGCAACCACCGCCCGTTCTGCCATGACCCGGTCGGCCGTGTCCTGATGATGCAGACTGGCCAGCAGCTCATGTACCGGCTCATCATCTACCCGGCATTCAATTCCCACGGCGCCCTGACCACCGGCTGGCAGGGAAATACCATAGTCCAGTCTGGACCTGATTCGCTCCGGCATCTCCAGACGTATCAAGCCGGCGGCGGCCAGGATAATGGCATCGTATTCGCCCCCATCCAGCTTGCCCAGTCGGGTCCCCACATTGCCGCGCAGGTCCCTGACCTGCAGATCCGGCCGCCGGGCCCGTAACTGACACTGGCGGCGAAAACTGGAAGTGCCCAGCACGGCGCCCTCGGGAAGACTGTCAAAATCGGCATAGTCATTGGAGACAAAGGCATCGGCGGGGTCTTCCCGCACACAGATACAGCTCAAGCCCAGACCTTCGGGAAATTCCATGGGTACATCCTTCATGGAGTGCACCGCCAGATCAGCCTCGCCGTCAAGCATGGCCCGCTCCAGTTCTTTCACGAACAGGCCCTTGCCGCCCACCTTGGCCAGGGGGGAGTCCAGTATCTGGTCTCCCCGGGTGGTCATGGCCAGCAACTCGATTTCCAGGTCCGGCCAGGCCGCCTGCAGGGCATCCCGCACATAGTGGGCCTGCCACAGGGCCAGGGGAGATTTGCGGGTTGCGATTTTCAGAGGTCTGCCCAGCTTGCTCATGCCTTCTCTTTCCATGACTGCGTCTATCGATGACTGCGGATGATCAAAGTTCTGCATTTTACGGTATCAAAGCCTGTTTGTCCGAGTGGAATGGGCCCCGGCGGGCAGGCACCGGCTGATTACAGGCAATTGGCCCTGATCCTGTTATAATCTGCGGCCCACAAATGCCGACCCACAGACAGGCCCCACAGGAACAAGGTCACCCACCATGACTGACAAGGACAACTCATCTGCCAAGCTATGGGGTGGTCGCTTCAGCGAAGCCACCGATGCTTTCGTAGAACGCTTCACCGCTTCCGTGCAATTCGACCAGCGCATGGCCAACCATGATATCGATGGTTCGATCGCTCATGCCAAAATGCTGGCCAGGGTTGGCGTACTCAGCGAGGATGAAAGCCAGCAGATCATCGCCGGTCTGGAAGCGATCCGTGAAGAGATCAAGGCTGGCAGGTTTGAATGGTCTGTGGCGCTTGAAGACGTGCACATGAATATCGAGGCGGCCCTGACTGCCCGTATCGGTGCCGTGGGCAAAAAACTGCATACCGGGCGTTCACGCAATGACCAGGTGGCCACCGATATTCGTCTGTATGTGCGCGGCGAGATCGATCAGATTGCCGGCCTGTTGAATTCCCTGCAAGCTGCCCTGATTGATCTTGCCGAGCGGGAAGCCGACACCATCATGCCCGGTTTTACACATCTGCAGACTGCCCAGCCCACCACCT
The DNA here is from genome assembly GCA_022763285.1 of Pseudomonadales bacterium. Classification (GTDB taxonomy): domain Bacteria; phylum Pseudomonadota; class Gammaproteobacteria; order Pseudomonadales; family Pseudohongiellaceae; genus UBA9145. Next base: position 14,741 of record JALEHB010000093.1, on the reverse strand, counting down.
TTGGTCACCATATGCTGGCCTGGAACGAAATGCTGGAGCGCGACTATGGCCGGCTCATGGATTGCCGTAAAAGAGTAAACCTGTCACCTTTGGGTGCAGCGGCACTGGCTGGCACCAGTTTCCCTATCGACCGGAATTACACCGCAGAGCTGCTGGGATTCGATGCACCAACCGAAAACTCACTGGATTCCGTGAGTGACCGGGATTTCGCCATTGAACTGGCGGCCTTCGCCAGTCTGGTGATGACCCATCTGTCGCGATTTTCCGAAGAACTGGTGCTGTGGACCTCGGCCCAGTTTGAGTTTATCGAATTGCCGGATCGATTCTGTACCGGCTCTTCCATTATGCCGCAGAAAAAGAATCCTGATGTGCCAGAACTTGTAAGGGGCAAGACCGGCCGTGTCCATGGCCACCTGATGTCACTACTGACCCTGATGAAGTCACAGCCACTGGCCTATAACAAGGATAATCAGGAAGACAAGGAACCCCTGTTTGACCTGCTGGACACCATCAAGGATTGTCTGTTTGCCTACAGTGAAATGATGCCCGCAATCCAGTGCCGGGCGGAGAATATGCGCAGTGCCACCCTCAAGGGTTATGCCACCGCCACTGACCTGGCAGATTATCTGGTTAACAAGGGTTTGCCTTTCCGTGATGCCCATGAAGTAGTGGGCAAGGCCGTGGCCAGTGCCATCGGCGCCGGCGTCGACCTGTCTGAATTGTCTTTGCAGCAATTGCAGGAATTCAGCGAGGTGATCGAGCAAGACGTGTTCGAGGTATTGAGCCTGGAAGGCTCGCTGCAGGCCCGCGATCATCTCGGTGGTACCGCCCCGGCCCAGGTGCGCGCAGCCGCAGCACGCGCCCGCCAGCGACTGGAACAACGCCAGCAGGCTAACTAGCGCCGGGGCGCCTGCAGCTCAATCTCGTATTCCAGCAGGCGATTGTCACGCATGGTTTTGACGGAGACCACATCACCGGGTTCGTATTGCTCGATGATGTCGGCATAGTCTTCCTCATTGCGCACCGGCTGGTCTTCGATCGCCACGATCACATCTCCCAGACGGATTCGGCCCCGCTCTACCCGGGTCAGTCCCCGCATACCAAGCTGGTCAGGGTCAGTGCCCTCTACCGTGTCCAGCACGATCACCCCATCGATGCCCCACAGGCGGCGGTAATATTCAGGCTGGGGTAGACGGGTAATACCCAGAATCGGCGTTTGCACGCGGCCATACTGGATCAGTTCCGGGACGATACGCTTGACCGTATTGACCGGGATGGCGAAGCCGATGCCGGAGCTGGCACCGCTGGGGCTGTAGATTGCCGTATTCACCCCCACCAGCTCACCGAGGGAATTCAGCAGGGGGCCGCCGGAATTGCCAGGATTAATAGCGGCATCGGTCTGGATAACATCGCGAATCTTGCGCTGACTGACGGAATCGATTTCCCGGCCCAGGGCACTCACCACACCAACGGTCATGGTGGTGTCCAGACCAAAGGGGTTGCCGATGGCAATCACCTTGCGCCCCACTTCCAGCAGTCCCGAGTCTCCCGGGGTGATGGGCACCAGTTCCTCTTCCGGGGCATCGATTTTCACCACCGCCAGGTCCTTGTCAGGGTCCACCCCGATCGGGCGGGCGTCATAGGTAGTGCCATTCTGCAGGGTCACCATGACCCGGTCGGCCTGCTGCACAACATGAAAATTGGTGACGATATAGCCATCATCATTCCAGATGAAACCGGTGCCACTGCCCTGGGGCACTTCCTGGGGGTTCAGGGAGTAGAAGGAACGCACCAGGCGTGAGTTGGTGATATTGACCACCGAGGGACTGGCGCGATTGAAGACTTCAATATTGTTGCGCTCGTCATTGGTGCTGAAATCTTCATAGGATTGGGCCTGGCCCAGAGCACCGGCAGTCAGGGTGGAGAGAATCACCCCCAGTATCAGTACAAATGTTTGTCTCATGGTCGCTGATCTCCCGCACGGGAACTGAATTTTACCGCTCAACATTGCATAGATGGGCCTGAATCCGGCTGTTTCAAGGACCGGTCGAGTGCTGACTGCTGCCAGGATCAATCCTGCTCGGCGGTAGTAATCTGATTTCAGGTCTGTATCCTAAAACTGAATCTCAGGCCTCAGTCAGCCGCTCCTGAAGTTCCAGCCAGCGCTCTTCGGCCTCGGCCAGTGCCGATTTCAACTGCCCCTGCTCCTGCAGCAGTTCGGTAAGCCTGGCCTTGGCACTGTCTTCATAGAGCGACTGGTCCGCCAGCTTCTCTTCGATACGGTCCAGGCCAGCCTGATTTTTCTCCATTTGCTTTTCCAGCTGTTTCACTTCCTTGCGCAGAGGCGCCAGTTCTTCTCTTTTAGCGGCGGCGAGTTGACGTTGGCGTTTCTTGTCCAGCTTGGGGGCCTGCTCACTGGCTTTCCCTGCTGGCTGTTCCGCCTCGTCCTTGTCGCTGTCATTGCTGCGCAACCAGCTCTCGTAGTCAGACAGGGAACCCTTGAACTCACTGAACTGACCCTGATGGATCGAGTAGAACTCATCCACGGTATTGGCCAACAAGTGGCGGTCATGACTGACAATAATCAGGGCGCCTTCAAATTCCTGCAGTGCCACCGTCAGGGCATGCACCATCTCCAGATCGAGGTGGTTGGTGGGCTCATCCAGCAAGAGCAGATTGGGTTTCTGCCAGGCCACCCGGGCCAGGGCCAGGCGGGCTTTCTCGCCACCGGAAAAATGCTCGATGGTTTCATCCACGCGGCTGCCGCGAAAGTCATAGCCACCGAGGTAATTGCGAATCTCCTGCTCACTGACCGCTGCCTGGTTTTCAGTGACAGCCAGAATGGATTGGACCGGAGTGGCAGTGGAATCGAGCTCGTCGATCTGGTGCTGAGCGTAGTAGCCGAGTCGCAGTTTGCGCGCCCTGTCAATCCCGCCTGCCAGTGCATCCAGTTTGCCGGCCAGGGTTTTCAATAGAGTGGATTTACCACTGCCGTTATAGCCCAGCAAACCGATGCGTGAATCGCTGCGGATACCCAGCTTGATATTACTGGCCAGCGCTTCATCAAAGCCGATGGCCAGCTCATTGGCCTGCATTAAAAAGTCCGGCAGATAGTCCAGGGACGGAAACCGGAACTGAAAGGGCGAGTCCACATGGGCCGGTGCAATCTCCTGCATGCGATTCAATTCATTGAGCCGGCTCTGGGCCTGTTTCGCCTTGGAAGCCTTGGCCCGGAAACGGCGCACAAAATTTTCAATTTCGGCGCGGCGCCGCTGTTGTTTATCAAACATGGCCTGCTGCAGAGCCAGACGCTCGGCCCGCTGTTTTTCAAAAGCCGAATAATTGCCCTTGTAGTATTGCAGACTGCCAAGCTCAAAGCTGATTACATGGTCTATGACTGAATCGAGAAAAGTGCGGTCATGGGAAATCATCAGCAGGGTGCCGGGATACTGCTGCAACCACTGCTCCAGCCAGACAGTGGCTTCCAGATCCAGGTGGTTGGTGGGCTCATCCAGCAATAACAGATCCGAGGGGCACATCAGCGCCGCCGCCAGATTCAGACGTACACGCCAGCCACCGGAAAATTCGTTCACCTGGCGGGCAAACTGTTCGGTCGCAAAGCCCAGACCAGAGAGCAAACGTTCGGCCCGGTGACTGATGTCATAGCCCTGGATCAACTCCATCTGGCTGTGCAGGCGCACCAGGGCCTGATCGTCGCCGCTGTCCTCGGCATCCAGCAGTGCTTTTTCCAGTTGCCGATACTCCAGATGAGCATCGATGACAAAATCCAGGGCCGAACGGCTCAGACCAGGCGTTTCCTGCGCCATGGTGGACAGGCGCAGGTCCGAAGGCTTTTTGATTTCCCCCTGCTCCAGGGGTATTTCCTCCGCCAGGGCCCGGAACAAGCTGGTTTTGCCACAGCCATTGCGCCCAATCACACCAATACGCTCCCCTTCGTTAAAGGCCAGACTGGCGTCACGAATCAGGAATTGCTGGCCCCGCATGAGGCTGATGTTATTGAGACTGATCAAGGAGTGTACCGGCTGCAGCTGAATCGAGGCGGGCCATCATACTACAGGAGCAGGCTATGAATTAAGCCGCAGGGCACCGCAGTTTGATTGATTTAAGTGGGGCGAATTCGTACTATTGTCAGACCCGAACAATAAAAATCCGAATTTCCGCAAAGCCGACATGAAGCAGATACTGATTATTGATGACGATGAGAAACTGGGCCAGTTATTGACCCAGTATCTTGAGCGTTATGATATGAAAGTTCATGTCGCCATGACGCCCAGCAAAGGCTTTGAACTGCTTAAAAAGGTCAAGCCTGATCTGCTGATTCTGGATGTGATGCTGCCGGAGAAAGACGGCTTTGAAATTTGCCGGGAAATTCGTGCCAAATCCTCCATATACGGTCAGTTACCCATTCTGATGCTCACCGCCCACGCCGAAGTCACTGACAGAATTGTCGGACTTGAACTGGGTGCCGATGACTATCTGCCCAAGCCCTTTGAGCCCCGCGAACTGGTGGCCCGGATTCATAATATCCTGCGCCGATCCAGCGATGACAACAGTGTGCGGGATATCAAGCCGATTCAGGGTCTGGAAGTGGATGTTACGCGCCGTGAGGTCAAACTGGACGGCGAAGTCCTCGACCTGACAACCATGGAGTACGAGCTGCTGATTCTGTTCATGCAGTATCCCAACAAAACCTTCACCCGAGACGAATTGATGAACCGCCTTCGCGGCATCGATGCGGAGTTGTTTTCCCGCGCCGTCGACACACTGGTCAGCCGCTTGCGACACAAGTTAAAAGACACCTCCAAGACACCCCGTTTTATCAAGACGGTGTGGGGACGTGGCTATACTTTTGTCGGTGAGCAGGCATGACGCCGCTGCTTCAACACGTAAAACGCTCCTTATTTCTTCGCCTGCTGCTGATCTTCGGCTTCACGGTAATCTGCTTTTTCCTGATTATCTCTATCTCCTTGCAGACACTGAATGAAGACAGTGGTGCCATTGAAACCATACCCGATTTCTTCACCCGCAATGTGGAATCCATTATCGAAGACATTGGCACGCCACCCAATCTGAGCAATGCCATGCGTCTGGCGGAAGAACTGGACTGGACCATCAATATCCGCAATCCCATCATGCGCTGGAGCTCCGACCCCGATAATCGCCTGGATGTGGACTCCTCCACCTATAACCGCACCCTCACCAATGATGCCGAAGTGAGAACCATCGACAGTGAGGATATCATCATGGTTCGCCGTGGTGGCTATGACTTCTACATGTATCAGCGTTCGCGGATCGAAGACACGATCAACTATGTAGTGCTGTATGTGGGAATGGCCCTGGCTGCCATCGTCCTGTTTCTGAACTATTTCATGGTCAACAAACTGTTGGACCCGGTACGTTTGCTGCGGCGGGGTGCCGAACGTATTCGCCGTGGTGATCTCAGCTTCCGCGTGAAGTCCAATCGCCAGGACGAACTGGGGGAACTGACCGAGAGCATCAACCACATGGCGGACTCCCTGCAGTCCATGCTGGAGGCCAAGCGACAGCTATTGCTGGCTATCAGTCATGAGCTGCGCACGCCAATCACCAAGGCCAAGTTGCGCATGGAATTCATGCCCGACAGCGAAGAGAAGGAGCAACTCAAGGAAGATATCAGTGAAATTGACCTGCTAATCTCCGACCTGATCGAGGCCGAGCGCCTCAATAATGAACACGCTGTGCTCACCGAGGAATGGGTCCATTTTGCCGAATTCGTGGAAGGCATTTGTGCTACCTACCAGGAATACGAAGGCGGCATAAAACTGAGTATTCCCGAGCAGGATCAGGAATTCGAGATCGACCGCCTCCGGGTGAGGCTGCTGATTACCAATCTGATCAACAATGCCATTCGCCACGGCGAGAACAATCCCATTACAGTGCGGGTCAATTTTCGCAATGAGCAGGCCAAACTGGAAGTGATTGATGAAGGCGAAGGCATTGCCGCCGAACATCTGCCCCAGATCGGCGAGCCTTTCTACCGCGCCGACAGTTCCCGGCAACGCAATACCGGCGGCTTTGGCCTTGGTCTCTATCTCTGTCGCCTGATTGCCCAGGCCCATGGTGGCGAGCTGGCTATCGAGAGCGAGCTTGGCAAGGGAACGCATATCACTGTAACGCTCCCTCGCCATCCCCCGCGTCTGGAATCAGATAACGAAGCCGACGCTGACCAATAATCAGGCCCTGCCCCGTCGGCGGGTTCTGCTGAAATGTGCCACCAGCATCAGAATGGTCAGCAAGGCCGGAATCAGGGCCGTATTGATGGCTTTGAGATTGGATCCCAGGCGTTCAATATCTTCCGTTAACTGATATTGCACATCCCGCAAGCGACGCCGGGTATCCACCAGTTCGGCATTGAAACGGTCAATCTCTGCCTGGATTTCCGGCGTGACCTGGCCAATGGGGTTACCCTCTTCATCGCTATTGAGTTCGGCCAGGGCCTGCTCGGTTTCTGCCATCCGATCCAGCAGTTCTGCTTCTTCCACCCGCAGTCGGTCATCGGCTTCACGCTGCAATTCCAGCACCCGGGTGAAAGGCCGGGAATAGCGACCACGGCTGCGAATGCTCACCAGATCTGCGCCACCACTGAGATTGTCGAGGCTGTTGATGATCAGGTCGCCATTGTTGGCAAAGGGCTGGGGAATGCGCTGCCCAAGAAACTGGGCGACCTGCACCCAAAGTCGATCGGTCAGCAGATCAGTGTCGGCAAACAACAGAATATTGACCATGCCCTGAGACTGGGGAATATGGGCCGGTAGCGGCTCTTCTTCCGCGGCCGCCTCATCTGCGGAACTGCTGTCCGCATCCGCGGTCTCCAGCGGTTGTGCCGGATTGGCACTGTTGTCGGCCACTTCATCTGCGGTTTCTTCTGCCGCCTCTTCTGCTGTCTCTTCCGACGTTTCCTCTGATGTTTCCTCTGCCGATTGAGATACCTCTTCTTCCTGCACCGGCCGTCCATCGGGGAAAGCCGAGTCGATCACACCACTGACCCTGGCCGCCATGACATAGCTTTCAGGCGTGGCGCTGAATTCATCAAACAGCACCGAGGGATCCATTACGTCTTCCAGCAAGGCCCGATCCATGAGCATGGAATTGCTGGAGGATTGCATCAATGGCTCAAAGCTGGTGCTGGCACCTTCTGCCGGTGCCAGTACACCGCTGGTGGCGATATTGATGGTTTCCAGACGGTTGGTGATGATGTCGTCCTGGGCAAGGTTGTTACGCTGGATTCCCTGCATTCCGAGGTGCGGCATGGGTCGCTGGTTCTGCCCCATACGTACCCGCAGAGCCAGCTCGCTATCGGCCAGGATCTTGCTGCTGTCATAGCTCACACCCCAACTCTCCAGCAGGCGCGGCATATCAGAACTCATGCCGGCCGGTACCAGGTTGCCCTGATTGGTACGACTGATTCGGGATTCCGCATTGGGATCAAGGAAGACCACAATTTCTCCGCCGCGCATGACATGTTGATCCACCGCATAGAGTGTCTGTTCCGACAGATTATTGGGGTGGATCAGCATCAGTATATCCACGTCTTCTTCGATGGTTTCAACATCCACTGGCAGACGTCGTACCTCGTAGAGCTGGCGGATGGTATCCATAATCAACCAGGGGGGTGTGGCCTGACCGGAGGTCGGATCGAAGCCACCATCGATGTCCAGGCCGGTAATCAGGCCAATGACCGACAACTCAGGGTCTTCAACCTTGGTGATCAGCTTCATGAATTCATATTCAAGAAACTGTTCCTGGTCCGGACGAATGAGCGGCATGGATTCGTAGACGGCGGCCTCCAACGGATTATCCGATTGCTGCTGCGGCCGCACTACCAAACCGAAATAGATGCCCGGTGCACCCTGACTCACCGGCACGGCCTGAATGCCATACTGGGTCGCAAGATCCTCGTCTTCCGAGAAGGGTTCCGGGTCTATCATGGTGAGGCTGAGATTACCGTCACTGGCTATCACCATCTCTTCCAGTAATTCCTGCACCCGGGTCGCATAGCTGCGAATCTGGGGGGCATCTTCGGTAGCACTGTCAGAGTAAAAGAACATCAGCTCAAGCGGTTCGCTCAGATTGCTGACAATATTCCCGGTTCCCTCCGACAGGGTATAAAGATCATCTTCGGTCAGGTCCACGCGCCAACCGGGCAGGACGCTGATGATGGCAACGCTGGCAATCAGGCCAAGGGCAATGGCAATGAGGCCAACAGTTGAAAACAGTGATTTCTTGTTCATGTCTGCTCGCCTCCCTAGTTCGCTTTCTTCATTTCAATGACGATGGCGCTGGCCAGTAACCAGGCTCCGATGAACACCGTGAAAAACAACAGATCGCGGATATCCAGCACACCCTTGGAAATGGAATCAAAGTGAGTCAGGAAACCCAGTGCCGAGAACGCATCCACCAGGCCCTGGGGTACCCAGTCCGGGAAGGCGTTCAGCAGTATCGGTGAGCCAATAATCACAAAGCTGAAACAGATGGCCACGGTAAGAATGAAGGCGATAACCGAGTTTCGGGTACAGGCCGACATGCAACTGCCAATGGCCAGAAAGCCACCGGCCATCAGCCAGCTCCCCAGATAGGCAGCGAGGATAACGCCATTGTCCGGGTCACCCAGATAATTCACCGTAATCCAGATGGGAAAGGTCAGCAGCAGGGCAATGCCAGTCAGCACCCAGGCTGCCAGGAACTTGCCCAGCACGGCTTCGGACAAACGAATTGGCAGGGTCAGGAGTAACTCGATGGTGCCTGTCTTGCGCTCGTCGGCCCAAAGGGTCATGGCAATGGCCGGCACCATGAACAGATAAAGCCAGGGATGAAAGCCAAAGAAGGGCAACAGATCCGCCTGGCCCCGCACATAGAAGCCACCAAGGTCAAAGGTAAATATGCCATTGGTGATAAGAAAGATGACAATGAAAATATAGGCGAGCGGCGTGGCGAAATAGCCCAGCAGCTCACGTTTGAAAATGATACCGAGATTGCTCATGCCGCATCCTCCTGTACTGCTTCAAGTGGCTGCGCTTTTTGGGTAATGCTGCGGAACACATCTTCCAGTTGTCCGCGCTGTACGTGAAATTCTTCCAGCGGCCAGTTCCTGTTCTTGGCAATTTCCGATACCTCGGCATAGATCGCTTCGCCGCCCTCGGCAAGAATGGTAAAACTGAGGGGGTCGGCCGGGTCCTGCTCGATGGAGGCAACCCCTTTCTGGCCTGCCAGATCGGCTTGCAGATCATGAGCCTCACTCAGACGCACACTGACCGCATGGTGATAGCGGGAGCGGGCTTCCAGTTCAGCAGGCTTGCCATCGGCCACTATGCGGCCCTGGGAAATAATTATGGCCCGGGTACACACAGCAGTGACTTCTTCCAGAATATGGGTGGAGATAATGACTATCTTGTCCCGCGCCAGATTTTTGATGAGTTCGCGAACATGATGCTTCTGATTCGGGTCCAGGCCGTCGGTGGGCTCGTCAAGAATCAGGACCTTGGGATCATGCATGATGGCCTGGGCCAGACCGACACGGCGCTTGAAACCCTTGGACAGGGTATCAATAGTCTGATGCCGGACGGACTCCAGATCCACCTCCTCGATCACCTTGTCCACTCGTTGGTTCAAGGCGTCGCCGCTGAAGCCCCGGACACTGGCGATAAAGCGCAGAAACTCCTGGGTAGTCATATCCCCGTAGGAAGGCGCCCCTTCCGGTAAGTAGCCAATCAGTGCCTTGGCGGCAATAGCGTCATGGCTGATATCGTGATTATCGATAGTGACCGTTCCCGCCGAAGGTGCCAGAAAGCCCGTAATGACTTTCATGGTTGTGGATTTACCGGCACCGTTTGGCCCCAGAAAACCCAATACTTCACCTTCCTGGACAGTGAAACTCAAGTCATCCACGGCGGTAAACTGGTCGAATTTTTTTGTCAGATTTTTTACGGCAATCATTGTTCTACCGGCCTCTTTAACGTCGTAAGCTCGAGCAACGGCAAACCCGGGTCTGCCGTCGACTGTACAAAAATGAGACCGAGAATATAGGGCTGTACCCGGGCTTTTTCAAGAACAGCCAGGCGGCTGCCGGAAGCCCGAATAAACCCGTCAACACTGTGTTTATGGGCCCCACAGAGTTATAATCGCGGCCTTTTCAGCAATGTCGCAAGCCGGGGCCCTGATCGATGCGAGTCAATCCCAGGATAATTTTGCCTCTGTTGCTGCTGATCGTTATCAGCAGCCTCACTGCCTGTGGCCAAAAAGGTGGCCTGACCCGGCCGGAGCCGGCGCCATTCAGCAGTCAGACACACTGATTGCCGACCAGCCTGACAAGACAAATTCGCGGTCGCGAGCGGAACCCCTGAACTATGGACTATTTCAACTACAAAGGCGACACACTCTGCGCTGAAGACGTGGCGGTGGAGGACATTGCCCGGGAATTTGGCACCCCCTGCTTCGTCTATTCCCGGGCCACCCTGGAACGGCATTTCCGTGTCTACGAGCAAGCGCTCGCCGATCTGCCCCACCTGGTCTGTTATGCAGTAAAAGCCAACTCCAATCTTGCCGTGCTGAACCTGCTGGCGAGACTGGGCTCCGGTTTTGACATTGTCTCCGGTGGCGAGCTGGAACGGGTTCGGCGCGCCGGGGGAGATACCCGCAAGGTGATTTTTTCCGGCCTGGGTAAAACCCATGCCGAGATCGAGCTGGCCCTGGAGCACAGTATCCATTGTTTCAATGTGGAATCGCCGGCGGAACTGGAGCGCATCAATGAGGTGGCATTGTCGCTGGGCAAAAAGGCGCCCATCTCCCTGCGTGTCAATCCCGATGTGGATGCCGGCACCCACCCCTATATCTCCACCGGCCTGAAAGAGAACAAGTTTGGTATCACCGCCGAAGAAGCGCTGGACTGCTATCGCCGGGCGGCCACGATGCCTGGTCTGGAACTGGTGGGCATCGATTGTCATATCGGTTCCCAGCTCACCAGCGTGGCGCCTTTTCTGGATGCCATCGACAAACTGCTGGATCTGGTAGACACCCTTGCCAGCGAGGGTATTCAGCTCAGCCATTTTGATATGGGCGGGGGCCTCGGCGTCACCTATGAACAGGAACAGCCGCCCCACCCTTCGGAACTGCTGGCCGAAGTGAAGGATATCTTCAGGGACCGAAACCTGACCCTGCTGGTGGAACCGGGTCGCTCCATTGCCGCCAATGCCGGTATCTTCCTGACCCGGATTGAGTACCTGAAGTGCAATGCCCACAAGAATTTTGCCATCGTCGATGGCGCCATGAATGATCTGCTCCGGCCGGCCCTGTATGGCGCCTGGCAGGAGATTATCCCGGCCCGCAAGCGCATCAGTGGCCAGAAGCAATACGATGTTGTGGGCCCGGTTTGTGAGTCCGGTGATTTTCTTGGCAAGGATCGCAAGCTCAGCGTCGAGGCCGGCGATTTGCTGGCGGTGCGCTCTGCCGGTGCCTATGGTTTCGTCATGAGCTCCAATTACAATACCCGACCACGGGCAGCGGAAGTCATGGTCGATGGCAACCACAGCCATCTGATCCGGCAACGGGAAACCGTGGATGAGCTATTGGCTCTGGAATCCTGCCTGTCGGAGACCGACGCTAAAGAGCAACTGTCATGAAGATTCCGTTTACCAAGATGCACGGGCTGGGCAATGACTTTGTGGTCATCGACCGGGTCAACAATTCTTTCAATCTCAGTGCCGAGCAGATTCGCTATCTGTCTGATCGTCATTTCGGCATTGGCTGTGATCAGGTGCTGCTGATTGATCCGCCCAGTGATCCTGCCGTGGAATTCGACTACCGCATTTTCAATATCGATGGCGAAGAAGTGGAACACTGTGGCAATGGCGCGCGCTGCTTTGCCAGTTATGTCCATGACAAGGGCCTGACCCGGAGTAATCCGATACTGGTCAAAACTGTGAATCGCATTCTGGAGCTGGCCATCGATGAACAGGGCGAGGTCAGTGTGGACATGGGCCCGCCGGACTTTAGCCCGGCAATGATTCCCTTCAAGTCCGAATCCCGGGAGCTGCAGTACAGCCGCCAGCTGGAAATCAACGGCGAATCACTTACAGTCAGCTTCAGCGCCCTGACCATGGGCAACCCCCATGCGGTGCTACTGGTTGAAGACCTGGACAAGTCGGCCGTAAAAGATATTGGAAGGGCACTGGGTTCACACCCGGATTTCCCCGCCGGCGTCAATGTTGGCTTCATGCAGATTCTGGCTGAAGACGAGATCGCCCTGCGAGTCTTTGAACGCGGCTCCGGCGAGACTCTTGCCTGCGGAACCGGCGCCTGTGCGGCGGTCGCCACAGGTTGCCTGCTGGGACGATTAGGTGATACCGTCAAAGTGCATCTGCCGGGCGGCCAACTGAAGATTCACTGGCCCCGCCAGCAACAGGACGACGGGCCCGATAACCAGGCGTCGATCATCATGACCGGGCCAACCACCACTGTGTATGAGGGGACAATCGAGTTATGAGCAATGAGCAATCCGATACTGGCCAGACTGCCGGTGAGCAAATCACCGCCGATCAGGTAGCGGACTATCTGCGCGAACACCCCGACTTCTTTATAGGCCAGGATGCATTGCTGGCCGAATTGTCTCTGCCCCACGCCAGTGGCAAAGCCATTTCCCTGCTGGAACGCCAGGTTACTATTCTTCGGGAGCGCGGTATCGAAGCCCGACAGAAGCTCAATAATCTGCTGGAAAATGCCCGTAACAATGACCAGCTTTTTGATACCACTCGTAATCTGGTGCTGGCCCTGTTGCGTGCCGCCAATGTTACCGAGATTGCCGAGGTGACCCAGGATCAACTGGCCAATCATGCCAATATCGATGCCTGTGAATTTATTCTGATCGAGCATCCTGAACTGAGCACCTCGGCCAATACCCGGGTGGAACCCCTGGCCAGCCTGCGCAAGGACTTCAGCGATGTCTTCCGGCTCAAGCGCACCCACTGCGGCCCGCTGAGCGAGGAGCAGATCGCCCGCTTGTTCCCCGGCAATGAACAGGAAGTGCGTTCCACCGCCCTGTGCCCGGTGATTCATAACAGCGAAGTGCTGGCCCTGCTGGCCTTTGGCAACAAGCAGGACAACTATTTCAATGTCAATCTGGACACCCTGTTCCTGGATTTCATAGGCCGGGTAGTCGGCTCCGTGCTGGATCGCCAGTTGGCCGCCGAAGCCAAAGCCTCTGCCTGACTAGTGGCAGGGAAGTAGCAATGCGCTTGGCATTGCTGACTCCTGCTCAATAAAAACGCCCATGCCTGCCAACAAGAACCAGGACAATTTGACTGTCTCCATTATCTGCCGCAGCACCGGCCGTGCCGAGTTGCAGCAGGCTCTGGATTCTGTTGCCGGGCAGAACTATCCGGCTCTGGAGCTGGTATTGGTAGATGCCCTTGGCAGTGGCCTTGAGGCCCCGCCGGAGATCCGGTCCGGCATCGACAAGCTGCAGATCGTCAACCACGGCCAGGCCATGAGTCGGCCGGTAGCGGCCAATGCGGGCCTCGATGCGGCAAGCGGCCAGTTGCTGATGTTTCTCGATGAGGATGACTGGATTGCCAGCGATCATGTGGCCAATCTTGTTGCCTGCCTGCGGGCCAACCCCGATGTTCAGGCCGCCTATAGCAGCACCCGAAAAACCGATGCTCGGGGCAAGGAACTTCAGACCGTCTTCAGGGAAGCCTATCAACCGCTACTATTGATGCGGGATAACTACATTCCCATTCACGCCATGTTGTTCTCCGCCGAACTGATCGCCAAAGGCTGCCGATTCGATGAAGCCTTCGATATTTACGAAGACTGGGACTTCTGGCTGCAACTGAATCAGCATACCGCCTTTATTCATGTGGATCAGATCACCGCCTTCTATCGGCAAGGAGGCGGGTCCGATACCGCCACCGAGGACACTGCCAACCGCTATCGACAGGGCCATCCCCTGTGTGAGGCCCGGGCCAGATTGTTCGACAAATGGCTGCCACAGTGGCAAGGCCAGCAACTCAATGCCCTGATCGGCGACATGGACAAGAGCCAGGAATTATCCGAGCTGGCCAACTTGCTGGACAGCGAGCACCAGGCCAATCTGGGTCATCAGGAGCAGATCAGGCAGCAGTTACAGGAGCTGGAGTCCTTGCAGCACCGGCTGAATATCAGTGAACAACAGCGACATGAAGAACACAATGCAGCATCGGAGGAAATCAGCGAGCTCAAGAATCATCTACAACTGATCCAAAATTCCCTCAGCTGGAAGATAAGCAAACCATTGCGGGCAGTTCGCCGCTTATGGAAGAAACAGTAACCCCCGGATTAATGGAAGCAGTATGAGTGAAGAGCCAGCCAGTTACCTGACAAACCGGGAGTCCTTTCGCTGCACAATCATCATTCCTACACGAGACAAACTGGAATTTCTCCAGCCTTGCCTGGAAGGAATTTTTTCATCGCATTTGTACGACCAAACAGAAATCCTGGTCGTCGATAACAATAGTGAAGAACAGGCCACCCTGGATTTTCTGGAAGAGCTCGCAGGCAAACCCAATTGCCGTGTTTTGAAATGGGAGAAAGCATTCAATTATTCAGCGATCAATAATTTCGCTGTGAATCAGGCAAGCTCACCGATAATTTGTTTCCTGAATAATGACATCGAAATCGTTCAGCCCGACTGGCTCGAAAGGCAGTTGGCT
>JALEHB010000092.1 GCA_022763285.1 Pseudomonadales bacterium | reverse complement strand
CGGTGAATGCCTCATGGTCAGTCCCTTCCAGTTCAATGCCGATAGAGAATTCATTGCAACGCTGACGCCCCTGAAACTCCGACTCACCGGCATGCCAGGCCTGGCAATCAAAAGGCACATATTGCGTCAGCTCACCATGGCGATCAATCAGCAGATGCGCAGAGACACGCAGGCCACTTATTTCCCTGAAGAATGGATGCGCTTCGCTATCGAGTCGGTTACAAAACAGATCGTCCACGCAGCCAGTACCGAATTCACCTGGCGGCAGGGAAATATTGTGGATGACCAGCAAGTCGATCGTGCTTGCCGGCGGGCGGGCACTGTAGTTTGGCGACTCCAGCGACCTTGCTTCTTGTAGCCAGTTGTCTTTGATTAGCAAGCAATCCAGCCCCGGTGTGAATAGCGGAGCCCGCATCTTAACAGGCGCTTTCGGGCAGAACAAAACAGATTACAGCGGGCCTGACGGGCCACAGAAGAAATCGGGTGGGCAGAGAATGACTGACAGTGTTTGTCAGTGACGGGTTCGGGAAGAGGATTCCATAACAGTACGTGGCCCCGCCGAGCGCATAAATTGTGGCTTCGGCAGTCGCAACTCACCACTCTGCAGTGCCAGTGCCAGCCCCAGGCGGGACCGGGTTACCGATATCTTGGCACCGCGCTTGCTGATGGTGAATTGACCTGGCACGGACAGGCTCCGGGTTAACAGACACTGCACATAGACGCCGTTGAGCATGAAGTCCACCATGACCTGCTCTTCCAGGCCATCCACTTCTTCCAGGTAGTCCTCCAGGGCCTTGCCCTTTCCTGCAGCTTCACTGCCACCCAGCAATTTGGCAATTTCATCCAGATCTTCCTGATCCAGAATTTCCTCGCCGGAGGGGCTGATGGAAGCCTCCAGGCCGGTCTTGCGCAGCCGCTCGATGGAGCTGACTGATTCGCCCTGCTCATGGGGCGCAAAGCTCTGGAAATAATCCGCCAGGGCCTGGAAAAGCGCCTCCTGCTCCTTCCAGCCCAACTGGATCAGGGAGAAACCCCGGCGCAAATGATCCTTGATTGACTCGTAATCGCCGTTGTCGAGATAGATTTTTTCTGCCGCCGCGGTGGCCAACAAACTGACACTGTGTCTGGCCTCGGTCCACTCGACACTGGTGGAGCCCCGATGCAGCCCGATCAGGAAAATCACTTCGCGCCAGTGCTGGCGAATCATGCCTTCCAGGAACTCGGGCAACTGCTTGTTATCGCAAATCGATGCCACCAGCTGATCCGCCGCAATCTGCAATTGCGCGGAATTGCCTAAGGCGGTATTTCCCGCCACGGGCGGCAGGCTATTGGTTTGAATCACGGTTTTTTCAGCCGCGGCGGATCGGGCTCTGAATGCCGAGGAAGAGGAGTAGAGCTTGTCCACGAATTCGGCGTTGTTCATGTTATTGATAATGCTGATGGTGTCCTGAAACAGCTTCTCCATTTTCAGCACAAAATGCTGCTCAAACAGCTTGATGAACAACAGGCGCGTATCCAGTGGCAAGGCAAACACGGCCTGGGCTTCGGCAAAGGACTTGATGACCGCTTCCAGCACCGCCTGGGGATTTATCAGCAGCAGGTCCTGGCTGTCTTTTTGTTGCAGGGATTCAATCTGGCGCGCCAGCTGAAAATACATCTTCTCGGCTTTTCGCAGCATGGCATTCATGGCCAGGTCAGTCTCGACTGTTTCATAGGCCGCATTGACCAGGGCCGGCTGCGCGCCCTGCACGCGCGCCCTGGCAAACTTGTCGCCACAGGATGATTTGACCATGGCGATGGCCGATTCCAGAAATTTTTCCTCGAACAGTGCCTGGCGAGCCCGCAGCTCGCGCATGGATTTCAGGTAGGATCCGTCGTCTGCCAATTGACCACTGCGACCACTGCTGAACAGGAAGTCATCCACCTCATCAAAAAAGTCCGTACTCATTAATTGCCACTGCTTGCGATATCGCTGACGCAGCGACCAGCGCAGCTTTTCCACCTGAACGGTGTCAATTTGCTGTGCCTGGCTGGGCTTGTCGGATCGAAACTTGGCAGACATGGTATTTACCGGGCCTCAGGCCCCTGTGGTCTTTCGGTGGCACATTTATAGCAATTCAGGCGAATCAGGAGATTGAAGGGGTTCACAGACCGGAGAAAAGCCCGGTGTCACCTTTGTTTTCAAGCAGTTACATTACGGACTAATAGGCAAATTCTTGAACCAGTTCACAACTTTCATCCGGGCCGCGCTTAAAGGATAATTCCAGCAATGTCTTCCGCCACCAAACCACCAGGAAAAGGCCTGGGACAAGCAATGCTGGTCACCAGTTTCGCTCTGGGCCTGGCTGCCCTGACCTTTATCTTTGATGCCTGGCTGGCGCGAGAATCCAACCCCAATGCCAATCCCCGGGCTTTTGAGAACGCTTCGGGAGTGCGGGAAGTGGTGCTGGACAGAAATCGCCAGGGTCACTACGTGGCCGGCGGAGAAATAAATGGGCTACCCGTTACCTTTTTGCTGGACACCGGCGCCACCGATGTTGCCATACCACAAGGCATTGCCGAGCGCGCCGGTCTGGAACCGGGCTATGCCGGCAGAGCGTTTACGGCCAATGGTGCAGTGACTGTTTACGGCACTCAGGTAGGCCAACTGCGCATTGGCAATATCGAGTTGCAGGATGTTCGCGCCAGCATCACACCCAGTATGGCAGGAGACACCATACTGCTGGGAATGAGTGCCCTGCAGCAAGTTGAGTTTAGCCAACGGGGCTCCACCCTGACCCTGAGGCAATACCCGGAGTAATGACAATTTCACAAGCAAATATAGCTGCGCTGGTGCGCAGCGCACTGGAAGAAGACATCGGCAGTGGTGATATAACCGCTGCCCTGATTGCGGCCGACAGTCAGGTGCAGGCGAAAATCATCGCCCGCGAGCCTGGCACCCTCTGTGGACAGCCCTGGGTTGATGAGGTTTTTCGTCAGGTCGATGACTCGGTACAACTTCAGTGGCAACTGAAGGACGGCGCACGATTCCAGCCCGGTGAAGTGCTGCTGCTTATCTCCGGCAATGCCCGCAGCATCATGACCGCCGAACGCAGCGCCCTGAATTTCCTGCAAACCCTCAGCGCCACCGCCACCCGCACAGCCGAATTGCTGGCGCTTGTCAAACATACCGACGTCAAACTGCTGGATACCCGCAAAACCTTGCCGGGTCTGCGCCAGGCACAGAAATACGCAGTGCGCATTGCCGGTGGGCAGAACCACCGCATGGGCTTGTATGACGCCTTTCTCATCAAGGAAAACCATATCGCCGCCTGTGGGGGAATCCGGGCCGCGGTGGAGCGGGCCCGGCAACAGGCTCCGGAATTGCCGGTGGAGGTGGAAGTACAGACCCTCGATCAATTACGTGAGGCTCTGGCGATTAACAGCGACATCATCATGCTGGACAATTTCGATCTCGAGCAATTGCGCGAAGCCGTGGCAATCAATGCCGGTCGCAGTAAACTGGAGGCCTCCGGGGGTGTCGATGCCGACTCGCTGGTCAAGATTGCCGAAACTGGCGTAGACTATATTTCCATTGGCGCACTCACCAAACACTGCCGGGCCGTGGACCTGTCCCTTTTGCTTGACCAGCCTGCCTGAGCGGGCAGATCCCGCAGGTCGGCACAGTTATCCCGGCGGTCACCATGGAGGAACCATGTACGGCAAATCCCTGCTTCAACTGAGCCTGCTGCTCTGTCTTGGCAGCCTTGGTCTCGCTGCCTCAGCCCATCCCGGTAGCCTCGATCGCAATGGCGGACATTACTACGGCAATTCCTACCACTGCCATCTGACAGGCTGCGAGATGCCGGATACCTTCGACATCATGCGCCGCGGCGGCCGCGACAGCCTGCTGACGGATTACCGCGAGCGGGAAAAGTTTTTTAACGAGGACGACTGGTCGTTTGAAGAAGATTTCGATGGTGACTGCCAATCCACTCGTCAGGAACTACTGATTCTCACCAGCCGCGCCGAGGTACGCTTCACCAACCCCCGCAACTGTGTGGTCCGCACCGGCCTGTGGATCGACGAATACACCGGCAAGGAATTTACGGTCGCCTCACAGATGGACGTGGATCATATTATTCCCCGCATGTATGCCCATACCCATGGCGGTGACCGCTGGTCAGCAGGTGAGAAACTGCAGTTTTCCAATGACCCCATGAATATGGTGATGGTAGACCGGCGCGAAATTCGTCGCAAACGGGATCGCGGCCCCAACCGCTACCTGCCGCGGGAGGAATTCCAGTGTGAATATGTGCGCCTGTGGGATGCCATCGCCGAAAAATATGATCTGCAGATCAGCAGCAGCGATCGCAATGCCATCAACCGGGTGCTGGAAAACTGCCAGGATTAAGCTGACGATCGCGCAGACACGGACGCCTTATAAATACGGGGCAAAAAAAATGCCGGCTTGATGCCGGCATCTTTGTGTTCTCTTTCCTGCTCTCTAGGCAAAGACTCAGGGAGCGACGATGCTGATGTCTTCCATGCCATTGTCCGGATCCAGTGGGGTGTCACCAGTCGGAAAACCCTGCTCATTGAGAATATAGGCAATGACATCAGTGTACTCTTCATACATCAGGGAACCCGGATTATCTGCCGGCATGGTGCCGAGGATGTTTTCCCACAGATAAAGCAGGGGCTGTGAATTCCAGGAGCGCAGCATGTCCCGGTAGAATCGCATGTTATGACAGCTCTTGCAGGAAGAGTCGTAGACCACTTTACCGGAGTCAACCTGGGCCTGGGTAAACACGCCGTCTTCTACTGTCTGAGCTTGCGCAGCCGTTTGTACACCGAACGCAAGGCCGGCAGAAAACAATAAGCTGGTGGCAAGTTTCACAGATCTGTTCATTCGCATACTCCTTAATTAGCCGATGCGTCTGTTACGGCCTAGCCCTTCGCGGGCGGTCTTGGGCCATTGCTGGCCGTTCTCAAAAGGGCCGTAAACATAAACCACATCTATCACTTGTTCAAGTATATCAGGGCTCTGGCAGTCTGCTGAATGTGACAAAATTTTACATAAATCAGCCGCTTAACCCACGATTGCCACTATAGGGCCGAGCACATGAACGAAACCTGAACCCTGCTTCATTCAGATATAGCTACGCTGTTTAACGCTCAATGGATGCCGGCGAGCGTCCAGTGGAGCCGACCTAGCGGTCGTTATCCTTATACATCAGCGCAGTCACCTGTTCGGAAACCAGGCCAATCAGAAACACCAGGATCGCTGTCATAAACAGCACCGCACTCATATTGGTGAAGCGCCCCTGGGTCAGGTAGGTGTAGAGGTAATAGAAGGTGCCGGTGAAGAAAAAGGCCGCCGAGGCCGGCAGGAAAATCTTCAGGGGCGAATACAGTGTGCCCACCTTGAAGATAATAATCAGGAAGCGCAGACCATCCTTGAGCAGATTGATATGGCTCTGACCAAGTCGCTGCTCGGTCTGGATCGGCACATAGGCCACCGAATAACCGGCACGAAAAAACGCCATGGTACAGGTGGTGGGATAGGAAAAACCATTGGGCAGCAGATAAAGAAACTCGCGAAACTTGCTGGCAACCACTGCCCGAAAGCCGGACGTCAGGTCGAGAATTTCATGACCGGTAATTTTCGAGGAGAGCCGGTTGTAGATACCATTGGCAATAGCCCGAAAAGAGTCGGCCTGGGATTCTTTGTCGCGAGCTCCCACCACCATGTCATAGCCCTGCTCCAACTCCGCCAATAGCCTGGGAATATCCTCGGGCTTGTGCTGCCCGTCGCCATCGAGAAAGACCAGCACTTCACCCCGGGCAGCCCGGGCCCCGGTCTTGATTGCCGCACCATTGCCCTTGCTGTAGGGATGACTGATCACCTTCACCCCGTGTTGCTCACAAATCTCGGCGGTGTTGTCGCTGGAGCCATCGTTGACGACGATAATTTCGGCACCCTCCACCAGCGGCAATAATCGCGGCAGAAACTTCACCAGATTCTCGGCCTCGTTCTTGGCCGGTATCACTACCGAGACGTGTTTCATGGTCATTATTGGGGTTCCTGAACTCTGGTGCTGAAATCCCGCTCCAGACGGTCCAGTTCAGCACTGATGGAAGGCACCAAGGGGTTGCGATTATTGTCCGCCTCCCTGGCCCGCTGTAAAAAAATCAGGGCGTCATTAAACCTTCCTGCCTGTGCCGAGATCAAGGCCTGACGCAGGGGATAACGCGGATTGGGAAGTAGTTCAAAGGCCCTTGCCATCTGAATCAGAGCCGGGTCCAGTTGCCGCATGCTGATATAGACATCGGAGAAATACACATGGTACCCCGCCCTGGTGTAGTCACGCAGATTCAACTCACCGATGCGCAGAAACAACTGCTCCAGTTCCAACGGCCCGGCAATCTGACAGCGCCCCGCCAGGAAGTGCTCCAGCAGATTGCCAAGCAGCAGGTTCAGATCGCCCTGATAGTGTTCCAGTTGCGGATTGGCAATGATGGTTTGCAAGCTGAAGGGTTGCGCAAGACCGTCTTCACAGGCCTGCAACCACTGATTCAATAACAGCGTCACTTCATTGGGCCTGATCTGCCGGGCCTGCTCAAACCGGGCCTGGGCCAGTTCGGGATAGCCTGCCGCCTGTAGCCAGGCCGCATAGCTGGTCTGGGCCCGGAGTGAGGCAGGTTGTTGTTCCGCCCACCAGCCGTGCAGGCCAAAGCCGTCGCTCCAGAGACGGCTCAGATTGAAGCTGTTCCAGGCCAATAAAAGCGAAGCCAAAACCAGGGCAACGGCCGCCGTTCTGCCAAAGTCCGCATCGGCAAAACGCCGAATAAACTCATTGGCATACCAGACCAGGGCAAACAAGGGGCCCACCATGGCCAGATAATTGCGATGCTCGAAAACCAGTTCCAGTGGCAGCCAGGCAGACTCCAGCAGATGCATGGCCAGAAACCAGAATACCGCCAGACTGAATACCCGCTGCCGACGCCAGCAAAAAATGGCAGCAGCCACCAGAGCAATCAAAAAGACCGATGCCAGCAAGGTGCTGAAGGGATCAAGCAATGACCGGGATATCTGCCAGTCGTCATGGTACAAATAGCCAATCCCGCCCAGCGGCAACAGAATCTTCAGTAAATAGTCTGACAATACCCGGGTTTCGCTCAGCAGGCGTTCGCCCAGAGTAAAAGGCCGGGCCTCATAAACCGCCAGGGACTCATCCAGCCCCCACAGCAAAGTCAGGAATACAATTAGAAGCGGCAGCATGACTCCCAGACCGAGCCAGGCCCGATACCAGTTCCGGCCGGCAGAGCCGGCCGTGAGCGGCTCGTACACCAGGTATTCCAGCAACAGGATCAGCAATAACAGCAAAGCGCCGTTTTCCTTGCTGAGAACCGACAACAATGCAAAGGGGAACAGACAGAGCAACAGGCGCAGCAGGGCCGGGCGCAGCTGCCCCTGCGCCAGCGCCAGGCGAGCACTGAGATAAAAGGCCAAAGATAACAAGGCAAACAGGGCCATGAGCTGGGTCATGCGTTGCACAATGTAGAGCGTGGTGCTGACATTCATCGGGTGCAGCAACCACAGGGCAGTGACCGCCAGGGCCAGCCATTGAGCGCTGCTTTTCGGCTGTCCCAACGCCAGCGCCAGCAGGGATGCAAACCAGAACAGTGCCAGGCCGGTGAGTAAATGGAGCAACAGATTGCCCAGTTTCAGGCTGGCCACATCCAGAGGCTGCTCCGCATTGAGCCACAGACTCAGCATGGCGACAGGACGGCCACTGGGTCCGGCATCATTGGCAAAAATGAACTGCCTCACCTCGGCTGCTGACTGCAAACCACCCTCTTCCAGCAATGGCTGCAATACCCAGTTATCATCCAGCAGCAGTGAACCGGACAGGCCGGGCCAGTACATCAGGGCAGTAGCCAGCAGCAGGGCCAGCAATAGCAACAGCCCCCGGGGCCGGAAGGCGGGTAATTGACTTTGCTGCTCAACAGGTTTGTTCATAGCTCTTGTTAACGGCCTCACTGGCTTTTTGCCCAGCGACCCATGGCGCCAGATAAATCAGTATCAGACCCTAAAGATTCAACACAATCTGACGCATACTGACAGAAATTGTCAGTCACCTCCCCGGGGCAGTCCCATTACGTCACCCGCGAAAATCCTACAGCCCTCCAAGAAATAATACTATTCCTTTATTTTTCAACGACTTATTTAAGTCAGCCAAAGTTGGCACGCAACATGAATGTATTCCAGCAAGCGTTGACCGAAACTCGGAATACGACTCCGAAAATACCGAACAATTCATTGATAAGCACTGGAGACAGACAAATGAAAAAAGTCCAACAAGGTTTTACCCTGATCGAACTGATGATCGTTGTAGCGATCATCGGCATTCTGGCCGCCGTGGCTCTGCCCGCCTACCAGAATTACTCTAACCGTGCCGCGTTCTCCGAACTGGTACTGGCCGTAACTCCGCGCAAGACTGCGGTAGAACTGGCCATCCAGACTCGCAGCCCGGCTAACCTGGCCGCCCTGGACGCTGGTTCCATGGGTATCCCCACTGACGTAGCCGCTGCTGCTTCTACTCACGGTGCCGCCGTGGAAGATGGCGAAATCGAAATGACCTGGCAGTCTGACGGTTCCGACCTGGCCGGCATCACCTATACTCTGACCGCGGGCGGTATCACTCCTCCGGTTCAGTGGACTGAAGGCGGTACTTGCCTGAACAACGGTTTCTGCTAACAGGCAGACTCCATACGGAATGCTGCGGCACGCTCTTCCCCGAGGGCTGTCGCAGCCTCTCCCCAAGATCACGCGAACACGTCTGAAACTCCAGCATTCAAGTCCTCCCGCTGGAATGACAAATCAAAAACCTTTAAATTGCAGTGTACGAAACAGCCAGACCCTCTTGAGCGAGATGGAGAACTGATAATTGAAGTTGCCAGGCAAATGCTGCCAACACTGAGTTACCGGTAGCTGGCAATCGAATAGAACAGGTGACAGCCATGAACAAACAACAGCAACAAGGCTTTACCCTCATCGAACTGATGATTGTCACCGCGATTATCGGCATCCTGGTGTCAGTTGCCCTTCCCGCTTACGATCTGTACCGCAATCGCGCCCGTTTTGCCGAAGCCATCCTGGCCATCGGCTACCACCGCGCCGCTATTATCACCCAGGCCCATTCTGACCGTTTTGTCAGCCTGGCCGATGTCGATGCCGGCACCAATGGCATTCCACCAACACAAGCCGCCGCGGCAACTACCCACGGTATCGATGTAGTTGATGGCATGATTACCCTGACCTGGCAATCCGATGGTACTGATCTGCAGGGCGTCACCTACACGCTGACGGCGAGCAGTACTACCCCGCCGATTCAGTGGACTCCCGGTGGCTCTTGCGCAACCCTTGGATACTGCTAATCCAGGCTGCCGACTGAGTAGACAACAGTCGCGGCATTGATTACCAGGCACCTGTTTATTTCTGACTATCGCTACTGGCTTCCGCTTTCCGCCTCTTGCTCGATCTGCTCTTGCAGATAGCCATCAACAAAAAAACCCGACAACTTGCGCGACTCGGCATCAAGACAAACATAGCCAACCTGAACGGGTGACACGAAACGGCTGAAAAGGCAGTCGTCTCCAAGACCTGCCCGGGTCGCATCAGAAATCTCTGCTCTGGTTGCTTGTTGCCTTCGGTATACCGAAGCGAGCTCCTCTGCTGGCATGGGTCGATAGCGCTCGGTCTGCATAAACAATGGATCGCCAATGAATTGGCTGCGGATACTGACGATATCGGCACTGATATCGTTTTCAGGCAATTCGGTATACAGCAATTTCGGAAAGCTGCCAGGGAATGCATCCAGCAGGGCCGGATCCTTGCCATAATTTTCAAAATCTCCTGCCGCCAAACTGTAAAGAGTGTCATAGGCCAACACCAGTGCCACCGGCCGCTCATTCCAGACAATCCACATGCCTGCACTCAGACAAACCGCCTGAAAAAGACCTATGCAGGTCAGGTCGAATTTCAGCCCGGGTTTGCCGGGCTTGAAGACAATCAGGGTAAGTAGCGGCCCCAACACCAGATCCACAGCAATTACGATGCGCAATCCGGTCCAGCCGCCGTCGATACTGAACAGAATTCCCGGATACCAGAACACCAGAATGATGGCCAGCAAAAGCAGAAACACCAGTACGCTGATTCCGAAGTGGAGGGCAAAGGCTTGCCAACGATTCATCATTACCTACCTGTTAAGAAAATTATTGTCACACTGATCAGAAGATGCGGCATTTCGCGGCCAGACTGGGCGCTTGTGAATTTACTGACCTATATTGTAGTTAAACAATTGTAGCCAATCCCCGCGCCATAAAGGCCAACCAAATGCATTTGCAACTGCCTAGCCCATGAGTGTTTCTATCGGCCTGCAACAGACAAATTCAACCACTGCTCTGCAACGCTTTCTCAGCGAGAGGAATTTGCGTCCAGGCCGAAGCCGCAAAACGGTAACCGAATCAGGCAGCTCTTTGCCCCGCTCTCTTGGTCAGTTCATTCAGGAAACCGCCGTTGCCAGTGCTGACATTGCCCGCCAAATGTCGCGCTATTTCTCCTTGCCGCTATTGGACCTGACGGCGGTGGATCTCAAACGCTGTCCGCTGGAAATCATTGATACCGACTTGTTACAACAACATCAATGTCTGCCCTTGTGGCAACAGGGCAAAACCCTCTATCTCGCCGTCGCCGATGCCTGCTGTCCTGCGGCCTTCACCGATATCGAATTTCATACCAACTGTAAACTGAGCCTGCTGGTGGTTGAATATGACAAGCTGCAGCGCTGTCTGGCCAGTCTCAGGCGACAGGATGCCGGCCTGCAATTCGACGCCGATGAGCTCAGCGCGCCGTCCTCCAGGCCAGGGCCTGACTCGCAAGACCAGGATGCCCAGATCAGGGACAAGCCCCTGGTACGCTTTCTGAATCGCATTCTCGATGACGCCGTGCAGGCCGGAGTCTCGGATATCCACTTCGAGCCCTATGAAGGCTTTTATCGAATTCGCTATCGCCAGGACGGCCTGCTGCATGAAGTGGTAAGACCGCCACCCAACCTGGCTGCGGGCATTGCTTCGCGCCTCAAGGTCATGGCTCGAATGAATATTGCCGAGCGACGATT
>JALEHB010000001.1 GCA_022763285.1 Pseudomonadales bacterium | reverse complement strand
ACCATAGTCAGGCAAGCAGAAAACCTGATAATTACCGATTTAAATCAATTTTTCTTGAGCCGGTTTTTGTTTTCGGCAGACCTTGTCAAAACTTTGCGCGCTTCACTGTCGCATCCTTTGCTCGCAGCAAACTGCCTCACCGCAAAAGTCAATCACTTTGAGCGAAGCATCAAAGCAATTTGCAACGTCGAAAGCACCACTTCAGAGCAAAGATTCAGGCCTGAAACCGGGGCCAGATTTGGTCTCCTGGATTGGTCCGGATTTGCCTCAAGAGAAATCCATGTTGCATGCCAGCGCTGCGGGATTTTACAGGCCGTTACCGACCCACTTCGGGAGAAGGCCATTTTTCCCCGGTAAACTGCCAGTAAATCGCCTCGTAGCCGGATAAACAGGGTGCGAGGGAAAAAACATATAATGTATAATCGCCGGTTTTCACGAATCCGGGGCTGTTTTGGACCCGGTAGAGCGTGGCCCCCACGGCCACCGGGATGGATTCAGGAAACCGCTTCCCATGCCTATTTATGAATATCAATGCTCAAAATGTGAGCATCGACTGGAAGCATTGCAAAAAATCAGCGATGCACCCCTGGTTGAATGCCCGGAATGTCATGAGCAGAGCCTGACCAAGCTGGTCTCGGCCGCCAGCTTTCGTCTCAAGGGCGGCGGCTGGTATGAGACGGATTTCAAGAAAGAGGGCCGCAAGCAGTTGGCGGAATCGGATTCCGGCGACTCCAGCAAGGGCAATTCCCCGGCAGAGTCGAAAAGTGACAGCAGCAGCGGCAAGCCGGGCAAGGATTCCGGCAAGCAGGGCGACAGCAAGCCCAAGGCGGCAGCCAATAAATCGGCTCCGACATCCTCCGGGAATAAATGAATCAGTGTCGGGTCAGGCCCGCCCCTATATATAGACAGTAGACAGGAAAATTATTATGCGCAGCCATTATTGCGGTGAACTGAACGAGAAGCTGGAAGATCAGGAGGTAGTCCTGTGCGGCTGGGTGCATCGCCGTCGAGATCACGGGGGTGTGATCTTTCTTGATGTGCGTGACCGGGAAGGCATTGCGCAGGTGGTTTTTGATCCTGACACCGAAGAAAGTTTCGCCATCGCCGAGGGTGTTCGTAATGAATTCGTAATTCGCGTAAAAGGCCGGGTGCGATTGCGTCCGGAAGGAACTATCAACGAAGACATGCCCACCGGCAAGATCGAAGTGCTGGGCAAGGAACTGGAAATTCTCAACGCAGCCAATACACCACCGATTCAGTTGGATGAGCATGAAAAAGTGGGTGAGGATGTGCGCCTGCACTATCGTTATATCGATTTGCGACGTCCGGAAATGCTTGAGCGTTTGCGCTTTCGCTCCAAGGTAAGCAATACCGTACGTAATTTTCTCGATGAAAACGGTTTTCTCGATATTGAAACACCGCTGCTGACCAAGGCCACACCGGAAGGTGCGCGTGATTACCTGGTACCCAGCCGTACCCACCCCAATCGCTTTTTTGCCTTGCCGCAATCACCGCAGCTGTTCAAGCAGATACTGATGGCCTCGGGCATGGACCGTTATTACCAGATTGCCAAGTGCTTCCGTGATGAAGACCTGAGGGCAGACCGACAGCCCGAGTTTACCCAGATCGATGTGGAAACCTCATTCATGGATGAGGAGCAGATCATGGAGGTCATGGAAGCCCTGATAGTCCAGGTATTCAAGACCCACCTGAATGTGGATCTGGGCAGTTTCCCGCGCATGAGCTATGCCGAAGCCATGCGCCGCTATGGTTCTGACAAGCCTGATCTGCGTATCGACCTGGAACTGATGGACATCGCTGAGCAAATGAAAGCGGTGGATTTCAAGGTATTCAGTGGCCCGGCCAATGATGCCGGCAGTCGCGTGGTTGCCCTGCGCGTGCCCGAGGGTGCCAGTCTGAGCCGCAAGGTGATCGACGACTACACCAAATTCGTCGGCATTTATGGCGCCAGGGGGCTGGCCTGGATCAAGGTCAATGATATTAATGCCGGCATCGAGGGCCTGCAGTCACCCATCATCAAGTTTATCGGTGAGGACGTTGTGGCGGGTCTGATGCAAGACCTGCAAGCCGAGACCGGCGACATTATTTTCTTCGGAGCCGACAAGGCCAATGTGGTGAATGAGGCCATGGGCGCCTTGCGACTCAAGGTTGCCCAGGATCTGGGGCAGGTGAAGGATATCTGGGCACCCTTGTGGGTGGTGGACTTCCCCATGTTTGAGCAAGACAGTGACGGCAGCCTGACTTCATTGCACCATCCCTTTACTGCACCTTCCTGCAGTGCCGAGGAATTGGCGGCCAGTCCGGCCACGGCCCTGTCACGCGCCTATGACATGGTACTCAACGGTACCGAGTTGGGCGGAGGCTCGGTGCGTATCAACAAGCCGGATATGCAGCAGGCAGTCTTCAAAGTGCTGGGCATTGATGAAGAAGAGGCCCGGGAAAAATTCGGCTTCCTGCTGGATGCCCTGGCCTATGGCTGTCCTCCCCATGGCGGCATCGCCTTCGGTCTCGACCGTCTGATCATGTTGATGACCGGGGCCAGTTCCATTCGTGATGTGATTGCCTTCCCCAAGACCCAGTCTGCAGCCTGTCCGCTGACCGATGCACCGGGGGCAGTGTCCAGCAAGCAATTGCGGGAGCTGAATATTCGCCTGCGGGAAGTGGAAAAATCCTGAGGGACAAAATTTGACGGCCCAGGTGCCGACATAGACAGGTAAGCAATAAGGTAGTTCGCAAAGTACTGACAGAAAGTACGGTTAAAAGTACGGGCAAGACGGCACCCAAGTGCCGGCAGGAGAAACACATGGCAGGTCACAGTAAATGGGCAAATATCAAACACCGCAAGGCGGGACAGGATGCCAAGCGGGGCAAGGTATTTACCAAGATTATCCGTGAACTGACAGTCGCGGCACGCAATGGCGGTGACCCCAATGACAATCCCCGTCTGCGGGCGATGATCGACAAGGCCCTGGCGGCCAATATGACCCGCGATACAATCGACCGGGCAGTAGCCCGGGGCGCCGGTACCGCCGAGAGTGAGAATCTCGAGGAACTGGTTTATGAAGGCTACGGGCCTGGGGGCGTGGCAATTCTTTGTGAGTGCATGACCGATAACAAGAATCGCACCGTGGCGGAAGTGCGCCATGGTTTCAGCAAATTCGGCGGCAGCCTGGGAACCAGCGGCTCGGTTGCCTATCTGTTCGAAAAAACCGGAGTGATCTCCTTTCCTGCCGGCAGTGATGAAGAAGCGCTGATGGAGGTGACCCTGGAAGCCGGTGCCCATGACGTGGTCAGCAATGATGATGGCAGTGTCGAAGTGCATACCACGCTGGAGACTTTTGGTGCGGTACAGGATGCCCTGAAAGAGAAGGGGCTGAAGCCGGAGCGTGCAGAAATGACCATGTTGCCATCCACGGAGGTGGATCTCGATCTGGAAGGCGCCGAAAGTCTGCTCAAGCTCACCGAACATCTGGAAGATCTGGATGACGTACAAAACGTCTACAGCAATGCCAATATCTCTGACGAAATAGCCGCAAAACTCTAGGGACAGGGCTTGCGGCCTGAACGCCAACATGGTGCCGGGAGGCGCAACGCTGGGCAATGGCCATAATTCTCGGTATAGACCCTGGTTCCAGAATCACCGGTTACGGCCTGATCAACAGTGTCGGTAACAAGCTCGAATATATTGACTGCGGTTGCATTCGTACCGACAAGCAGCAGCCCATGCCGGAGCGACTACACAGTATTTTTACCGGCCTTAACGAAATTATCGAACTGCATGCCCCGCAGCAGGCCGCCATCGAAGAAGTGTTCATGGGGCGCAATCCATCCTCCGCTATCAAGCTGGGTCAGGCCCGCGGCAGTGCCATGGTGGCCTGCCTCGCTCATGCCCTGTCACTGGAGGAATATTCTGCCCGCCAGGTAAAACAGGCCGTAGTAGGTGCCGGTGGTGCCGACAAGACCCAGGTCCAGCATATGGTCAAGGCCATACTGGGGATCAGTGATACACTGGCCGAAGATGCGGCTGACGCCCTGGCAGTGGCTATCTGTCACGCCAATACCCGGGCCAGTCTGATTAAAATGGCAGGGGCGAAGTCATTCAGTCGGCGACGTTTGCGTCGCTAGGGCGCCGGCAAGGCGCAGGGAGAGAAGCAATTGATCGGGCAAATTACCGGAATCCTGGTAGACAAGACACCGCCGGATATTCTGGTCAGGGTAGGGGGCATCAGCTATGAGCTGCAGGTGCCCATGAGTACCCTGTTCCAGTTGCCTGAGGCTGGCAAGGAACTCACCCTGCATACCCATTTTGTGGTCAGGGAAGATGCGCAACTGCTTTATGGTTTTTATCAGGCCAAGGACAAGGCCATGTTTCGCGCCCTGATCAAGGTCAATGGCGTGGGTCCGAAGATGGCCCTGGCAATTCTGTCCGGTATGGATGCCGATGAATTCGTGCGCACAGTACGCAACAATGATGTGGCCGCCATGGTGAATATGCCGGGCATTGGCAAGAAGACTGCCGAACGTTTGATTGTGGAGATGCGTGATCGCCTGGCCGAGTGGGGCGAGACAGAAGAGCAGGCGCCGACCGGACAGGCGCTGGCCAGCACTGGCAACTCAGCCCGCAATGAGGCCGAAACCGCATTGCTAAGTCTTGGCTACAAGCCCCAGCAAGCCAGCCGTGCGGTGGCTGTGGTAATGAAAGAAAACCCTGCGATCGATGACAGTGAAAGCCTGATCAGGCTGGCCCTGAAGAGTATGTTATGAGCATGGACGAAGAGCGTTTGATGACCGCCGATGCGATGCCGATGGAAGACTCCCAGGACCGGGCTATTCGTCCCCTGAGCCTGGGTGACTATGTCGGCCAGACTGAAGTCAAGGAGCAGATGGATATCTTTATCTCCGCTGCCCGCAATCGCAATGAGCCTCTGGACCACACTCTGGTGTTCGGGCCGCCGGGCCTGGGCAAGACCACCCTGGCCAATATCATCGCCAATGAACTGAAAGTGGCCATCAAGACGACCTCGGGGCCGGTACTGGAAAAAGCCGGTGATCTGGCGGCCATGCTGACCAATCTGGAAGCGGGCGATGTCCTGTTTATCGATGAGATTCACCGGCTCAGTCCCGCCATCGAAGAGATTCTTTATCCGGCCATGGAAGATTATCAGCTGGATATCATGATAGGAGAGGGGCCTGCGGCGCGCTCTATAAAGTTGGACCTGCCCCCTTTCACCCTGGTTGGGGCAACCACAAGGGCGGGTCTGCTGACTTCGCCCCTGCGCGACCGCTTTGGCATCATCCAGCGGCTGGAGTTTTATTCCATTGCCGAGCTCAGCAGTATCGTGGCGCGCTCGGCCGGTATTCTGGGAACAGTCATCGACGAGTCCGGTGCCAATGAGATTGCTCGGCGCTCACGGGGCACGCCCCGAATTGCCAACCGCCTGTTGCGGCGGGTGCGGGATTTTGCCGAGGTGAAGGGCGACGGCCAGGTGGATGAGGCAGCAGCCAGCGGCGCCCTGGATATGCTTAATATCGACAAACATGGCTTCGATCAAATGGACCGCCGGCTATTGATGACCATGATCGACAAGTTTGAAGGTGGACCGGTGGGCATCGACAGCCTGGCCGCAGCCATTAGCGAGGAACGTGATACCATCGAAGACGTGGTGGAACCCTATCTGATTCAACAGGGCTTCATCATGCGCACACCGCGGGGGCGTGTTGTCACCCAGTATGCCTACCGTCACTTCGGGCTCAAGCCCGCCAAAAACATTGAGGATCTGTTCGACAGCGATGGTCAGGGGTAGATCTGACCGAGGCGGTGAAATTGTCAGAATTTGGTCACAATTAACCCGAATTTCGCCTGAATTCGTCGTCAACTGGCAAGTTTTGACCAGTTAAATGCCAATACCCGAAACTATTTCCGCTTTTGGCCGAATAAATTCTTTGAATCCGCGGATTTCCTGCGCGAAAACAATGTCATAGTGATT
>JALEHB010000011.1 GCA_022763285.1 Pseudomonadales bacterium | reverse complement strand
GCTGGTCCGCCAGACGCAGATTGGGCAGATAACGGGTAGGCCCAAAGCCCGGTTCTTCCAGATCCTCGATCAGCGAGCGCAGGGCATCGAGGTCGGTGTCCAGTTCCCTCACCACCTGGGCCGAATCACTGAAGCCGATAAAGGCTACTTCATCGCCAGCACTGCGGCTGGCGAGAATATCCAGGGCTTCTTCCCGGGCTCTTTCAAAGCTGTCGCCATAGTGCATGCTCATGGACATATCCAGCATGATCACCGCTGACTGGGGATCGGCATCCACCAGCCGGGCTACCGACTGATTCAGCAACGGACGGGCAAAAGCCACCACCAGCAAGGCGATCACGGCCGAGCGCAGCAGCAACAGCAGAATCTGCTGCAATTGCTGGAACAGCACCAGCTTCTTGGAAGTCTTCTTCAGGAAACGGATACTGCTGAACATCAGCTTGGGCGGTTTTTCACGGCGAATCAGATGGATGGCGATGGGGATAGCCGCCGCCAGCAGTCCAATCAGAAAAAGAGGTGTCAGGAATACCATTTAATCAACCGTCTCAGAAGCTCTTGGCCCGCTTGGTCATATAGGAAGACAAGGCCTGATCCAGAGGCTCCGCCGTATTCAGCAAACAATAATCCACGCCACTGCTCTGACACTGCTTCTTGCAGAATGCGAGAAACTCATTGAGGTTCTCCAGATAGGCATTGCGTATCGCCGCCGGTGACGTGGTAAAAGTCTCGTTGTTTTCCATGTCGATAAATTCCGAGGCCTCGTTGAAAGGAAAGGTCAGCTCATCGGCATCCATGACCTGGAAGGTCAACACATCATTGCCCATGGCCCGCAGATTTTGCAGGGTGGAAATAATGCGCTCTTCGTCGTCGAGCATGTCGGTAATCAGAATCACCATGCTTTTCTTTGTCAGGGTCGATGCCAGGTCTGTCAGAGGCTTGACCACATTGGTCCGGGTACCGGATTTCACTCCCGCCAGGGTCCGCAGGATACGCATCAGATGGGGTTGGCGACAACGGGGTGGAATATACTCACGCACCTCATCATCGAAGGTGATCAGGCCCACGGCATCGCGCTGGCGCATGACAAAATAGGCCAGGGCCGATGCCAGGGTTATGCCGTAATTGAGCTTGGACATACTACCGGAGCTGTAGTCCATGGAGGCACTGGTATCCAGCAGGATGACGCAACGCACATTGGTCTCGTCCTCATACTGCTTGATATAAAATTTGTCGCTGCGGGCATAGAGCTTCCAGTCCACGTGGCGCATATCGTCGCCCCGTTGATACTGGCGATAGTCATTGAACTCGACACTGAAGCCCCGATGCGGGCTCTTGTGCAAGCCGCTGAGAAAGCCTTCCACCACTACACGGGCCCGCAGCTCGAGATTATCGAGCCCGGTCAGCACCGAAGGGTCGAGAAAATTCAGGGAATCAGACATGGAGCCTAGATTTCCGCGGCCGGGGCCGGTACTGCTTCCAGCAACAGGCGAATGACTTCATCGGTGGTCACCCGCTCCGCCTCGGCGTGGAAGTTGAGCAGGATCCGGTGGCGCAGCACAGAAGGCGCCAGGGCACGTACATCGCCATAGGACACATTGTAGCGACCATGCAGCAAGGCCCTTACCTTGCCCGCCAGAATCAGGTTCTGGGAGGCACGAATACCGGCACCCCAGCTTACCCAGTCCTTGACGAACTCCGGCGCGTTCTCACTCTGGGGCCTCGAGGCATGTACCAGTCTTACCGCGTATTGCACCACCGCTTCGGCTGCCGGAACCTGACGGGCAATACGCTGGAAATCAAGAATGTCTTCGCCGCTCAGGGGGTGAGCCAGACTGCGGTCCTGGGTCTGGGTGGTATTGCTGACCACTGTCACCTCGTCTTCCTCGGACAGATAGCCCAGTTCAATCTTGAACATAAAGCGGTCCAGCTGTGCCTCCGGCAAGGGATAGGTGCCTTCCAGTTCGATGGGGTTCTGGGTTGCCAGTACGAAGAAGGGCTTGGCCATCGGGTGAGTAACACCCCCGGCGGTTACCTGCCGCTCCTCCATGGCCTCCAGCAGGGCCGACTGGGTCTTGGGCGGCGTCCGGTTGATCTCGTCCGCCAACAGGATATTGGTGAAGATCGGGCCCTTAACGAATTTGAGTTTGCGCATGCCCTCGCTTTCTTCCACTACTTCGGCACCCACCACATCAGCCGGCATCAGGTCCGGCGTGAACTGGATACGGGAGAAATCCACCTGCAGAATATCTGCCACGGTTTTGATCAACAGGGTCTTGGCCAGCCCGGGCACACCTGTCACCAGCACGTGACCACCACCAAACAGGGCAATCAGCAACTCGTCGATGATGTCGGTCTGACCGATGATCACCTTCCTGATTTCAGCCACAATCTGGTCGCGACCGTCCTGCATGCGCTTGACCAGTGCCAGGTCATCGCTGTTTTCAATTTCCAGTGTTTCTTCTATTTCTGACATGATTGAATTCCTGTCGCTCAGTGACTGAATGCGTAGATTAGAAAATTGATACCTATCTTGTAGGCCTCATTGGTGTATTTGGTGGGGTAACCGGCATAGAAGGTATGCTCCCAGCCGTCACCCAGATCGGTGTTGTAATTGGCCACCATCATGACCCGACCGTCATCGTCCAGCACCGCATAGACTTCCGGCGGATAGCTGGGATCATCCAGATTCATGAAGCCGCCGAAATCCCAGGTGACCATACGCCCGGGAACCTGGGCAAGCTCGTTAATATCGAAAAAGGTATGAAATATTTCATGGTCGGTGTCCAGCTTGACGATTTCCCGGTCCGGAAAAATCTTGCCCATTTCCATGAACATATCATCCAGATGGGGCTGGCCCCAGAAATCATCCACCATGACGAAGCCGCCACGAAACATGAACTCCCGCAAGGCTTCGATCTCTTCTGGTGAGAAGTTGGGGCCGCTATAGGAAGATCCGATGGGCACGCGCTTCCAGTTCATATACAGAAAAATATGCTCGTACAGGGACGGATCAGTGAGCTGCACATAGCGATGATTGCGGGGGTTGGTATCGATATTGGTATAGCGCTGCACGCCGCGCAGAAAATTCTCATCGGAATCCGGATAGTCTGTGTCCCACCAGCCGCCACGGCGACCGAAGCCAAAACCGCCGCGACCACCACCGTGGTTGGTGTACTGACCGCGCAGCCAGGTGAATTCCGTGACGTCGGTTCCATAGACCGACAGATCTTCATCGTCGACAAAGGGCATTGGTTGCACCTGGGCCATGGCCGCCGTGGTCAACAGCGAAGCTGCCAGCAATGCCATGAACCAGCGTCCGATCATTGTGCCGTGTCTCCCGCCACCGACTGCAGCAGCACTTCCTGGGCGCGCCGGTAGCTGGGCGCCATTTCCAGGGCATAGAGCACATTCTGCCGGGCCTCGTCATACTGGCTGTTATTGAGATAGGCCTGGGCCAGATCTGTGCGAGCCTCCACCGGGTCGTTGAAATCCAGTTCCATCAATACTTCAAATTCGGTGACCGCCATTTCGGTATTGCCGGTACTCTGGGCATAGCGGGCCTTGAGGTGATGCACATCGGCCCGGTAAGGATCGACCTGCAAGGCACGGTCGATATAGTAGGCGGCGCGCTCATTTTCCCCGGCATCCAGAGCCGCCTCGGCCAGAATCATGGCGGAGGCAAAATCGTGTTGCACATTTTCCAGCAGCACTTCCAGCCAACGGTGCTGCTCGGCAGTATTGCCCTCGGCCTCATAAATCTGGGAAAGCACCAGCGGCGGGCTGGGATAGCCGGTGTAGGACGGCAGTATCTCATAGGCCAGGTTCAGGGAATCCTTGGCTTCCTGATAGCTCTCCTCCTTGAACAGGACAATGCCCAGTTGCAGATGCGCCTGAAAATCCAGGGGATTATCCTCGATGCGCGCACGCATATGCTGTTTCAGGGAGGCATTGTTATATAGCTCCGCCAGGATGGCTGAGGAATTTTCGCGGATGCCATGACCATGGCCTTCGCCTTCGTCAGGCACATCCTCCTGATGCACATAGACATTGATTTCCTCCACCCGACTGTCGATCCAGCTACGGAAACCGGCGTCGAACTGATCCAGACTCTGCCCGAATACCAGATCGAAGCGCTCAGCATCTTCCTTGATGAAGGCATATTCCTTGACCAGATCCACCAGCTTGTCGAAACCGTATTGTTTGGCGATGTAGTCCACCACCAGATAGGACTGGAAGTAGGCAAAGCTGAGATCGGCATTGCTGCGGGCATTGGTAAACGCAGAATTCAATTCACTAATGTGAATCAACTGACCCTCTTCGGAAGCCCGTACCAGATCCAGACCCTGGCTGCGTCCCCAGTAGGGCCGTCCTTCCCGCTCTTCCCAGACCGAGATACCTTCGGACAACCAGCGTGGCATGCGGTTATCAGTCATTTGCAGGGTGATCACGTGCATGAATTCATGCCAGACAATTTCCTGCCAGTTGGCCGTCAGGGTGTCCGGTGAAATCAGGGTGATGACCTTGCCGAAACAGATGCCCACCAGAGGACCGATATCCGGCAGACCCACCGAGCGCACGGCAAAATCCTCGGTGTTTTCGAACACCTCGATCAGAATTGGCGTTTCTGGTTCGAAACCGTATTTTGCTGTCAGGGTGTCATAACTCTCTTCCAGCAGCGGCTCCATATAGGGCCAGAGTATCTGGGCATCCCGGGCGCTCATATGCACCTTGAAATGCTCACTCTCCAGCGTCTCGTAGGTCTCCAGAGTATCGAACACCTTGAGCATATTGGAGGTCATGACATTGAAAGGGTCATTGTCAAAACCGATTTCCAGATTGGCCTGCCCCTCTTCCTCTTGCCCGAGGCGGATCAGATTACTGCCCAACAGGGTATAGCCCTGCCAGTATTCAGAGTCAGCGGCAATGGCCGCACGGGCATAGCCCACCGCCTCTTCAAAGCGATAGTTATTGCCCATGGTGTCGGCGAT
>JALEHB010000010.1 GCA_022763285.1 Pseudomonadales bacterium | reverse complement strand
TCGATGGCAATATGCGGCCGACACCCCCTACCCAGTTGCAGTATGCCGGCGAAGAAGCAGCGGTCGAGACCAGCGGCAGTGAAGGTAATGAGTCGCCCGCCCAGACTGCCAGCCAGGAGCCGCAATTGGCCCAGGCCGAGCCGGCCACCGCAGAAGCTGAGCCGCAAAGCCGAGATGAAAGTTCCGCGCCCACCCAATTGGCTTTGGCCGATGATCTGCAGACGCCTGCCGTGGACATACCTGCTGGCGATGAGGCCATTGAAGAGGTCAGTGAAGAGCCCGGTGAACTGGACGGTGAAATCCTTGCCGACAGCGAGGCTGATAATGAGGCCATTGACAGTGAAGCGGTAGCCATGGAGCCGCAAATCAGTATCGCTCAAAGCAATGAGCAGTTGAGTGAGTTGCTGTCTGCAGACCCGTCGGACTACAGCGTGGCCAGCGACAACAGCATCGAAATCCAGGCTTCGGAAACCCTCGGCCATTATGCCGACTGGCTGGGCATTCGCGCCTGGGATCTGCGCCGTCTCAATGGCATGGCCTACCGCGATCCGGTCATTATCGGTGAGCGCCTGAAGCTGGATTTCTCCCAGGTCAATATCGACGAATTCGAAGTCAGACGCCGGGACTACCACTCCACCCAGCAGCAGGAATTCTTCAGTCGCTACCGCATCCAGGACGTGGAAACCTATCAGGTACGCCGCGGGGACAACCTGGGCAGCATCGCCCGCAGTCGATATTCCACTCCCATCTGGTTGCTGCGTCAGTACAACCCCAGCCTGGATTTCAATCGCGTACAGATTGGCCAGGAAGTAGTATTCCCCCTGCTGGAACCGGCCGAAGACTAGTCGCTGTCGCAGCAACTGTCCTGGCAAGCCATCCCTTTACAGCCAAAACAGCACTGTTTGCTCAGGGCTTTGCCTGCAGCAATTCCTCGAAGCATTGTCGATATTTTGCCGCGATGGTCGGGCCGCAGTATTGATCCATGCTGACCCGGGGCAGGGCCTTGTGTCCCGCCTGCAGCCACTGGGCCAGGCGTTCCACCACGGCCCGGGCCGAAGCCTGCAGATCCTGGCTGCGCCCGTAGCGGCAGTCCGGCGGCAGATACTCCCTGTAAGCCAGATCATCGGGCACCAGGGCTGCACAGCCAGCCAGGCAGGCCTCCTGGATGCCCAGGCCCTGAAACTCATGCCAGGCGGTGGAAAGAGCCACATCGCACTGTTGCAGCAGGGTCTGGTACTGCTCAGTCGGCAGAAAACCAAAACATCCACGGTCGAGATTCTGCGCCCGGGCCATTTGCTGGCAGAGTACGTCGATTCTGCTGAACTCGGACGGTTGCTGGCGAAATTGCTGGCCACAGATATGCAATCTTACCGGCAAGTCTGATGCTGCCAATTGTTCACAGACTGCCAGTAACAATTCCGGGCCCTTGTCGTATTCCCAGCGATGATTCCACAACAGTTCAAGATGGGGCCGGGCAGGGCGCGGCGCTGCTGGTTCTGCTTTTGCAGCCACCGGTACCGCAATCACCCGGGCCGTCTCCAGCTTTTGCCAGGCGCTGGCGGGCAAGTCATCCGGCAAGCGGGCAAACAGTTCCCGGGCTCCCTTGAGGAAACTCTGGCGGTTGAAATCACTGTTGAAGACGATGGCGTCGGCACAGAGGGCGCTGTAGATCGGGATCAGCAGGGGCTCGATATTGTCGCGCCGGCCAGGGCCGTCGCCACTTTTGTTGGCGGGATAGAAAAGCTGGTTCTCATGGAAGTACAGCAGTGTTGGTAGCTGCGCCAGTTGCGGGCGCAGGCCGCGCAGGGCTGCCAGGTCCACCATGGAGGTGGCAATGAGCAAATCCGCTGGCCGGGCCAAAGCCTCATCTTCGCTCAAACCCCAGTGCAGGCTGTTGCTGCGAATGCGCCAGTCGAAATGGCGAGCTGGCAGCGCCAGCTGGCACCAGTCGTGCTCCGGCAACAGCGCCGCCAGACGCTCGCGCCAGAGTCGATGACTGTTGGCGTCATAGGCTGACAGGAGAAGTATGCGCACGGGCGTTGCCGCTCGGATCAGCGGTGGGGCTGGCGCTCCAGAATGCCAACATTTTCGCTCATATCGAGAATCGTCTCGATATTGGCTTCAATGTCCTCGGCGCTGGCGCCGCTGCCCAGATCGACACCGGGGTTCTCGCGGATATCGGCGGAATAATAGCGGCCACCCATGGCCTGGATTATGCGGCCATTGGGAGCCTTGTCGCTGCAAAGAAAGACCACCGCCGGTGTCACCAGTTCCGGTGCCAGGCGTTCGGCACTATCCTCGAAGCCGGGCAGGTCCAGGGTCATGCGGGTAGCGGCGATGGGGGCGATGCTGTTGGTAAAAATATTATACTTGGCGCCTTCCAGACGAAGCGTGTTCATGAAGCCCACCAGGCCCAGCTTGGCAGCACCATAATTGCTCTGGCCAAAATTGCCGAACAGTCCGGAGGTGGAAGTGGTCATGACTATGCGGCCATAGTTCTGTTCTATCATGATGGGCCAGACGGTCTTGGTGCAGTTGAGGCTGCCGGTGAGATGCACATCCATCACCGCATGCCAGTTGTCCAGCTCCATTTTGGCGAAGGTCTTGTCCCTGAGAATCCCGGCATTGTTCACCAGAATATCGATGCGGCCCCAGCTATCCATGGTTTGCTGCACCATTTCCTGTACTGCTTTCAGGTCGGTTACCGAAGCTGCATTGGCCATGGCGGTGCCGCCGGCCTCATTGATTTCCCGGGCCACCTGCTCGGCCGCGCTTTCAGAGCCACCACTGCCGTCAACGCTGCCGCCGAGATCATTGACCACCACTTTGGCGCCGCGGCGACCCAGTTCCAGTGCATGTTGGCGACCCAGACCACCGCCGGCACCGGTGACAATAGCGACCTGATTCTCAAAGCTGATAGACATGTGTAGCGACTCCCTGTTGGCGGTCCTGATTTTCAATTTGACTGTTGAATTTGACTGTTGGATTTGGCCGAAGCCCGCTGGCGGCGGAATTCAGCCAAACGAGGCTGGATTCTATGCCGAGCCTGCGCCGGGGTGCAATCGGGGTGACTGGGGCTGACTCGATGGATCGGCTATCATGGCTCTGTTCCATTGTGTGGAACACCGAATTACCGACTTGCCCCTGACCTGGTTGAAACGATGTCTGAGTCTGATTCCCGGCCACCTGTGCCCGCCGCTACGGTGGCGCTGGTGCGCGAGAACCCGCAACTGGCGGATATTGAAGTCTTGCTGCTCAGGCGTGACAGCAAGCTGGTCTTCCATGGCGGCCACTGGGTTTTTCCCGGCGGGCGTATTGATCAGGAGGATTATCAGGCCCAACAGACAGAACTGGAATATCCGGCAGCCCGGCAGGCCGCCGTGCGGGAGACCTGGGAAGAGGCCGGTATTCGTCTCGAAGCCGAGCAGCTGATCCATCTGGCCCACTGGACCACACCGCCCAAACTGCCACGACGTTTCAGCACCTGGTTCTTCGTTTGTCCCCTGACCGAACCGGTCGAGGTGCAGGTCGATGACCGGGAAATCCGCGAATACCGCTGGAGCACCCCCAGCGCTGCCATCGAGCTGGATGATGCCAGGCAACTGGTGCTGCCGCACCCCACCCGGGTGACACTGGAGGATCTGCAGGGCTATCGGGATTTGCAATCCATGGTCCAGGCCGTCACCGAAGGTAACATCCGTGTCTTTCCGGAAAACTCCAGATTTTATCGTCCTTCGGAAATGGGCTATCAGGAGCCGGAAAACTGATTCAGACTGTTCCCTGACGGGGCAAAACCGGGGCTTAATTGTGCCGATTTGTGTCATTGTGCTGAGCATCATCGGGTTAGCCGACCAGAGCGGGATTTTGTCCGTTAAAGCCCGGCCAGGTCCTTGCTTTTCGGGGGCCGATAGTGGGATAGTTGGGTGAGATTTCAAGTCTGTGGCCCCGCAAATACCCGGTTGGAAACAGGCATCAAGGCTTTGCCAGCAGGAGATGTTCGGCCGGTCTGTATCAGGTCCGGCGGTGCTGGAGCAAGGTGAGCCAGGCGAATCAGATCGCCTTCCGCACCGGTTCCGCTTTCTTCGCTTGCAAAGCACACACAGTGATCTGATTGCAGTGTTGAGGCAGTAGATTCGGGTAACAGCCCATCGAATCCTGAAGGTTCAGTCAGCCTTTGCCACTGAGACTGCATGAGTCGAGCAACTCCTGGAACAGACTATGGCCACGCCCACTTTCGAGAGCCTTCGCAATACCCTCAAGAATTTGCGCCGTCGGCGCAGTCAGTTGTTCTTGTTGAAGCAGGTCAGTTATCTGGTGATCGCGCTGGTGGCTCTGACCCTGCTGGCCACCGGCCTGGCGGTCTGGCTGGAACCGGGCAAGACTGCCACCACCGCACTGTTTGCGGTGACGGTGATCTCGGCCCTGGGGCTGTGTGCCTTTTTCCTCGGCATGATCAAACGCCGTCACTACGATGATCGTGCGCTCGCTCATTATGTCGAAGACCATATTCCCGATCTGGAACAACGCCTGCTGACCTCGCTGGAATTCAGTGAAGACGATCTGGCCAACGGCCGGGCCGGGGTGTCCCAGCAATTTATTCAGCAGTTGTGGCAGGATGCCCAGCAGCATGTCAGCCAGCAGCAGAAGCAGGTGGAAACCGTCATGCCCGCCAGTGCTTCCTGGTATTCGGCTCTGGCGGCAAGCGCGGCGGTGCTGGTGCTGGTGGTGACTTTCCTCAGTTCCGAGCTGTTCTATCAGGCCGGTAGTCGACTGGCCTGGCCTTTCGCCATACCCGAGCCGGTTGTGGTGGTGGCGGAAGCACCGGCAGCAATCGAAATCAGCATCGAACCCGGTAATCTGGAAATGCAGCGTGGTGACAGCCTCACCATTATTGCGCGGGTGGACAATGCCGCCCCGGACGCCATTAACCTGCGCCTGCAGGACGATAATGTGAACTGGCGTGATGTGCCCATGCGCCGGGATGGCAGTGGCAGCGACAGCGCCACCTACAGTTATTTCATTCCCGCTCTGGAAGAAGACACCACCTATTACGTCAGTTTCAACGAGCGTGGCGAGGAGCAAAGCTCGCCCCAGTACCAGATCGATTTGTTCGACCTGCCCCAGGTTGAGCAGATCAATCTCAGCTTCAGCTATCCGGACTACACCGGTATGGAAGCGGAAGTGGAAGAGGACAGCGGCGACATGCTGGTGCCGGAAGGCACCATGGTAGAAATGACCGTCAACTTCAACAAGGCCGTTGCCGAGGCCAGTCTGGATTTTGATCGCGCCATGGTGGAAACCGAAGACGGTGAAGCACCTGTGCTGTCCGGGCCCGCCTTGCCGGATCAACTGAGTCTGGATATCGATGGCAATGTGGGTGTGGCCCGCTTCCCGGTGCATGAAGACGGGGTATACCGCATTAATGCCCGCGACAATGCGGACATGAGCAATCGCGACCCGCTGGATTATTTTATTCGCGCCATCAAGGATCAGCCGCCGGAACTGGCTCTGGAGCGCCCGGGGCAGGATCAGGAAGTGATGCCGCTGGAAGAAGTAGTCCTGCAGGTGCAGGCCAGTGACGACTATGGCCTCAGTGAGTTCCAGCTGAATTACAGTGTGGTGGGCAACGATGAGGTAGAGGTCGATTTTTTGCCGGAGCCGAATGCCCGCAGCGTGGCCGGTGATGAGCTTATCTATCTGGAAGAAATGGGCGTGGAGCCCGGCGATTTTGTCAGCTACTACCTGACCCTGGCTGACAACAATGGCCTGACCGGGCCCAATCAGGTGGTATCCGATATCTATTTTCTGCAGGTCATACCCACCGACCAGGAATTTCGCCGCAACAACTCCGGCGGTGGCGGCGGAGGCGGTGGTGGTCAGGCGGGTGACTCCAGTGCCCTGGTGAGCATTCAGAAAGACATCATCGCCGCCACCTGGAAGCTGCGCAATCGCATGGGTCAGGTGTCTGAATCCGAATTCAGTGCCGATGCCGAAATCATCGCCGAATCCCAGCGTGAAGCCACCGAACGGGCCCGCATGTCCATCGACCGTCTGGCGGAGCGTCTGAATTTTTCCGACGACACTTATGACGCCGCAGTGGAGAACCTGTCCCTGGCCATCGACGAAATGAACAAGGCGGCCAATGAACTGGCCCTTGAGCAGATCACCAGTGCCCTGCAGCCGGAACAATTGGCGCTGCAATATATTCTCAAGGCCGAAGCCAGTATCAATCGTACCAATATCGCCATGCAGCAGGGTGGCGGTGGCGGCGGTGGTGGCTCTGCCCAGCAGGAACGGGAAGACCTGCGTGAGTTATTTGAAATGGAAATGGGACAACTGGAAAATCGCTATGAAACTCCCAGTAGCCCTGGTGGTGGCGGCCAGCAGCAGAGTGAGGAAGCCAATAAACTGGAAGAACTGGCACGTCGTCAGGAGGGCCTGACCCGGGCGCAAAGAAATCTGGCTCGCCGCGAAGAGCAAATGACAGAAGAGCAGAAGCGCCGGGAGCTGGAACGCCTGATGCGTCAGCAGGAACAGCTGTCTCGCGAAGTGGCTCAACTGGCAGAACAGATGTCTCGCAATCAACAGCGCTCCCAGTCATCCCAGAGTCAGTCGCAGTCACAATCTCAGTCCCAAGCCCAGTCCCAGGCTTCGTCGTCAGGCAGCTCCAGTGGTGGCCAGCAGCAACAGCAAACGGCCCTGCAGCGTGCGGCCCAGCAAATGCAGGAAGCCTCTGAAAGTGATTCCGCCTCCATGGCCGCGGCCCGTAGCCAGAAGGCGCTGGAGAATCTCAGGCAGCAACAGCAGGAAATGAACCAGCAAGGTGAACGCTCGGTGGATCAACTGGCCCAGAATCTGGGGCAGCGTGGACAGCGACTGCTGCAGCAGCAGCGCGATCTGCAACAAGCGCTGGCGGAAACCAGTCGCCAGCAAGGTCTGGGGCAGACCCGCCAGTCGGTGCGCGAAGATGAGCAATTGCAGGAACTGGTGGAACGCCAGCAACAGCAACAACGCGACCTGGAAGAAATCGAGGATATGTTGCGCGCCATCATCGCCCGGGGTGACAGTGATGATCAGCGGCTCTTGTCCCAGGCCCAGCAGGCATCCCGTGAGCTGCGGCCGATTCGGGAAGAGATGCAAACCAGCAATCGCGTACTGCGCAACGGCATGGTGAATCTGTCGGTGGATATCGAAGAGGAACTGGAACAACAGATTGAAGAATTTTCCCGCTCCCTGGCGGGCCTGGATCCCTCCCAGGCCCAGTCCCAGGGTGGTCAGGTTCAGCA
Source organism: Pseudomonadales bacterium (assembly GCA_022763285.1). Lineage (GTDB taxonomy): Bacteria > Pseudomonadota > Gammaproteobacteria > Pseudomonadales > Pseudohongiellaceae > UBA9145. The sequence continues at coordinate 3 of JALEHB010000010.1, read as the reverse complement.
GGC
>JALEHB010000091.1 GCA_022763285.1 Pseudomonadales bacterium | reverse complement strand
TGGCATGCCGGTGAGTCGGAGTTTCAGGGGCGTCAGCGTTGCAATGAATTCTCTATCGGCATTGAACTGGAAGGGACTGACCATGAGGCATTCACCGCAGTGCAATATGAAAGGCTGGCTGCGGTGAGCCGGGTATTGATGCAGTCCTACCCGGCGATCACTTCCGATAGAATAGTGGGGCACAGTGATATCGCGCCGGGCCGAAAAACCGATCCGGGCCCCTGTTTCGACTGGGACTACTATCTGCGGCTATTGAAAAAGCCGGAGCATGAATTGAGCAGCAGACAGCCTTGAGCACCGCAACGCCATGAAATTTCTAGTCATTCTGATCTCCCTGATAATCAATTACCTGTGGCTGAAGGATTTTGATCGTTTTGACGATGCCTGGTTTTTCCGTTTCCGCAAGCGTATGGAAGAGGCAGTGGCGTCGATCGATGCCGGGCAGTTGCGCTGGATCGCCGGCCTCGGTCTGATCTATGGCATTCCTCTTGTCAGTCTGGGCCTGTTGCTCTGGTTTATTGATGGCACTGCCCTGGGCCTGCCGACCATGCTGGTCCATATTCTGGTGCTGTTGATTGCCTTTGACCGCACCCAGCCGGGCCAGATGGCCAAGGAATTTTTGCAGTACTGGCAGGCGGGTGATCAGGATGCCTGTATCGAACATCTCAAGGAAACGCTCTGTGGTAATAGCAGGCACTGGGATCCGGACAAATCCCTGAGCGAGCAGTTCAGTGAATTGTTTGTTTATCGCTTTTTTGAGCGCATGTTCGTGATGTTCTTCTGGTACATGCTGGCTGGGCCCTTGGGTATTCTGTTTGCCTATGTCAGCTATCAGTTACGGGATAGTCACCAACAGGACCAGAATGCCGAGGAAGTGAGCTTCATTGAGCTGCTGATTGCTATCCTCGAGTGGCTACCGGTGCGCTTGCTGGCTCTGACATTTTCCCTGGCGGGTAATTTTGTGCGCTGTTTTGAATCCTTCAAAGCGGCCCTGTGGACCTTTGATCGCCAGGCCAATACCGCGGAAATGCTCTATGCCTATGCCCGCTGCGCCTTGAGCGGTGTGATCGGTCTGGTCGAACCCGATCCTGAAGCGGAGGAGACAGCCGAAGAACTGGAGCGCAGACAACAGGCCAGAGAAATGGAAGCGCTGGTGGCCCTGATGGAGCGCAGTCAGGCAATCTGGCTGGTGCTGCTGGCCCTGCTGACTATTTTTGCCCTCTAGATAACTCCCGTCCGGCAATGGCTGCGCTGGCCAGCATCATCAGTTCCGCTGCCCGATTCTGACTGGCTGTTCATACCCACACCCACACCCATCCCTGGACCGGGGCGCTGTTCCCGGTCTTGTTCAACTCCGGACCTGTGCCGACCCGCTGTCTGTCTGAGCTGCGGCGGTAGAGCAGGCAATTTTTATCCGTCTCATTTAGTAAAGTAAATGCTTTGCTAAGTGCTTGCGCAAACAAGGCTATTGGTGAACAATGCGTGAAATAAATTGTGCCAGGCTTGTAGTTTTACGGCTGGCGAAAGCAGAAAAGCCTGAGGCCAGCCCGTCTGGCGATCCGGAATGACAGGATAACTTGTTGAAAACAAATAAGAATAACTGTTCTCAGGCTGGGGGATTACAATCAGGCAGTTTGTAGTTTAACTACATAACTATCTGATTCGGCGTGGAAAAATGGCCGTCTCTGGGCTAGAATGCGCGCAAATTTGTAATTGAGTTACACACTGTTGCGTCGGCTTGGGCCCCGGACAGTGGGTAATCGCACCCTGAACAGTACCGCCTCGCATTGAGGCAAATCGGGAAGGACTATGAATCAGCAAAACGATAGCAATCCACAAGAAACCCAGGAATGGCTGGAATCTCTCGATTCAGTCATTGATGCAGAAGGCATTGAGCGCGCGCACTACCTGATTGAGAAGCTCAACAATACCGCCATTCGCACTGGCAAGTTTGTACCGATCACCTCGGTGACCACCCCTTACTGCAACACCATCTCCCCCCAGAACGAAGAACGCATGCCCGGCGATGTCTATATGGAAAGACAGATCCGCGGTATTGTGCGCTGGAATGCCATGGCCATGGTGATGCGGGCCAACCAGCGCGACCCCAGCATTGGTGGCCACCTTTCCACTTTTGCCTCTTCTGCCACTCTCTATGATGTGGGTTTTAACTATTTCTTCCGTGGCCCCAATGAGGAGCACGAAGGCGATCTGGTTTATTACCAGGGCCATTCCGCACCGGGTATCTATTCTCGTTCATTCCTGGAAGGGCGTATCAGCGAGGAGCAACTGGACAATTTTCGCCAGGAAGTGGGAGGCAATGGTCTGTCATCCTATCCGCACCCCTGGCTGATGCCTGATTACTGGCAATTTCCCACCGTTTCCATGGGCCTTGGCCCCATCGCGGCCATTTACCAGGCCCATGTCATGAAGTACCTGAACAACCGCAAGCTCACAGATACCTCGGATCGCAAGGTCTGGGCCTTCCTGGGTGATGGTGAGATGGACGAACCGGAATCCCTGGGTGCCATCGCCAAAGCGGGGCGTGAGGGTCTGGATAACCTGATTTTCGTGATCAACTGTAACCTGCAGCGACTGGATGGTCCGGTACGGGGTAATGGCAAGATTATCCAGGAACTGGAAGGCATCTTCCGGGGCGCGGGCTGGAACGTCATCAAGGTGGTCTGGGGCCGACACTGGGACCCGCTGTTTGCTGCCGATGAAGACGGAATCCTGCAGGAACGCATGGACGAGGTAGTGGATGGAGAATTCCAAAACTACGCCAGCCGTGGCGGTGCCTATACTCGTGAGCACTTTTTTGGCAAGAGCCCTGAGCTGCTGAAGATGGTCGAGAATCTGTCGGACGAAGACATCATGAATCTCAACCGCGGCGGGCACGACCCCTACAAGGTTTATGCTGCCTATGCCCAGGCCGTCAACGCCAACGGCAAACCCACTGTGATCCTGGCCAAGACGGTCAAGGGTTATGCCTTCGGTGGCGGCGCCGAGGCCCAGAACGCCACGCACTCGGTCAAGAAGCTGGATGTGGATTCCCTGAAGAAATTCCGGGATCGTTTTGGTATTCCCATCGATGATGACAAGCTGGAAGAGGTGCCTTACTACCGTCCGGATGAGGACAGTCTGGAGATTCGTTATATGCGCAAAATGCGCGAGTCTCTCGGCAGTGAAGTGCCCCAGCGTCGCTCCAAAACCTATGCCCTGACTGTGCCCAAGCTGGACGCATTCGAAGCCCAGACCAAGAGCAGTGGTGATCGTGAACAATCCACCACCATGGCCTTTGTGCGCATGCTCAATACCCTGTGCAAGGACAAGGAGATTGGTGAGCGGGTGGTGCCCATTGTGCCTGACGAAGCCAGAACTTTTGGTATGGAAGGCATGTTCAGGCAGTTGGGTATCTATTCCTCTGTAGGGCAGCTCTATGATCCGTCTGACAGCAATCAGGTCATGTTCTACCGTGAGGACCAGAGCGGACAAATGCTGGAAGAAGGCATTACTGAAGCCGGTTCATTCTCGGCATGGTTAGCCGCTGCTACTTCCTACAGCACCAATAACTATCCCCTGGTGCCTTTCTATATTTACTACTCCATGTTCGGGTTCCAGCGGGTAGGGGATTTATGCTGGCTGGCCGGTGATGCCCAGGCCCGCGGTTTTCTGATCGGTGCAACGGCCGGTCGTACCACGCTCAATGGTGAAGGCCTGCAGCATCAGGATGGTCACAGCCTGATTCTTGCATCAACCATTCCCAATTGTGTGTCTTATGACCCCACTTATTCCTACGAGCTGGCAGTGATCATCCAGGACGGCATGCGCCGCATGTACGAAGAGATGGAGTCGGTCTACTACTACATCACGACCATGAATGAAAACTATCAGCAGCCGGCGCTGCCGCGTGGTAGCGAGGAAGGTATCATCAAGGGTATTTACCTGCTCGAAGATGGTGATCACAAAGACTACAAGATCAGCAAGAATATTGCTGGCAAGGAACGTCTTCGTCTGCTGGGTAGTGGCACGATTCTGCGTGAAGTTCGCAAGGCCGCACAAATCCTGCGCGAGGAATTCTCCGTGGCCGTCGATGTTTACAGCGTCACCAGCTACAACGAACTGCGCCGCGATGCCCTGGCGGTTTCTCGCGAGAACATGATGAACCCGACCAAGAAACCCAAAGTGCCTTATGTCACAAAAGTATTGTCGGAGAGAAACGGTCCCGTCATTTCAACCACGGATTACATGAAAGCCTACTCGGACCAGATTCGGGAATTTGTGCCGGACAGTTATCGGGTGCTGGGTACTGATGGTTTCGGTCGCAGCGACAGCCGTGAGAAACTGCGTCACTTCTTCGAAGTGGACAGCAAATTCATAGTGCTGGCGGCTCTCACAGAGCTTAAGCAACGTGACCTGGTGAAGGCCAAGGACATCGTTGATTACATGAAGAAAGCCGGGATAAGCCAGGACAAGGCTAATCCTGTAACAAGCTAAGCCACATCGGAATCAGAATCAGGAGTTTAAGCTTTGGCTATAGAAAATATAAAAGTTCCAGATCTTGGTGATGCCAGCGAAGTAGAAGTAATCGAGTTGCTGGTGGCCGTGGGCGACGAGGTCTCGGAAAACGATTCGCTGCTGGTGCTGGAAAGCGACAAGGCAGCCATGGAGATACCGGCACCGATGTCTGGTGTGGTGAAGAGTATTTCTGTCAATCTCGGTGATCAGGTTTCGACCGGTTCCGACATTCTTACGCTGGAAGTCGACGGCGAAGGGTCCGGCGATGACAAGGCTGAAGCAGGAGCTGAGGAAAAGTCTGCCTCAGCCGATTCCGGCAAGGCTGATGACGAAAAGTCAGCGCAAGAGAAGCCGGCAGCCAAAACTGAGGAAAAAGAGTCTGAGGAAAAACAGTCCGGCTCCGGCGCCACCAGCGAGCGTGATGTGGAGGTGCCCGATCTGGGCACCGATGACGAGGTTGAAGTCATTGAGGTGCATGTCAAGGACGGTGACGAAATCGCTGCCGAGGATTCCCTGATCACCCTGGAATCCGACAAGGCGGCCATGGAAGTGCCCGCGCCGGAGGCCGGCAAGGTCAAGGGCATGCAAATCAAGGTGGGCGACAAGGTAAAAACCGGCGCTAAGATTCTGGTGCTCGAAGTGGCATCGTCTTCCGGTTCCTCTGCCGATGACAGCAAGGCGGCCGAAGAGAAACCGGCCGCCAAAGAAGAAACTGCCGCCAAAGAGGAAGAGGCTCCCAAACCGGCAGCCCCTGAACCGGCACCCCAGAAGGCCAATACAGAGTCTTCCGGTCGCGTCTATGCCGGTCCGGCGGTGCGCAAGCTGGCGCGGGAGTTGGGCGTTGACCTGACCCAGGTGCAGGGTAGTGGTGCCAAATCCCGCATTACCAAAGAAGATCTGCACGAATTCGTCAAAAGCCGAATCAATGCCGCACCTGCAGCCGGCTCGGCCCCCGGTCTGCCTGCCATCGAAGATATCGATTTCAGCCAATTCGGTGAGATCGAGGAAGTGCAGCGTAGCAAACTGGAGAAAGTCACTGCCGTCAATATGCATCGCAACTGGATGTCGGTGCCCCATGTGGCGCAGTTCAATGAGGCTGATGTGACTGATCTGGAAGATT
>JALEHB010000090.1 GCA_022763285.1 Pseudomonadales bacterium | reverse complement strand
GTGGTGATCCTGATCGGTCAAGGCGGCGATGTGCCGCCTGAACCGGCGCTGGCTCCTGAAGCCTGCTCATTGCGATTGCCTTGCGTACTCTCGTACGGACTCTTGTGAAGTCCCGTTGCAGCTCGCTGCCCGGATAGCGCATCTCTTGTGAAGCCGCGCTGGCTTGAGTTTGCGTAGCATAGGGCAATCCCCGGGGTGATTCTACGTCTAAATTACCCCATTATTGAGCATTATTGGCATTAATAACCATTTTTAAGCATTTCTATGATAGATTTCACCAATATTAACAAATAGTGCAGCACAGGGACGCAGAATCTGTTGATTTTCGCCCGCCCTGAGCATCAGGAGAGCCGGATGGACAAGCCCCAACTCGACAAGATGGATATCCGCATATTGCGGGAGCTACAGCGTAATGGCGCCATCACCAATCTGGAACTGGCCGAGAAGGTAGGATTGTCACCCTCGCCCTGTGCCCGCCGGGTCAAGCAACTGGAAGACAATGGGGTGATTCGCGGCCAGGTGACCCTGCTGGATGGGGCCCGGCTGGACCTGAAGCTGACCGCACTGATCCAGATCAGCATGGACCGCCACACCCCCGACCGCTTTGAAAAATTCGAGACCAAGGTGGCCAGCTACCCGGAGGTGATCGAATGCCTGCTGATCACCGGCCAATCCGCTGACTACCAGCTCAAGGTGGTGGTGCCCGACATGCAGTATTACCAGGAATTCCTGCTCAACAAGATTACCCGTATCGAAGGCGTCAGTGATGTCCATTCCAGCTTCATGCTGCGGGAAGTCATCAACAGCACCCAGCTACCGCTGGACCATTTACTCAACTAGTCAGTTGTGCCAGGCCAGGCCCGGCGTTGCTATTGGGGTCCGTAGCGAGGCAGTTCCAGAGTGCGTCATCCGCGGCGTTCGCGACCGAGGAACGCGCAGGCGTACTTTATGTACGTTGAGCATTCCGACCGAGTGAACGTCGTGAAGGGCGTACTCTGGGGCTGCCGCAGTAGGAACCCAATAGCAGCGCCGGGCCTCAGAAAAAGTGTTTAACTTTGTCTTTGTAGGAGCGGCTCATCTTCAATGAGGTGCCGCAGCTCAGGGTCAGGTGGAACTCGCCATTGATATGGGAGGAAACCTTGTCCACCCGCTCGAGATTGACGATGGTGGAACGGTGTACGCGCTGAAAAATGGAAGGGTCCAGCTTGGCTTCCAGCTCTTTCATGGTGGTGCGCATGATGTGGGTCTCGCCCTGCACATGCACACACATGTAATCACCGGCGGCATCAATCCAGTCAATATCACGCACCGGCACAAAGGTAATGGAAGAGCCGTCCTTGATGGCCAGCCGGTCCGGTTGCTCCACCAACTCCTCACCCTCTTCGATCATCTTGTCGATGGCCTGGGGCGATTTGCCGGTGAGGGACACCACCATGCCCATCAGTTTTTCTTTTTCATTATGCAGCGATTCCCGGGATTTCTGCTGCCGGGCAATATCAACCGCCTCTTTCAGGCGCTCGCTTTCCACCGGCTTGAGCAGATAATCCACGGCATGCACCTTGAATGCCTCCACCGCATAGTCGTCATAGGCGGTCACAAAGATCACCATGGGCATGATGTCGCCCTGAATCTCACTGATCATCTCCAGACCGGTCTTGCCCGGCATCTGGATATCCAGAAACACCATGTCCGGCTCATGCTCACCGATGGCCTTGATGGCCTCGCTGGCATTGCCACACTGGGCAACGACATTGACGTCGTCCAGTTCCTTGAGACGCATGGCAATACCCTGGCGGGCCAGCTCCTCATCGTCAACGATGATTGCTGTCAATTTGTCCTGATCACTCTGATTCATAGGGAATAACTACCTTTACTGTGAGTCCGTGGGGCTCGACACTCAGAAATTCAAGCTTATGTTGATCATTATAGATTTCACGCAAGCGATTCCTGATATTACTGACTCCGACGCCATTTGAAAGCGCCGAATCGGCATCCAGTGTATCGCGACTGGCGAGACCTGGCCCGTCATCGGATACCTCGATGATGAGCTGCTGGCCGTCGCGCCTGGCCCTGATGGCAATAGTGCCACCGGATTCTACTTTGGAAATGCCGTGTTTGATGGAATTCTCGATAATCGGCTGCAATAGCATGGTAGGTACCAGTGCATCCTGGGTATCACTGTCGATGGCAAATTCAAGCTGCAGACGCTCACCAAAACGCACCTTTTCGATATCGAGATACAGCTTGGATGTCTCCAGCTCATGACTGAGCGAGACCCGGTCCAGGGGCGAATGGTCCAGGGAATAGCGCAGAAACTTGCTCAGCTTGGTGAGCATTTCATTGGCCCTGTCATTGGCCTCGGCCAGCACCAGGGTGGAAATGGCGTTAAGAGTATTAAACAGAAAATGGGGATTGAGCTGGTAGCGCAACATCAGCAACTGGGCCTCATGGGCCAGAGCTTCGGAACGCAGACTCTTTTCCTTTTCGGCCTGGAACAGGCTGTTGTATTTGAAAATAAAATACAGCGCACTCCAGCTCAGCATCAGGGGGTAGGCAATAAAGGCAGTGCCATCCAGCAGGTCCTCGGCACTGGTATTGCTCAGATCCATGGTCTCGCCGAAGGGTAACAGGGCAATATAGTTGCGAAAGGCCTGCCAGATCATGGCCGCCAGCAGGGAACCCAGCCAGACCGTGAGAAAGCGGACAATCAGGCCCCGCTCCCAGACCAGCTTGTAGAGGTTGCGCAGCCCCCAGGTAAGCACAATGCCCGCCGCCGCCGAGGCCGAGAAGATCAGTGCGCGCGGCACAATGTATTCTGGCGGCACAAAGATAATATCCCGTGCCACCAGCATCAGAACCCAGGCTGACCACCCGAGTATCTGGAATACCCAGAACTGGCTACGGGTGATCAGGGCAAAAGGATTCTGCTTCATCTTGATCAGGCCCGCCCGGGCGGGCCGGCCAATCAGGGCAGAAGATCGGCGACGGCGTCGCGCTCTTCGCTCAGCTCAGTCGCGGTCTTGTCCATCAGATCACGACTGAAGTCATTGATATCGAGCCCCTGAACAATACTGTACTGGCCGTTTTCGCAGGTCACCGGGAAGGAATAGATCAAGCCCTCATCGATACCATAGCTGCCATCGCTGTGGATACCCATGCTAACGATCGCCCCATCAGTGCCCAGTGCCCAGTCACGCATATGCTCAATGGCGGCATTGGCTGCCGAAGCTGCGCTGGAAGCACCGCGCGCCTTGATGATGGCGGCGCCACGCTGTTGTACGGTGGGAATAAAATCATCCACTACCCAGGCCTGATCAACCAGTTCGGTAGCGGCCTTGCCGTCCACCTTGCAGTGATGAATATCGGGGTATTGCGTGGCCGAATGATTACCCCAGATGATCACACCTTCCACATCGGTGCTGTGTTTGCCGGTCTTGGCCGCCAGCTGGCTGATGGCACGGTTGTGATCGAGACGGGTCATGGCTGTGAACTGGCCCGGATTCAGATCCGGCGCATTGCGATAGGCAATCAGGGCATTGGTATTGGCGGGGTTGCCCACCACCAGCACCTTCACGTCGCGGCTGGCCACCTTGTTGATGGCAGCACCCTGGACCGAGAATATCTGGGCATTGGCTTCCAGCAGGTCCTTGCGCTCCATGCCGGGGCCACGGGGACGGGCACCTACCAGCAGACAGTAGTCGGCATCCTTGAAAGCCACTTCCGGGTCGTCGGTCTGCACGATATCAGCTACCAGCGGGAAGGCGCAGTCTTCCACTTCCATCACGGTACCCTTGAGCGCGTCCAGAGCCGGGGTAATTTCAAGAAGCTGCAGGATTACCGGCTGATCCGGCCCCAGCATTTCGCCAGCGGCGATACGGAACAGCAGTGAATAACTGATTTGGCCGGCAGCGCCGGTAATGGCAACACGAACGGGTGCTTTCATGATGTCGAATGTCCTTGTGTCTGATGTGTCTGGAATGAAAAATCAGGGGCCTGGAGTATAACAGATTCTGCGCCGCCGGGTGAGCCCAGCGCCCGTCGCCCGGGCCTGCCTGACAGGTCTCCGGGGCAGCACGGGAACCTGATACCGAGGCCTAGTAGAGAAACATGGCATCGCCGTAACTGAAGAAACGGTATTTTTCCCGGATTGCTTCATGATAGGCGTCAAGTAGCATTTTTTTACTGGAAAAGGCACTGACCAGCATCATCAGGGTAGACTCGGGCAGGTGGAAATTCGTCACCATGGCGTCCACTGCTTTGAATTCATAGCCCGGATAGATAAAAATATCAGTCTCACCGGTAAAAGGCTGAATCTCGCCGCTGCTGGCTGCTGTTTCCAGGCTGCGCACCGAGGTGGTGCCCACGGCTATCACCCGGCCACCCCGAGCCCGGCACTGGCGCACCGCTTCACAGACTGACTCATCCACTTCTATCCATTCCCGGTGCATGCGGTGTTGCTCTATGTTCTCTACCCTGACCGGCTGAAAAGTGCCAGCCCCTACATGCAGGGTCAGATAGGCCTGACTGACACCCAGCTCATCCAGTGCCGCGAACAGGGTCTCGTCAAAATGTAGCCCGGCAGTAGGCGCCGCTACGGCACCCTCATTGCTGGCGTAAACTGTCTGGTACCGCTCGCTGTCCAGTTGCTCATCGTCGCGCTTGATATAGGGCGGCAGGGGCATATGTCCGGCCGATTTCAGAAATGCCATCAGATCCAGCTCTTGATCAAACTGCAACTGAAAAAAACTGTCCTGGCGTGCCAGAACTTCGGCGCTGACACCAGTTCCATCAGCTCCATCAGCACCGCCCTCTGCTGCAAAGATCAGACGGGAGCCGGTTGCGGGAGAGCGGCTGCATTTCAATTGCGCCAGCAGGCGATTGTCCTGCTGAATACGCTCGATCATCACTTCCACCTTGCCGCCGCTTTCCTTGCGGGCAAACAGGCGGGCCGGAATCACCCGGGTATTGTTGAACACCAGCAAATCATTGGCGTCCAGCAATTCCGGCAGCTCACGGAAGACCCGATGCTGCAGATCTCCACTGCGCCGATCCAGGCATAACAAACGGCTGTCACTGCGGCGACTGGCGGGATAACGGGCAATCAGCTCCTCGGGCAGCTGATAGTCAAAATCGGATAATTTCAGGCTCATGAAGTGACGCTTTGCGGAAAAATGCGCAGACTAGCCGAATGCGGGCCCGCAGCCAAGCTCGGGACGCCGCAGCACCCCCTGAAATGGTGCATTGCCCCAGACCGCGCAATTGGTATAATCCGCCCCCTGCAAGTCACGTGGGACGTGGCTTTCAGCAAAGGCAGTGGAGACTTTCCACCGCCCGGGAAATGATGCCAGCGTGGTGAAATTGGTAGACACGACGGATTCAAAATCCGTTGCCTTCACGGGCGTGGCGGTTCGAGTCCGCCCGCTGGTACCATCTTTTCCGTGGGTTGCAGCCGTCATTGGCGGATTGCCGCTTGCGGCGCTTGAGTAAATAAAAACGAAAAAATGCAAGGATGCGGACCCGTCTGATTCTGTCACTGGCGGGGCATTTCACTGTAGAGCCGGCGTTTTTTGCCGATAGGTCAGTGAGATAGCATTCAAATTGGTAGCCGGAGTGCTGGCACTTCGGTCTGAGGAGCAGGAGCACTCAGTTCATGGGCTTTGACGAAAATCCGCAAGATCAGCAAGACAAGCAGGACGAGAACAAGCCAAAAACCTTTTTTGGCCTGGAGTTGAGCGATGGCGTGGTCTATACCATCGTTATTATTCTCACCCTGGTATTCATTCGCCAGGTTGCCGTTGTTATCCAGGCACTGAACTAAAGCCCGCCCGGCACCGGGCCGCTGCCTTCCCGGCGGCCTGCCACCCTCTGTTTCTGTCACTCCACAGTCGCCCTGACCGGCCTGTTGCTGTCATCCGCGCCCGCTGCATGCTAAATTACGCGCCTTTATTTTTTGGCCCCGCGGATTTTCACGCCCGGGCCGGCTCAAGACATCTCTTTTAATCACAGGTTAAAACAACATGGCATCCTATAAAATCGCGCTACTGGACGGTGACGGCATCGGCCCGGAAATCATGACCGAGGCGGTCAAGGTCCTTGAACTGGTGAGCAGCCGTAATGATGTGGAATTTGAATTGCTCCATGCCCCCTTCGGTGCCAGCGCCTATTTCAGCCATGGCCAGTCCTTTCCGGAAGAAACCAAGGCCATCTGCGATCAGGCCGATGCCATCATCAAGGGGCCCATCGGTCTCAGCCATGAAGAATCAAAAAAGATTCCCGTGGATGAGCAGCCCGAGCGCGGCGCCCTGCTGCCTCTGCGTCGCCGTTACGACACCTTCGCCAATTTCCGCCCGGTGTCCCTGCCCCGGGGTCTGGCCCATTTTTCACCACTGAAAGCCGAGATCATCGGTGACGGCATTGATTTCATCATCATCCGTGAACTGGTGGGCGGCCTGTATTTCGGCAACAAGGAAACCGGTGTCAACGAGGCCGGCAAGCGCTATGTCAAGGAGTCGCTGGAATACGATGAAGACCAAATTGCCCGTATTGCCAAGGTTGCCTTTGAAACCGCACAGAAGCGCAAGAAAGTGCTGCACAACATCCACAAGAGCAATGTGCTGAAATCCAGCGTGCTGTGGAATGAAGTGATGGAAGAGGTGGGCAAGGATTATCCCGAGGTGGAAATCAAACACATTCTGGTGGATGCCGCCGCTACCTATCTCTGCCTGAACCCCGGCCAGTTTGATGTGATGGTCATGGAAAACATGTTCGGTGACATTCTCTCCGACCAGGGCGGCGGCATTCTTGGTTCCCTGGGCCTGATGCCTTCAGCCTGCATGGGTCCGGAGAAGGCCTATTATGAACCCTCCCATGGCTCGGCTCCGGATATTGCCGGCCAGGGCATTGCCAACCCCTACTCCATGATCGGCTCTGTGGCCATGATGCTGGAAATGAGCTTTGGCATGGAAGAGGAAGCGAAGAAAGTCTGGCATGCCATGCAAAGCGTCTTTGCCGACGGCTATTCCACCCCGGACCTGAAAGGCGCCGCCTCTGATGCGAAGCTGATCAATACCACAGATTTCGGTAATCGAGTGGTCACTGCCCTGAAAAACGCCTGAATACTGCCCCGACAAGAGCCCTGCCCCAGGCTGATAATACCTGGGCAGGGCACCGGCCAGTGCCGCTCCTTGAGTGGGCCGGCATTTGCCTTGCCAAGCATCCCTCCAATTCCAGACTCGCCCCGCTGAGCCGCGCCGACTGATCCAGGCCGCAATCTCTCTCATCTTTTTTGACTACTGCCAGACTGATTTACCAATAACAACTCACTTTGCATTGAAAAGTACTTTACATCTATCAGACGAAAGCTGATACTGGCGCCATGATTGAAGAACAAAAGCCATCATCCACAGGCAGCGCAAAAATCACGCCGCTACACAGCAGCGCTGAAGACAATCTGCGCTATATCCGCGCTTCCATGGAAGCAAGCTCTTCCTTTACCGGTATCTCCGGTCTCGGCTATATGATCGCTGGCGCCTCGGCCCTGCCGGTCACCTGGCTCGCCAGCCAGCAGGCCAGCGCCGAGGCCTGGTTCACTGTCTGGATGCTGGAGGCCTTTTTCGCCGGCGGCGTGGTGCTGGCTCTGACTGCCCGCAAGGCCGAGACGCAGGGCGGCTCCTTGTGGTCCGGCTCTGGCAAAAAACTGATGAACGCCTTTCTTCCCACGGTGGGAATCGGTGCCCTGTTGACCCTGGCATTGGCGGCACAGGGAGAATTTGCCTGGTTGCCCGGTATCTGGCTGGCACATTACGGCGCGGCAGTGATGACTGCCGGCGCCCACTCGGTACGCATCGTTCCCCTGATGGGCGCCCTGTTCATCATGCTGGCGGCAATAGTGTTGCTGGCACCGGTTTCAGCCAACCTGTTGCTGGCACTCGGCTTCGGCGGGCTGCATCTGGTCTTCGGCTTCATGATCTGGAGGCAGTATGGTGGCTAATACAAAGCGTAAGCAGGATGGCAGTAATGCATCCAGCAGCAATTCTGCCCCGCAACTGGCAATCAGCAACCATGGTGCCAAACTGGATCGACTGATCCATGAACGCACCCGGCTGGCCATCGTCAGTGCTCTGGCTGCCAACAAGTCCCTCAGCTTCAATGACTTCAAATCATTGCTGGAGGTCTCCGACGGCAATCTCAGCACCCACGCCAGAAAACTGGAAGAAGCCGGTTATATCCGCTGCAAGAAGGGTTACAAGGGGCGCCTGCCAAGCACCGAGTACTCCCTGACCGCGGCTGGCAAGAAAGCGCTGAAGCAGTACATCGATCATATGGAGGCGCTGATCAATAGTATGAAGCGCAGTTAAACCACATAACCGAAAAAAAATTTGCCCGGTTACTTTGTTATACAAAGTACTTTTACATATTTTTTCTGCAAGAGCAAGCGGGCAGCACAATATGTGCGAGGACTTTAAATCCTTTGCCTGTGCTTCCCGGCACTGAAGACAAGGAAGAAATAACATGAATAACACGGCTCCGGCTGATTCCCTGCAAACCGGAATCAATCTTGCGACCCGAATTCTCCTGGCTGGAATCGGGCTGGGCATACTCGCTGACCTGCTCCTGTTCGATACGGAGATGGCCGGTGCAGGCCTGTTTCTCTGGCTTTTATGTTTTTCTCTGGCGGCAGGATGGCTGGCTCGCTACTGCCCTGCCCTGAGCACCCTGGCCACAGGCGCCAGTATTGGCATCGTATTGACAGCAGCAGCCTTGTTGCTGCTGCGCAGCAATGCCATGGTGATCCTGAGCTCCACGCTGATCATGCTGACCACTGCCGCCATGGTGCTGATGCAAAGCAGAGGCCTGCCACCTCAGCAGGCGACGGTGGAAGATCACCTCCGCTTCTCTTTCGCCTTGCTCCCTCAGGCCTTGTTCGGCAGTTTCGCACTTTTTGGGAAGCTGGATATGGGCGCCCTGGTAGGCAATGCCCGCCTTCGGGCCGCAGGCCGCGGCGCCTTGCTGGCATTACCGGCGCTGTTGATATTCAGCCTGCTGTTCAGTTCGGCCGATGCCGGCTTCTCCCGCCTGGCATCGGGCCTGGTGGACTCACTGTCTGAAGATTTGCTGGCTCGGCTGGCACTGATCGGGGCCGTAACCTGGCTGTGCAGCGGCCTGCTGGCCCCACTGGCTCAAACCGGCAATCCTGCTCAATCGAAAACACTGCAACTGCTGCGCCTGGGCACAATGGATACCGCGGTGTTTCTGGGCCTGGTGGTGGCGCTGTTTCTGTTTTTCGTCAGCTTTCAGCTGAACTACCTGTTTGGCGGTCAGGAAACCATCGAGGCGGTGGCCGGGCTGACAGTTGCTGAATATGCCCGGCGCGGCTTTTTCGAATTATTACTGGTGGTAGCGCTGAGCCTGGCCTTCCTGCTCCTCACTTCCAATGCCTGCGGCAATAACCGGGTTTTCAGAATCCTGGCCTTGGCCCATATCGCCTGTGTGCTGCTGATTCTGCTATCAGCCCTGCAGCGACTGGCGCTTTACATGCACTCCTTCGATCTCACTATCGATCGCCTGTTTGCAGTAGCCATTCTGATCTGGCTGGGAGTCAGCCTGCTTTGCTTTGCCTGGTGTATCTACAAGGATCGGCTGAACCTGTTCGCACCGGGCCTGATTCTGTCGGCGCTATTGGCGGGTTTCGGTTTTGGCCTGTTAAACCCTGCCAGCCTGGTGGCTGAGATCAACATCAATCGCAGTCTCGAAAACCAGCGCCCACTGGATTCTGGCTATCTGCTGTCTCTGGGCAGTGATGCTGTACCGACCCTGGTTAGACGACTGGAGGAATTACCGCTGTTGACCCGCTGCCAGGCCAGCCGGGGCTTACTGGCGCAATGGTCACCGGGCGCAAGCGGGGCCCGCAGGGACTGGCGCAACTGGAATCTGAGTCTGCGGCGGGCCCAACAGGCCGTGGCAACCCGGCGCTTGCAACTTGAAAGCTGGAGCGAGCAGTGCCCCCTGCCGGGCAGGCGCTTCTAGCCTGCCTCGGCCTGCATGCGAATATTGATCATACGCATGGTGGCCTTGACCGCCGCTAGCACCTGATTGGCATCCACGCCACGGGTCTTGAACTCCCGCTCCTCACCCGCCCAGGTGATAATACACTCGGTCAGGGCACTGGTCTGACCACCGCGGGGGATATGGATCTCAAAGTCCAGCAGCTCAGGCATGACGAAATCGCGCTCCTTCAGGATCGAGGAAATTGCTCCCATGAAGGCATCGAAACCACCATTACCGGAACCGGTGCCCTGGTACTCCTGCCCCTGGATATCGACCCGGATGCTGGCGGTGCTGTCCACATTGAAACCGGAATTGATATAACAGTTAAGCATGGTGATGTGGTGAAACTCACGACTCTGCATGACATCGGCAATGATAAAGGGCAAGTCCTCGGCAGTGATAACATGCTTGGAATCACCCAGCTTGACGATGCGCTGCAGGACCTTGGCCTGATCCTCTTCCGACAGATCAATGCCCAACTCATCCAGATTATTCTTCAATGAGGCCTTGCCGCTCATCTTGCCCAGGGCATAGGTGTGCTTGCGGGCGAAGCGTTCGGGGCTCAGGCGAGTCTTGTACAAACCACCCTTCAAATCACCATCGGCATGAATGCCGGCAGTCTGGGTAAACACATCAGCACCGACAATGGGAGTATTGGCAGCAATCCACTTGCCGGAAAAATTCTCTACCATACGCGACACCATGGCGATGCGGCTTTCGTCGATGGACAATTCCATTCCCAGCATGTCACGCAGAGCCACAGCCACTTCCGCCAGGGAAGCATTACCGGCCCGCTCCCCCAGGCAATTCATGGTGCAGTGAATATTATTGATACCGGCCTCCACCGCAGCCAACACATTGGCCGTGGCCAGACCGTAATCGTTATGGGGATGAAAATCGAACACCACATCCGGGAATTGCTCCTGCATCTCGGTCAACGCGGCGGTTACCTGGGCCGGTGACAGCATGCCCAGAGTGTCCGGCAGCAGGTAATGGCCGATGCCAAGGTGCCGGGTCGCTTCGATCAGACCGAAGACGTAGTCCTTGCTGTCCCTGAAGCCATTGGACCAATCTTCCAGATACATATTGGCCCGCAGACCCTGCTCTTTGGCGTATTCAACCGTGCGGGCAATATCTTCACTATGGGCCTCGAGAGTCTTGCCAAGCTGCTCCCGGCAATGCTTCTCACTGCCCTTGGCCAACAGGTTGATCACCCGTCCGCCGGCACTCTTGATCCAGTCGACGCTGCGCTTGTAATCAACAAAACCCAGCACCTCAATACGGTCCACCAGGCCGTTCTTTTCTGCCCAGTCAGTAATCTGCGCGACTGCCTGTTTCTCACCTTCCGAGACACAGGCGGAGGCAATCTCAATGCGGTCAACTTTCAGGGATTGCAGCATGGCACGGGCAATATTCATTTTCTCATTGGCTGAAAATGAAACTCCCTGGGTTTGCTCACCATCCCGTAGGGTGGTGTCCATCAGTTGTATTTTGCGAGATTGCGCTGGAGCGCTCATGAGTCTGTCCTGGCCCTTTGGCCTCTGGAGCCCGGCAGGGATTGCCCGGCGAAGGGCGTGGATTCTATCAAAAAGCACCGGTGAGGCGAAGCGGCCTGTGTGGGGTCACTTGCAGATTTTATCTGCATCCCGGGCGTTATATACTGCCGGCTCATGCCCGCTGACAAGGATTTAGCACCCCATGCCAATAACAATAGGTGTACCCAGGGAGATTCGTCAGGACGAACAACGTGTCGCCCTCATTCCCGATGCAGCGAAAAAGCTGCTGAAACAGGAACTGAACGTGGTCATGGAAACCGGGGCGGGTCTCGCCATTGGCTACCGTGACAGTGACTATGAAGAGGCCAGCATCGTCGATTCAGCAAGTGACCTGCTTGCCCGGTCGGATATCGTACTCAGTGTCAATCCGCTCAGTCTGGAGCAAATCGACCAATTGAAAGAAGGCTCGGTAGTGATTGGCTTCATGAACCCCCATGCCGATCTTGAACGTTTCGAGCGCTTGCGACAGCGAAATATCAGCGCTTTTTCCGTGGAGCTGATTCCCCGAATTTCCCGTGCCCAGGCAATGGATGCCTTGTCTTCCCAGGCTTCCATTGCCGGCTACAAGGCAGTGCTGCTGGCGGCCAATCTGCTGGGCAAGTTCTTTCCTATGCTGACCACAGCCGCCGGCACTATCCGTCCTTCCAAGGTGCTGGTGATTGGTGCCGGGGTGGCTGGCTTGCAGGCCATCGCCACTGCCCGCCGCCTTGGCGCCATGGTGGAAGGCTATGATGTCCGCGCGGCGGTGAAGGAACAGGTGGAGTCACTGGGCGCCAAATTCGTCGACATCGAAATCAAGGCCGAAGGCAGCGGCGGCTATGCCCGCGAACTCACCGAGGAAGAAAAGCAACAACAGCAGGAAATTCTGGCCCGCCACGTGGCAGCCGCCGATGTTATCGTCAGCACCGCCGCCATTCCCGGCCGCCCTGCCCCGCGCATCCTCAGCAAGGAGATGGTGGAGGCCATGCGTGGCGGCTCGGTCATTGTTGACCTGGCCGCCGAGACCGGCGGCAATTGCGAACTGACCCAGGCTGGCGAAACGATTCTTCATAACAACGTCAAGATTCATGGCCCGGTGAATGTACCCAGCGCCCTGGGTAATCATGCCAGTGAACTGTATGCCAAAAACCTGCTGAATTTTCTCGAGCTGTTGATCGACGATGGCAACATCAATATCAATCTGGACGATGAGATCATTAATGAGTCCCTGATCACCCACGCCGGCGAGATTCATCACGCCGGTATTCGCGAACAATTGGGCAATAATAATTCAGACAATAACCAAGGAGCCGGCAAATGATTGAAGGAATGGCAGCACTGTATATTTTCATGCTGGCCGGCTTTACCGGCTACGAGATTATCAGCCGGGTACCGGTTAT
>JALEHB010000089.1 GCA_022763285.1 Pseudomonadales bacterium | reverse complement strand
CCGGCAGAATTCGCCTTGCTGCTGACAGCTTCAACCCACAGACCCCGGCTGTCTCTTCAATAGATTTCGGCGATGACAGCAGCACCTGGGCCAATGACGGTGAATGTGACGATCCCCGTTTTCAGGGCGACGGCATGGCCAGCACCACCGTGGCGGCAGATATTCGCCGCGATGCCAGCGATTGTCGCTCCCTGTTTCAGCAAGGATCCATACAACTACTTGCCAATACCGGTGCTGGCAACGTCAGTGCCGCCGGCATTGAATTCGGCGATGACAGCAGCAACTGGGCCAATGACGGCGAGTGTGATGACCCGCGCTTTGAAGGCGATGGCATGGCCTTTTCAACTTCCGAGACAGATATCCGCCGCGATGCCAGTGACTGCCGCAGCCTGTTTCAACAGGGATCCATCAGTCTGATCAGCTCTGATGCCAATAGTGCCAGTCTGGTAGACAGCAGCGGCATCGATTTTGGTGACGACAGCGGCAACTGGGCCCTTGATGGCGAGTGCGATGATCCGCGCTTCAGTGGCGATGGCATGGCCATCTCACTACAAGACTCAAATATTCGCCGCGACGCCAGCGACTGCCGCGCGCTGTTCCAGACTGGCTCGATCCAGCTTGTTAGTAACAGCCCCAACCTGGCCGCCAGCAACTCCGGGCTGATTGATTTCGGTGATAACAGCAGCAACTGGGCCAACGACGGCGAATGTGATGACCCCCGTTTTGAGGGCGATGGCATGGCCAATGTCACCCTGGCCGAAGACACTCGCCGCGATGCCAATGATTGCCGCAGCCTGTTTGAGCGTGGCTCCATCCGGCTCACCGCCAGCAACCAGCAGCAGTTACAGGCCCTGCTGAGCGGCAATGCCAGCAGCGGCACCCTGACCAGTGGTGATGCGCAGGGCATTAACGGTGGCTATGCCGATAATTACAGCTTTGAGGCTACCGCCGGCGAATCAGCGATCATCGATCTGCGCTCAGATGATTTTGACACCTATTTGCGAGTTACCAGCCCCAGTGGCCAGATACTCAGCAATGATGATTTTCAGGCCAGCACCTCCCGCTCGGTGGTTAATATCCCGAGCACCGAGGCGGGTCAGTATCAGGTGGAGGTCACCAGCTTTGGCAGTTCTGAAAGCGGCGCCTATTCCCTGCAAATGAACACCTCCGCTGCCACGGGCCAGGTCGCACAGCAAAGCTACAACGGCAGACTGGAAAATGGTGATCTCACCCTGCAGTCGGGCGAATACCGGGATAGCTACTCTTTCGAGGGCAGTCCCGGCCAGCGCGTCTCTATTGATCTGCGCTCTGATGAATTTGATACCTATGTGATTCTGGTTTCCCCCAGCGGCGAGCAGGAAGAGAATGACGACGCCAATGGTACCAATAGCCAACTGGTCATTGATCTGACTGAGCAGGGCAGTTATCAGGTATGGGTCACCTCCTTCTCGGAAGGTGAAACCGGTAGTTATCAGTTAGAGATCGCCAATGGAGATAGTTCGGGAATTGCTGCTTCTGTCAGCGCTGATGTCAATAATCTCAGTGTCGGGGAATCAGTTACAGGCAATCTCTCCAGCACTGATTCCCGTGCAGTCACAGACGGGCCGGAAGATGCCTTTGTGTTTTATGGAGAAGCCGGTGAGTCCGTGATCATCGATCTGGAATCCGGTGAGTTCGATACCTACCTGACCCTCATCACGCCCGATGGTGAGCGCATCGAGAATGACGATTTCCAGTCCAGCCTGCAGCAATCCCAGGTGAGTCTGAGCCTGCCACAAACTGGCCGTTACCGGGTCATTGCGTCCTCTTATGGCGGACAAGGCCTGGGTGATTACCTGCTCAGTGTGCGCGCTGGCAGCAGTGGCAGCAGCATTCCGGGAGGAGTTCTTGCCGGTGGCAGCGGCGGCCAGATCTATGGTCTGTTTGTGGGGGTAGCTGATTACCCCGGCACCGATTCCGATCTGCCTCTGACCGATCAGGATGCCCAGCGCGCCCGTGATGCACTCATTCAAGGCGCCGGGATGAACCCGGGCAATGCCACTACCCTGCTCAATAGCGATGCCACCCGCGCCAACTTCAGCAATGCCCTGGACCGCATCGCGGCTACTGCAGATAGCGATGACACCCTGGTGATTTTCTATTCCGGCCATGGCTCCCGCCTGCCCCGCAGCAGCGGTTACGATAGCCGTGACCCGGATGGCTATGACGAAACCATGGTGCTTTATGACGAAAATCTGCTGGATGATGAACTGGCGGCCATGCTGGACGCCATGGACGTGGGCAAGGTCTTGCTGGTAATGGATTCCTGTTTCAGCGGCGGTTTTGCCAAGGACATCGTGTCACGGCCGGGCCGCATGGGCATGTTTTCATCAGAAGAAGACGTATTGTCCCAGGTGGCGATGAAATTCCAGGCCGGTGGCTATTTGTCCTATTTCTTCGAGGAAGCCCTGACCCAGCGCTATGCTGACCGGGACAACAACGGCGAAATCACCGCCATCGAATTGAGTCAGTACCTGCATCAGCGCTTCGATACCGACGTCAAATCCTTTGGCACCGACGACTATGTACGTGCCCAGGGCCCCCAGGCCAGCTACCAGAAACTGGTCATCGACCGCGGCGGTATCGG
>JALEHB010000088.1 GCA_022763285.1 Pseudomonadales bacterium | reverse complement strand
GTGAATTTTTGGATATAGGGCAGCGCCTCGGTCAATACCTTGGCAATATTCTTGGCGCTGTCTAGGCTGAGGGACATGTCTCGTTAATCCTTTTACTGCTGCGAAAATCATCACCTGACAGACAGGCGATATTAGAAAAAATCCAGATCAATGCTTGTATCTGCACGGTGGATTAAAGCTTTAAAGCGTGACTTGATGGCTGCCAGGCTCTGTTCATTTTCTGCCTCGAAGCGAAGCAACAAGGCCGGGCTGGTATTGGATGCCCTGATCAGTCCCCAGCCCTGTTCAAACTCAACCCGCAATCCATCCAGGGTGATTACCTGGGCATCGTCAAACCGGGCCAGCTCAAGCAGCTTGTCCATGAAGGCAAATTTTTTGTCCTCCGCCATGGGCAATTTCAGCTCGGGCGTGCAGATACCGATTTGGTATCTGTTAAAAGCCTGGCTTGCCGGACCCGGCTGCCGGCTGAGGATTTCCAGCAGGCGGGCGGCAGCATACATGCCATCGTCATAGCCGTACCAGCGATCCTTGATAAAGACATGGGCGGCAAACTCACCCCCCAGGGGTGCGCCGGTTTCCTGCATGCACTGCTTCATAAAGGAATGGCCACTGCGGTGCATGACCGGCTTGCCACCACTGGCTTCTATCAGGCGTGCCAGATGGCGACTGCATTTGACGTCGAAGACCACCGGCGCGCCGGGATAATCAGGCAGGATGTTTTCTGCCAGCAACATCAGCAAGCGGTCTGCCTCGATGGCCTCACCCTGTTCGGTCACCAGTCCAAGCCGGTCGCCATCACCATCGAAGGCCAGGCCCAGATCGGCCTGTTCTGCCCTGACCCGCTCGGCCAGTGCCGTCAGGTTCGCCACCACGGTGGGGTCCGGGTGATGATTGGGAAAGCGGCCATCCAGTTCGCAGTACAGTGGAATCACTTCACAATTCAGGCGGCTGAACAGTGCCGGGGCTACGCTGCCGGGCACCGCATTGCCGCAATCCACCACCACTTTAAGCGGTCTGGCCAGCCTGATTCCGGAACAGATGGTCTGTAAATAATCCGGCAGGATATCCAGCTGGCTGAGTTGGCCCTGACCCTCGCTGAAATCCTGATGCAGACAGCGCTGGTGGATTCGCTGAATCTGGTCATCGGCCAGGCAGTTACGCCGGAACAGCATCTTCAGGCCATTGTAATTAGCCGGGTTATGACTGGCGGTGAGCATCACGCCGGAGCTGGTGTTCGTGTGGTGAGCAGCGAAATACAGTAGTGGTGTCGGTATCAGTCCGAGATCGATGACATCACAGCCACTGTCCAGCAAACCCTGACGCAGTACGGCTGACAGCTTCGGGCTGGAAAGGCGTCCATCATAGCCCATCAATAGTTGTGTGATGCCCTGGTCGATGGCTTCACTGGCCACCGCCCTGCTGATCAGGTACAGACTTGGTTCATCCAGTTCTTCATCAACAATGCCGCGGATATCGTAAGCCCGAAATATAGAGGCCGGTATCAATGGCTTTTCCTCCCCGGCCGCTATTGGGGAACTGTCAGGGGAGTGGCTCATGGCTTGTTCCCATATTCGGCGCTTCCTGGCTGGTCTGTTCAGGCTTTCAGTTGCTCGGCAATCATTGCCAGCATGGCTCTGGCGACGGCACTCTTGCTGCCAGGCTCAATGGCATTGTTACCGCTTTTGCTGACGGCGGTGACGGCGATGGAGTCACTGTTGAAAGTGGAAGCCGCATCATTGGCAAACAGCAGATCGAGCCGCTTTTTGCTCAGCTTGTTCTCGGCATTGGCAATCAGGTTTTCGGTTTCCGCAGCAAACCCCACCACCAGGGGGCGCTTATCAAGCTCGGCCACGGCGCTGATGATATCGGGATTGCGAACCAGCTTTATTTGCATGGCATCGTCATGCTTCTTGATCTTCTCGCTGGCGATTTGCTCCGGGCGATAATCGGCCACTGCCGCCACGCCCACAAAAACATCGGCCTGGTCGACTTCAGCCATCACCGCCTGATACATATCCTGGGCACTGACCACATCGATGCGCCGAACCCGATCCGGGCAGGGCAGATTCACCGGGCCGCTGATCAGAGTGACACGAGCACCGGCGGCGGCAGCTTCTGCTGCCAGAGCATAGGCCATCTTGCCGGAGCTGTGATTGCTGATATAACGCACCGGATCAATGGCTTCCCGCGTGGGTCCGCCGGTGATCACAAAATGCCTGCCTGCCAGCAGGCCGACGGGAGACAATTCAGCGCAGGCGGTGACTATCTGCTCCGGCTCCAGCATGCGCCCCAGACCCACATCGCCACAGGCCTGATCACCAGAGCCCGGCCCGAGAATGTGATAGCCGCGCTCTGCCAGCTTGCCGACATTGTCCTGGACACCGGCATCGGCCCACATGCCCTGGTTCATGGCCGGGGCAATGGCTATGGTGGCCGGAGTGGCAAGAATAAGGGTGGTGAGAATATCGTCAGCCTGGGACTGGGTCATGCGGGCCAGAAAATCCGCTGTAGCCGGGGCGACCAGCACCAGGTCGGCCCAGCGTGCCAGTTCAATATGGCCCATGGCCGCTTCGGCTTCGGTATCCAGCAATTCCAGGTGTACCCGATTGCCACTCAGGGCCTGCATGGTCAGTGGCGTAATGAACTCGGTGGCCGCCCGGGTCATGACCACCCGCACTTCGGCACCAGCCTTGATCAGCAGCCGGCACAACTCGGCACTCTTGTAGGCAGCAATGCCGCCGGTAATGCCAAGAAGAATGCGCTTGTTAGTAAGGCTTAACATGGAACACCTTATATCACGTGGCCTGAAGAAAGCAGAGCCTGGCTTGAGGAGGC
>JALEHB010000087.1 GCA_022763285.1 Pseudomonadales bacterium | reverse complement strand
TATGCCGATCAGGTCGGTCTGAAAAATGTCTATGACAAGATCTGTGAGTTCCGCGATCGCTACGGCGAAGACTATTGGAAGCCGGCGCCATTGTTGAAAGAGCTGGCGGAAAAAGGCAGCAGCTTCGCCGAGTGGGCAGCTCAGCAGAAATAAGCGTAATCTGAATAAAAGGCACCCTTCGGGGTGCCTTTTTGCTTGCCGGCGCACTATTCTTCAATTCTGACAGTAATAAAGAAAGGACTTGCCATGATTTCCTATCAGACAGCAACACCGGGTGCACCACTGGTTGAAGTGACAAGTGACACACCGGTACCGGGGGGCACCGAGGTGCTGTTAAAAACCGTAGCCTGCGGGGTGTGTCACTCGGATATCCATTTGCATGATGGCGTGTTTGAACTGGGTGCCGGCAAGCAACTGGATGTGGGCCGGCAGGGTTTGGTGCTCGGCCATGAAATTTTTGGCGAAGTAGTAGCCTTCGGCCCGGATGCCGAAGCTGTGGCGATTGGTGATCGCCGGGTGATCTACCCCTGGATTGGATGCGGTGACTGTGCCTCCTGCAAACGGGGAGATGAACATCTCTGCACTCCAGGCAGAGCCCTGGGGATTGTCGCCAATGGCGGGTTTGCCGATCATGTCCTGGTGCCTCACAGTCGTTATCTGTTCGATAAGGGCGAGGTCAGTGACTCTCTGGCGGGGACTTATGCCTGTTCCGGATTGACCGCCTACAGCGCGCTTAAAAAAGTGGGTGAATGCCTGCCCGGGGATGAAGTGGTGATTGTTGGTGCCGGTGGCGTTGGCATGATGGCTATTCAGATCGCCAGGGCCGAAGGGTTGGACCCCATTGTGGTGGATATCGCCGAAGACAAACTCCAGGCGGCCCGCGATCTGGGCATCAGCCGGACCTTCAACTCCGGCGATGCTGGGAGTGCCAAGGAAATACGCAAGTCCACCGGTGGAGTCTATGCGGTCATCGATTTTGTTGGTGCCGAGGCAAGCGTTAACTATGGTTTGTCCTGCCTGCGCAAGGGGGGGATGTTACTGATCGTCGGTTTGTACGGTGGTTCCCTGAATATTCCATTACCCTTCATTCCCATGAATGCTCGCATCATCCAGGGCAGTTATGTTGGCACGCTTCAGGACATGGCTGAGCTGATGGAACTGGTGCGTGCTGGCAAGATTGCGCCTATCGCCATTCAGGAGCGGCCCTTGTCAGAGGCCAGTGAAGCCCTTGCCGATCTCAAGGCCGGCAAGGTTCAGGGGCGCCAGGTGCTTGTTGTAGAGCAATAGAGAGATGAGCAAGGAGTCGATGCGGTGACAAATCTGCAGGAATTTCGTGAAAGTACTCGCCAGTGGCTGGAAGAGAATTGCCCACAATCCATGCGTACCACCATGGTGGCCGATGAAATCGTCTGGGGTGGCCGCAAGGCGGAATTCAAAAATCCGGACAGCAAGCTCTGGCTGGAACGAATGGCGGAAAAGGGCTGGACCTGCCCGACCTGGCCGGCGGAGTACGGTGGTGGTGGCCTGAGCAAGGACGAGGCCATTGTCCTGCAACAGGAACTGGATCGTATCAATGCCCGTCCGGCCCTGACCAGTTTCGGTATCAGTATGCTGGGGCCGGTGTTGCTGGAATATGGCAGTCATGAGCAAAAGGCCGAACATATCCCGAAAATTGTGCGCGGCGAGATTCGCTGGTGCCAGGGCTATTCAGAGCCCGGCGCAGGCTCGGATCTGGCCAGTCTTTCCACCCGGGCCGAGTTGCAGGGCGAGAATTATCTGATCAATGGCTCCAAGGTCTGGACTTCCTATGCCGACAAGGCCGACTGGATTTTTTGTCTGGTGCGCACGGATTTCGAAGTGCCGAAACATGCCGGCATCAGCTTTATCCTGTTCGACATGGCAAGTGAAGGGGTATCCACGCGACCCATTCAGCTCATTAGTGGAGCCTCACCGTTCTGCGAAACCTTCTTTGATAATGTAAAGGTGCCCGCAGGCAATCTGGTTGGTGAGGTGAATGACGGCTGGTCCATCGCCAAGCGCCTTTTGCAACATGAGCGAACCATGATCTCCAGTTTTGGTCTGGCCAGCGGTCAGGGTGATCGCGGCGGTGTGACCTCCACCATGGACAGTGTAGAAGGGGCCGCCATGCATTATCGGGGTGACAAGGGCAAGCTGTCGGATCCGGTCTTGCGGGATGATATTGCCCGTTTCAAGATCGACAGTGAGGCCTTCGCCCATACCTCCCGGCGTTCAGTGGAGGAGACCAAACAGGGCGGCCCCAATGCCACCTCATCCATGCTCAAATACTATGGCTGTGAACTGAACAAGCGTCGCTATGAATTGTTGCTTCGCAGCCTTGGTAGCCAGAGCCTGGGCTGGGAAGGTGAGGGCTTTGCCGATGAAGAATTGCAGGTGACGCGGGAATGGTTGCGCAGCAAGGCTAATTCCATTGAGGGAGGAACCCTGGAAGTGCAGCTGAATATTATCGCCAAGCGGGTATTGGGTTTGCCTGACCTGCTGAGCCTGAGCAAAAAGTAAGGTGAAGTCCATGAGCCTGGTATTGAACGAAGATCAACAAATGCTGCAGCAAGCAGCACGCAATTTTTGTCAGAAGCACACGCCCATCAGTCAATTGCGGCAGTTGCGGGACAGCCGTGATGAGCACGGCTTTGACCGGCAGGCCTATCAGCAGATGGTAGAGCTGGGCTGGACCGGAATGAGTCTGCCGGAAGCCTATGGCGGCTTTGAGTTTGGCCACAGTGGCCTGGCTGTGGTGCTGGAAGAAACCGGTCGCACACTCACCTGCTCACCGCTTATCGCTTCGGTATTACTTGGAGGCAATCTGATCTATGCGCTGGGCAATGAGGCACAGAAACAGGCATTGCTACCCGGGCTCATCGCCGGAGACCTGCTGCTGGCCCTGGCGATTGACGAAACACCTTTTCATAATCCGACCCGAATACAGACCCGGGCTGAGCGGCAGGGAGATCATTACCTGCTCAATGGTCGCAAGACCCTGGTGCTGGACGGTCATGTGGCTGACAAACTGTTGATTGTTGCCCGCAGCAGCGGCAGTGATGACAGCGTTGAGGGCCTGTCAGTATTCCTGCTGGATCGAAACAGCCCCGGTCTTGAAGTAACCCGGCAGTGGATGGTGGACAGCCGTAACTCTGCCTCCATGGTATTGGATGATGTCAAAGTGTCAGCGGAAGATCTGCTGGGCAGTGAGGGGCAGGCCTGGCAGAGTCTTGAACAGGTACTGGACATAGCCCGGGTGGGCCTGGCGGCAGAGATGCTGGGCAGTATCCAGGAAAGCTTTGCCAGAATTGTAGACTATCTGAACCAGCGCCAGCAGTTCGGCGTGTTGATTGGTTCCTTTCAGGGGCTGCAACATCGCGCAGCCGTGATGTACAGTGAAATAGAGCTTTGCACCTCCATTGTGCGAGCGGCAGTCGCCGCACTGGATAACAGGGAGTTGGCAGCACAGCAAGTGGCGGCGCTGGCCAGTGCCGCCAAAGCCAAATTATCGGAAGTGGCAGAACTGGTCAGTAATGAAGGCGTGCAAATGCACGGTGGCATTGGCATGACCGATGAATTCGACATCGGTTTCTTTATCAAGCGTGCCAGGGTCGCCCAGCAATTCCTCGGAGATGCCGCCTTTCACCGGGATCGCTATGCCAGTCTGAATAATTTCTAAGGCCTGTGAATTTTCGGTAGACTCGGTATTTATGGATATCAAATTGCGTGATTTTTACGAAACCGGTAACAAGGTTAACGATGAGCCTGTGGTCGTGGTGTTCGAGGACTTTCTTGAAGCGCGGGAAATTGAACAATTACTGGCGGCGGCGCAATCGAAACTGCAGCAGGCTCTGGTCAGTGCGTCTCGTTCCGGTGTGGAAAGTCCGGGCCGCACTGGCAGCAATTGCTGGATACCCCATGGCTACAATGCGGTGATCGAGGAATTGTCCCTGCGGGTCTCTGATGTGGTGGGAATTCCCCTGGAGCATGCCGAGTCATTGCAGGTGGTGCACTACAATGAAAGTCAGCAATACGCGCCCCACTATGATGCCTGGGATGCTGCCACTGAACGGGGTCAACGTTGTATGGCCAAAGGCGGTCAACGCCTGCTCACCTGCCTGATGTATCTCAATGATCCGGAGCAAGGAGGAGGGACGTCGTTTCCCAATCTGGATATGGAAGTCAGGGCCCGTAAGGGGCGCATGCTGCTGTTTCATAACTGCCATCAGGGCAGCAATGTACGGCACCCCGATAGCCTGCATGGTGGCATGCCTGTCATTCAGGGCGAAAAATGGGCCTGCAATTTCTGGTTTCGGGAATTAGCCTATCAGACCGACGCGCCAAAACGCCCCGGCCCCGCTGCTGCGCCCAGTTTCAATCGCGTGATCTGAATAATTTCAATCTGTTAATCCACTCAGCATTAATTGCCAAACCATGCCAGACGAATCTATGGATGAATCGCTTAATGTCTTTGATGAACCGCTGCAGAGCTGCAGCGAAGATCCCTTGACGGGCTTTTTTCGTGACGGATGCTGTAACACCAACGACGATGACCTTGGTTCGCATACTGTCTGTGTCCAGGTTAACCAGGCATTTCTCGAGTATTCGCGCTTTCGTGGCAACGACCTGATGACGCCGGTGCCGGAGTTTGGCTTTCCCGGTCTGAGGGAAGGGGATCGCTGGTGTCTCTGTGCTGCCCGCTGGCTGGAAGCCTGTGAAGCCGGCATGGCACCCAGGGTTTATCTGAGCTGCACCCACAAGCGAGCGCTGGAAATCGTGCCTCTGGAAAAACTCAAGGCCTTTGCCGTTGACGTCAACTAGTCTTTGGACGCCTGGCGCCGCAGCAAGCGGTTGATGGCCCCCATCAATTCAATCCGGGTAAATGGTTTGCGCAGCAAGACCTCTCGCTGCAGCGCTTCCAGTATTTCACTGTCCCCCACATAACCGGAAACAAACAGGATGGGGAGTTGTGGCTGTATTTCCCGCATTTTATCGGCTGCGGTCTTGCCGTCCATAATCGGCATCATCAGGTCCATGATGACAAAATCTATCTGCTCACTGTCAGCCTGAAAACATTGCACAGCCTGCTCGCCATCGACAGCCCGCAGTACCTGATAGTTTTCAAACTCCAGAAAGGATTGAATGGTGGTCAACAGGTCTTCGTTGTCATCGACGACCAGAACGGTACTGGTAGCGGGAGAATCAGCTTTCTCATTGTCCATGGTTTCATGATTCTCGTCTGCATCACCGGGAGCAGTCGCTGCTTCCTGACCGCTGATGGTGAGTTGGCTTGTGTGCTGATCGGACAGAGGAACATAGACCCGGAATTGGCTGCCCTCTCCAGGTCTGGATTTCACCAGGATCAAGCCCTTTAACTGGGTGACAATGCTGTAGCAATTGGCCAGTCCCAGGCCGCTGCCCTTGCCTTTGCTCTTGGTGCTGAAGAAGGGCTCAAAAATGCGTGCCTGTACCGCGTTGTCCATGCCTTTGCCATCGTCGCAGACGTCGATGCAGGCAAAGAGACCGGGCTGCAGGTTTTCATGCTGTTGACAGAATTCCTCGTCCAGTGCTTCCAGACTGCACCTGATTTCGATTCGGCCATCGCCTTCGATGGCATCCCGCGCATTGAAACAAAGATTGAGCAGGACTCGTTCCAGTTGCGATTTATTACCCTCGATCATGGCTGACTGAGCCGATGTTGTTGAGGATAGTTCAATGGTTTCCGGCAAGGATCGCTCGATCAGGCTGAGAGACTGATTGACCAGGGCGAACAGATCGAAGACTTCGGTGGCACCCGAATCCTGTCGGCTCAGGGTGGAGAGCCGATTGGTGAGTTCAATGCCGTTATTGACCGCCTGGCGAATGTTTTCGAGTCTTGTTTCCTTATCGCCACGGTCGGGTGCCACCAGCAGTAATTCGATGTTGGCGAGAATCACCTGCAACAAATTATTGAAGTCATGGGAAATTCCTCCGGCCAACTCGCCCACCGCACGCATCTTGTCGCTGTGGGCAACCTGAGTCTCCATGGCCATCTGTCTGGTAATGTCCCGACCTACGGCCACGACCCAGTTGCTATGTGCCTCATCATCCACAACCACCGAGGCAGCCCAGGAAATCCAGCGTAGTTCGTCCTGATGCCTGACTCTCTGGGTAAAGTTGATTTGCGGACGCTCCAGAGTCATCGAAGCGAACAGGCCTTGTGCAGCCTGCCTGTCTCTCTCGTCTACCACGTTGAGAAAACTTGTGCCCAGCAATTCCTCTTCATCCTTGCCGACAAAACGGCAGAAGCTGGGGCTCACATAACGATAGCAACCTCTGGGGTCCAGCTTGATAATCAGATCGGACTGGTTTTCAACCAGTAGCTGGTAGCGAGCGCGGCTCTCTTTCAGGCGCGCCTGATTGATCAGCCACGCCCGTATCAAAACCGCGAGCAGGGCGATCAATATCAGACCGGTATAAAGCCAGAGATTGGCGCTGAAACTGTCAAGTTCCTGTAATAGCCGGGGTGCAGGTGCCAGCGTCAGTGTCCAGGGGCGATCGGCAATCGAGACGTCATAACTGGTGCTCAACTGCCAGGACTGCGGATCACTGCCCGCGTTGACTGAGTAGATGCCGAAGCCATCCTGCTCGCTGATTTGATAGACAAGCTGACCGCGCAAATTGCGGCCGGAAAAACAGGTTTCGATGACTTCGTCTATCCGAAACACACCATTAACAAATCCCAGCGGCTCACCCGACGGACCGATGATGCGCTTGTAAATAGCGAAACCGAGACCGGACTGTAGCAGTTCCAGTGGCCCGGTCCGGTACATCGCATCCGATTCTTGGGCCCGATCCAGAGCTGAGCGCACATCCTGATCGGGGTGCTGGCTGAGATTCGCACCCAGAGCAGGAGCATTGTCGTTGCTGGGATATACGAGCCTGATGATCTTGCTGTTATCAACGTAGTTCAGGGCCTGAACCCCGGGCAGCATATTGAAACTGGTTCTGACCGAGGTTTGCCAGTTCGCTTCGATGTCCGCAGT
>JALEHB010000086.1 GCA_022763285.1 Pseudomonadales bacterium | reverse complement strand
ACATGGTGCCACTGTTTGAAACCATTCGCGATTTGCGCTCGGCCGGTGAGAGCATGAAGTTTCTTTACGAGTTTGAGCCTTATCAGCGTCATCTGGCACGACGCAAGAATCAGCAAACCGTCATGCTGGGTTTTTCCGACGGCACCAAGGATGGCGGCTACCTGATGGCCAACTGGGCCATCTATCGGGCCAAGGAAGATATCACTGCAGTCTCCCGCGATGCGGATATCGAAGTGATCTTTTTCGATGGCCGGGGCGGGCCACCGGCTCGCGGTGGCGGCAGTACCTACAAGTTCTATGCCGCACTGGGCCGCAAGATCGAATCCAATCATATTCATCTGACCGTGCAGGGGCAGACCATTTCCTCCTATTACGGCACGCGCCATGCAGCCACCCACAATGCCCGGCAATTACTGGCGGCGGGGCTGGAGAATAATCTGTTCGAACGGCCGGAACGAGAACTCAGTGACCCTCAAAGGGAGCTGATTGTTAACCTGGCGGATCGCAGCTATGCAAAATACACCGCCTTCAAGGAGCATCCCTTGTTCCTGCCTTATCTGGAGCAGATGAGCACCCTGCATTATTACGCCCAGTCCAATATCGGCAGTCGACCGGCCAAACGGGGTGGCGACAGCAAGCTCAAGTTTGAAGACCTGCGGGCCATTCCTTTTGTCGGTGCCTGGGGTCAGCTGAAACAGAACGTACCAGGTTTCTATGGCGTCGGTTCGGCGCTGAAGGAGCTGGAAGATGAGGGGCGTCTGGATGAGTGCAAGGAGCTGTTCCGCAATTCCCGCTTCTTCGAGGCCCTGATCGAGAACAGCATGCAAAGCATGTGTAAAACCAATTTTCAGCTCACCGCCTATATGAAGAATGATCCGGTGTTTGGTGAATTCTGGCAGATGATCTATGAGGAGTTTCTGCTGAGCCGGGAAATGGTGTTGAAGGTTTCCGGACAAAAGCGTTTGCTGGAAGACAACCCCGGCAGTCGCATGAGTATTGACCTGAGGCAACAGGTGGTGATGCCGCTGTTGCTGATTCAGCAATATGCCTTGATGAAACTGAACTCTATCCCTGAAGAAGAGGAAGAGTCCAATGAGATGTTGTCGGTTTACGAAAAGATGGTTGTGCGTACCCTGTTTGGCAACATCAATGCTTCCCGCAACAATGCCTGAGTGAATAGCTGGCAGTCTGACTGCGAGCCTTCAGCAAGCTCAGCATCACTACCACATCTTGTCGCGGGCGTAGTCTTCGTAGCCGCCATCATAGGATTCGGCGTCGAAGTCTGCACGCACTTCCTTGATGAATTCGCCGGCGCTGGGTAATGCTTGCCCCTCGTCAGCGTATTGCCAGAGGCGGGAGCGCATTAGCGCCTTGGCGCACTGAAAATAAACTTCTGCCACCTGAACAATAATGACGCTCCGTGGCTGCTTGCCGTTCTTGTCGAATTTGGTACACAAAGCCGGCTCGGTGCTGAGTTGCGCCTTGCCATTGACCCGTATCACATTGTTGCTGCCGGGAACCATGAACATCAGGCTTACCCGGCCGTCCTCGACAATATTGCGCAGAGAATCCAGGCGGTTGTTTCCACGCCAGTCAGGCAGCCACAGAGTATTCTCGTCGGCTACCCTGACCACGGCCTCATCATCGCCTCGCGGGCTGGTATCTGTGCCACCTGGCCCGACAGTGGAAAGCACCAGGAATCGGGATGCAGAGATCCAGCGCTGGTAGAGCGGCGACAGATGATCGAGCACCTTTTCTATCGAGGCGGGTTTGGCGCTGCCGTAGAGCGCTTCCAGATCACTGAGGGACGTAATCACGGACATGGTGTTCTTCCCATAAGTTGTTCCCATAACTTGTCCCCACAAACAGCATCGCCGCTTCGCTGACTACTACAGTCAAACGAAGCGGCTACGCATGGTTAAAAGAATACTGACTAGAATTTGGTGGAAGGCAGCCAGATATCGGCGTAGGAAAAGGCTTCGAACAGATCCTTGTCCACCACCGGATCACTGTCACCGGTAGCTTTCAGCGCCTGCTGAATGCCGAACAATGCCCAGATATTATGAGGATGATCCTGCAGGTCGATGCGGTATTCCTGCACCGCACGATCATAGGCGCCCAGCTCAATATAGGCGGCACCCAACCAATGGCGCGGTGAAAATGGCAGAGGCTCCGGCTCGTCATAATTCAGGCTGTCATAGTAGTCCGTGGCGGTGCGAAACTCCGCCGCGGCGCCCTCGATATTACCTTCGCTCCAGAGAATTTCTCCGGCCAGAATATGGGCCAGGGTGCCAATGATGTCGGCACCGTCGTGAAAGCGGAAGCGGGAAGTGGTGGTTTCCGTCAGCTCCGCCAGTTCGGCCTGGGCCGCACGGGCCTGGTCTACATCGCCTTCCTTGAGGGCAGCATAGGCCTTGGAGAAATCATACATGGCACGATTGACTTCGCCATTGGGCGCCTGATCCAGTTCCATGACTTCATCGAAGCGACCGAAACGCACCAGGGACATGGCCCACATGGCAGTATTGCCATTGAGCTTGGCCAGATCCTTGGCCGCCTGAATGGACGAGGCGCTTTCGCCTCCCATGGCGGCAGCATAATAAAGCATGGTGAGGTTATGGGTGGGGTAAATGGCAAAACCCTGACCAAAGGCTGCCTTCTGGTCCGAATGCCAGGCGATGGTATTGGAGCGAACCGCATCATGCCACAAGCCCATTTCATTCCAGGTGTGACTGGGCATGTGATTGATGTGGCTGGCACCGGGAATGGAGTAACCGAGGAAGCGGGCACAGGGAGCGGCCAGTTCCGGAGTAGGAGTCGATTCGGTGGCGTGAATCAGCAAGTGACAGGCGCCAGGGTGCCGGATGTCTTTTTCAAGCACGCCGAGCAGGACGCCATGCAGACGAATCACATTGGGGTCTTCCAGGCTGCGATAGCCACGTCGCTCTTCCAGAAGGAACAGGGCATCGGCATAGAGAGTCTGGATGTCCAGGTCTTCGGGATATTCGGCCGCCAGATCTGCCATGGCCTCGGCATAGGCCTCATCCTGTTGTCGACGTTCGGCAGGATCGAAATCCTCGACATAACGTGATTCCAGTGCGCGGATCATGTCCGCTTCCTTGGCGCTGGCACTGTCGATATGGGCCAGGGCCTGTTGCAGGGCATGCCAGGCGCGGGGTGCCTCGGCAGTGGTCATGGCGCCATTGAGATAGGAGCCCCAGGCCCAGGCTTCACCCCAGTAACAAATGGCGCAATCGGGATCGGCCTGGTGGGCGGCGTAAAAGGAACGGGCGGCATCGGTCTTGGCAAAGGCGTACATGAGCTGAAAGCCCTGATCGAAATATTCCTGGGCCAGCTCCGAGTCGCTGGATATCGGGTAATGAAAATCGCCCATGGATTCAGGGTGCAGCCCCATGGGCTCGTCAAACTCATCCGGATAGTCCACATCCTGAGCCAGTGCTGGCGCACAAACCAGCCCTAATACCAGGGGCAATATCGATTTTAGTTTCATTAACAACTCCTCAATTCAAACTGAATTCCACTGGCGCATTGGGGCCCAGAGGAATTCCCAGTACAACCCAGATGATCGTCATGGTGATGCCGGTGATCAGTAGCAGAATGGAATAGGGCAGCATGGTGGCTGCCAGGCTGCCGATACCGAAGTCTTTCTGCCAGCGCTGACAGAACACCAGGATCAAGGGGAAATAGGGCATCAACGGGGTGATGATATTGGTGGCGCCATCACCGACACGGTAGGCGGCGGTGCTCATCTCGGGGCTGATGCCAAGCAGCATCAGCATGGGCACCAGCACCGGTGCCAGCAGCGCCCATTTGGCACTGGCACTGCCCACGAACAGGTTCACGAAGGAACCGAACAGAATAATAATGGCCAGCAACAGGGCGTCAGGCAGATTCGAGCCTTCCAGAAAAGCGGCACCATTGATGGCGAAGATAAGGCCCAGATTGGACCAGTTGAACATGGCAACAAAATGCGCAGCGGCAAAGGCCAGTACCAGATAATAGGCCAGATCACCCATGGCCTCGCTCATCATCTTGACGATGTCGCGGTGCGAACCAACACTGCCGGCAGCAGAACCGTAGGCCCAGCCGGCGGCCAGAAAAAGAATAAAGAAGCCAGCCACCAGGGATTGAAACAGGGGGTTCAGCCTGGCTTCCGGCGAGGCAGTCTCATCTATAAGCGGGGTGCCAGGTCCCACACAGAGGTATACCCAGACCAGAATCACCCCGAGACAGGCCAGACCGGCGCGGCGCAGACCCTTACGTTCGGTCTCGCTCAGTGAACTGTCCGGATCCTTGATGACGCCGGCAGTACTGCTTTCCATTTCGCCGGGCATGATGGGTGCCAGACGAGGCTCGATCATTTTGTCGGTGACGTACCAGATCACCGGCAGGAACACGAAAGTCATAGCAATAATAAAGAAG
The DNA here is from genome assembly GCA_022763285.1 of Pseudomonadales bacterium. Lineage (GTDB taxonomy): Bacteria > Pseudomonadota > Gammaproteobacteria > Pseudomonadales > Pseudohongiellaceae > UBA9145. The sequence goes on along the minus strand of JALEHB010000086.1, from coordinate 1,251 downwards.
GCATTGCCGGCGATATTGGCATCAAAACCCGGCATGATGGTTTCTGCTGCCGCTTCGGTAATGCCGAACAGCAGGGCATCCAGCTGACCCGGCAGCAGGTTGGCGGAAAAGCCACCGGAGACCCCGGCAAAGGCGGCGGCAATACCGGCAATGGGATGGCGACCGGCGGCGGCGAAGATCACACCGGCCAGGGGAATCAGCACCACATAGGCAGCGTCGGTGGCGAGGTTACCCATCATGCCGATAAAGGCCACGGCCGGAGTGAGCAGGGCCTTGGGAGCGCGGGCGATGGCACCGCTCATGGCGGCGGCGAACAGACCGGAGCGTTCCGCTACGCCAGCTCCCAGCATGACCACCAGCACATAACCCAGCGGATGGAATGAAGTGAAGGTGCCGGGCATTTCCACCAGCAGGCGCTGAATATTGGCTGCCGAGAGCAGGCTTTCGGCGCTGACGATGACGGCATTGCCGGCGGCATCCACCTGGGTGGGATGCTGGGCGGAGACACCAAGCAGTGCCGCAATGACGCTGATCAGCACCACGGCGGCTATACACCAGACGAATATAAACACCGGGTCGGGCAGGCGATTACCGGAGCGTTCAATCCAGGCCAGCACGCCCTTCATTTCCTGGGTCTGCGATTGTGCGATGTCAGTCATAGTTTCTCTGAGCCCCTGCTTGTTTCAAGCCTAATTTGCTGTTGTTGCTGCGCCATTGATGTACCGCAAGTTTACCGTATTTCAGGCAGTTACAAGATGAAACTGCACGATTGTCCCATGAGTTATAGCAGTTCTTGCCGTACTCCTTGCCGTACCCCTTGCCGTATTCAGGGCCGGAACTGCCCGAAGAATTCACGCAAGTCGGCAAGATACAGTTCCGGTTGTTCCAGGGCGGCAAAGTGACCGCCCTGTGGCATTACAGTCCAGTGACGCAGGTCGTAGGCCGCCTCGGCCCAGGCCCTCGGTGTGATGAAGATTTCGGCCGGGAAAATAGCCGCGCCGGTAGGCACATCGATGTAGTCCATGGCTTTGATCGGTGGGGTATTGCGGTTCTCATAATAGATGCGTGCGGAGGAGGTAATGGTTTCGGTAAACCAGTAGATAGCGATATTGGTCAGCAGAGCATCCTTGCTGAAATGATTGTCGAGATCGCCATCGGCGCCCTGGGGCATGTCGGTCCAGCCGTGAAATTTCTCCACGATCCAGGCCGCCAGCCCGGCCGGTGAATCATTTAAGCCATAACCCAAGGATT
>JALEHB010000085.1 GCA_022763285.1 Pseudomonadales bacterium | reverse complement strand
GTTTCCAGAGCTTGCTCAATGGCCTGCCCGAGGCCCGCATCGATTACGACAAGCGTCGCCGCGACCCGGCTCTGGAGCAGAACCCGGATTCGGCCGCTTTTGCCCTCAACTCAATCCGCAGGCGCCTGCAACAATTGCAGCCTGACAATGCCCCTGCCGAGGCCGCAGCCCTGCTGGTGAGCGAATCGGTGCATCCGGGCCAGCAGGCTGTCACCGTCAGCAGCTCCATGGAGCGCGAATTGATGAGTCTGGTCAGTCACAGTGTGCATCATCTTGCCCTTATTGCCGCGCTGCTGCGTCCCCTTGGCTACAAGCTGGACGAGCATTTCGGCAAAGCCCCTTCCACCCTCATTCACCAGGCCCGGTCCTGATCCCCAGCCCAGAGCCGGTGCGGCCTGCAGCCTGACCCCCTGGCCTTGCCAGAGCCTGGCAATACTTGACTAATTCACTTGGGTATTTGATAATTCGCCCTGTCAAAGAGTGAAAAAGCCGATAATTCATGCGACTTACAACCAAGGGCCGATACGCCGTCACAGCCATGCTTGATCTGGCGCTGCATGAGAATCAGGGGCCCATCAGCCTGGCTGATATCTCGCGGCGACAGGCGATATCATTGTCCTATCTTGAGCAGCTGTTTGCGAAGCTGCGCAAGAGTTCACTGGTGAGCAGTGTACGCGGTCCCGGAGGCGGCTATAAGCTGCAGCGGAATTCCGCGGCGATATTCATCGCCCAGATCATCGATGCCGTCAATGAATCAGTGGATACCACAAAATGTCGGGGCGCCGGTGACTGTCAGGGTGGCGAGATCTGCCTGACCCATTATCTGTGGTCGGATCTGAGCGAGCAGATTCACCATTTTCTGGAAGGGATCAGTCTGGCGGATCTGGTCGCCAGAAATGAGATACGGCAGATCGCCGATGAGCAGGATCGCAAGCAGCTGATCGTCAGCGAGAACGGTCATGATGTTGACGGTGGCGATCTTGAAGAATTACGGGTGTCCGCCAGCACCCACTAGCGACTAATTTGGAGCACAGCATGCAATTTCCCATTTATTTCGACTATTCATCCACCACGCCGGTCGACCCCAGGGTCGCCGAGAAGATGGCTGAGTGTCTGACTCTGGAAGCCAATTTCGGTAATCCGGCTTCCCGTTCCCATATGTTCGGCTGGAAGGCCGAAGAGGCGGTGGAGACAGCCCGCAAGCATGTGGCGGACCTGATTAACTGTGACCCACGGGAAATCGTCTGGACTTCCGGCGCCACCGAGGCAGATAACCTGGCGATCAAGGGTGTGGCCCATTTCCACAGCAAGAAAGGCAAGCACATCATTACCTCCAAGATCGAACACAAGGCGGTGCTGGACAGTTGCCGCCATCTGGAGCGGGAAGGCTTCGAAGTGACTTATCTTGAGCCGGGCAGCGATGGCCTGATTACTCCTGAGGCTGTGAAAGAAGCGATTCGTGAAGACACCATCCTGGTGTCCCTGATGCACGTCAACAATGAGATTGGTGTGATCAATGATATTGAAGCAATTGGCGAGATCACCCGCGCCGCCAAAGTGCTTTTCCATGTCGATGCCGCCCAGAGTACCGGTAAGATCGCTATCGATCTGGAAACAATGAAAGTGGACCTGATGTCCCTGACTGCCCACAAAGTGTATGGGCCGAAAGGCATTGGCGCCCTCTATGTGCGGCGCAAGCCCCGGGTGAGAATTGAGCCACAAATGCATGGCGGCGGTCACGAGCGTGGCATGCGTTCCGGTACCTTGCCGACCCATCAGATCGTTGGCATGGGTGAGGCCTACCGCATTGCCAGGGAAGAGATGCAGGAAGAGAATGCCCGCATTCTGGCACTGCGCAACCGTCTGCTGGAAGGCTTGAAGGATATTGAAGAGGTGTATATCAATGGTGATCTTGATCACCGTATCGCCGGCAATCTCAATATCAGCTTCAATTTTGTTGAGGGTGAGTCCCTGATGATGGCGCTGCGGGATCTGGCGGTTTCCTCCGGTTCGGCCTGTACGTCCGCCAGTCTGGAGCCCTCCTATGTGCTGCGGGCACTGGGTCTGAACGATGAATTGGCCCACAGCTCCCTGCGCATTACCATCGGGCGTTTCACCAAGGAAGAAGAGATCGATTACGCAATCGAAAAAATTCATGAAGCAGTTGCGAAACTGCGTGAGTTGTCACCGCTTTGGGATATGTACAAGGACGGTGTCGACCTGAGTCAAGTTCAATGGGCTGCCCACTAGGCAGAAGAGGTAAACATGGCATATTCAGATAAGGTAATTGACCACTACGAGAACCCGCGCAATGTCGGCAAGATGGATGACGCCGACAGCAATGTGGGTACCGGCATGGTTGGTGCTCCCGCCTGCGGCGACGTGATGCGTCTGCAGATTCGGGTCAATGACGATGGCGTCATCGAGGATGCCAAATTCAAGACCTATGGCTGTGGCTCTGCCATTGCCTCCAGCTCCCTGCTCACCGAGTGGGTCAAGGGTCGTTCCCTGGATGAGGCAACAGCCATCAAGAACAAGGATATCGCTGATGAGTTGGGCCTGCCACCGGTGAAGATTCACTGCTCGGTGCTGGCCGAAGATGCTATCAAGGCTGCCATCGACGACGTGAAAAAGAAGCGTGGTCTGAGCGAAGAAGCAGCAGAGTAAACGGAGTTAGCAATGGCCATTTCTATTACCGAAAATGCAGCGCGTCACGTCGCCAGGCAACTGGAAGACCGTGGTCATGGGCTGGGTATTCGGGTTGGTGTTACCACCACCGGATGCTCGGGTATGGCCTATGTGCTGGAGTTTGTCGACAAACTGGAGGTTGGCGATCAGGTATTCGAGGCCGAAGGTGTGAAGATAGTGGTAGACCCCAAGAGTCTGGCCTATATCGATGGTACCGAAATGGATTTCGTCAAGCAGGGCGTCAATGAAGGATTCGAATTCAGGAATCCCAATTCCAAAGGTGAGTGTGGTTGCGGCGAGAGTTTCAGTGTTTGAGGTGGCCGCTGGCGGGGAGTGATCTCCAGTGGTCAGATCCAGTTCAGGGGCAGTCTGTTATCTGCCCCTGTTTCTGTTTTAGATAGCAGACATTTAAATCCTATTCTCAAGCTCCCGGTATTCAATTCGGTCTCATCGTGCAAGGCAACAGGCAAAATTTTTTCCAGCTTTTCGATCTGAACCAGAGTTTCGACGTGGATGTCGACAAGCTGGGAGATCGCTATCGGCAATTGCAGAGTGAATCACATCCGGATCGCTTTGCCGGCGCCGAAGAAAGTGAAAGGCTGAAAGCAGTACAGTTCACCAGCCTGATCAACGAAGCCTATAACACCCTCAAACAGCCCCTGGCCCGGGCGGCCTATTTGCTGCAACTGCACGGTGAAGATACCGAGCAGGTGAGTCAGGCCGATCTGGGCATGGAACTGCTCATGGAGCAGATGCAGTTAAGAGAGTCGCTGGACGAATTGCCAGGCGATGAATCGGCATTACCGCGCCTGGAAGAGCTCAAGGCCGAGGTGCAGGAGAAATTCGCGGCCCGCCAGCAACAGTTCGCCACGGCCCTGGAAGCCGGAGAGGTACAGGCCGCGAAAAAAGTATTTCATGAGATGCAATTTCTGCACAAGCTGCTCAAGGAAATTGATCAGGGTGAAGAACAGCGCCTGGGTTACTAGCGCGCTCAGCAAGGCCTGCTTACGGGGCTCGCTGCTGGCGAGTCGGCAAATGAAACGAGACAACAGCGACAAAGCAATCTGACATGGCACTTTTACAAATATCGGAACCGGGTGGCAAGCCGGCAAAACCAGCGCACCGCCTGGCGGTTGGCATCGATCTCGGTACTACCAATTCCCTGGTGTCTGCCAGTTGCGGGGGCAAGGTCGAAGTGCTTACCGATGAGCAGGGGCGCGCTCTGTTGCCCTCGGTGGTGCAATACCGCGCCGGTCAGCAGCCGCTGGTTGGCAGTGATGCGAAACAGGCTGCTATCGAAGACCCGGCCAATACCATCATTTCAGCCAAGCGCCTGCTCGGCCACAGTCTTGATGAGTTAAAGAACTCACACCAGTTTCGCCAGTATCAGTTTGATGACAGCCGGGGAGATGGCTCGCCGGCCATCATGACCGCGGCGGGCAGCAAGGACCCGGTGGAAGTCTCTGCCGATATTCTTCGCCGTCTCGGCGATATTGCCGAGGCACGGCTGAAAGGCACGCTGGAAGGGGTGGTCATTACCGTACCGGCCTATTTCAATGACGCCCAGCGTCAGCAAACCAAGGATGCCGCCAAGCTTGCCGGTCTGGAAGTCCTGCGTCTGTTGAATGAACCGACGGCAGCGGCGGTGGCCTATGGTCTGGATAGTCAGGACCAGGGCAATATTATTGTGTTTGATCTCGGTGGTGGCACCTTTGATGTGTCCCTGCTCAGTCTGACCAAGGGTGTCTTCGAAGTCCTGGCCACCGGTGGCGACACCAATCTGGGTGGCGATGATTTTGACCAGATTCTGGTGGCTCATCTTGCCAGCCAGGCCGGACTGACTGCAGAGCTTTCCAATCAGGAACATGGCGAATTATTGCGCCTTGCCAATGCGGCCCGCCACAGTCTGAGTGAACAGGACCGGGTCGAGGTATCTTTTCGGGGGCAGACACTGACTGTGGACGCCGGGGAATTTGCCGCCCTGAGCAAGGATTTGGTGGCGCGCACCATCAATACCTGTCGCCGGGTAATCCGGGATGCCGGCCTGGACAAGTCTGAGATTGACAATATCGTCATGGTGGGCGGAGCCACTCGAATGCCGGTGCTGCGCGCGGCGGTGGCGGAGTTTTTTGGCCGCGAGCCATTGACCGATATCGACCCGGACAAGGTGGTAGCCATCGGTGCGGGTATCCAGGCAGATGTGCTGATTGGCAACAAGTCGCCCGACAGTTTTCTGTTGCTGGACGTCAACCCCCTGTCTCTGGGGATTGAGACAATGGGTGAGCTGGTGGAAAAGATTATACCCCGCAACACCACCATTCCCGTGGCCCGGGCCCAGGAATTCACCACTTTCAAGGACGGCCAGACGGCCATGTCCCTGCATGTGGTTCAGGGGGAGCGGGAACTGGTGAAGGATTGTCGCTCTCTGGCACGATTCGAATTACGGGATATTCCGCCTATGGTGGCCGGTGCCGCCAAGATCAGGGTGACTTTTCAGGTGGATGCCGATGGCCTGCTGAGCGTCACAGCCGAAGAGCTCAGTACCGGCAAGCTGGCCGAAATCCAGGTGAAACCCAGCTATGGATTGGGTAGCGAGGATATTGAGCAGATGCTGAAGGCCAGCCAGGATCATGCCGAGGAAGACATGAAGATTCGGGCTCTGGTTGAAGCCCAGGTGGAGGCCCGGCAACTGGTGGATGCCATTCGCGCCGCCGAGGCACAGGACGGTGAATTGCTGGATCAGGAGGAGCGGGCGGCACTGGACAAGGCAGTCGCTGAACTGGAACAGGCCATCGACAGCGGCGATCGCAATGCCATCCATGAGCAGAGTGAAGCGCTCAATCGCCTCAGTGGCCAGTTTGCGGCGCGGCGCATGGATCTGCACATCTCCCGGGCCCTGCGTGGAGAGCGCATCGAAGAAGTTGAATCATCAAAGGAATAAACCTGCGGTTATCCTCAGGTTTCATTGGAAATCAGGATCATCCTATGCCAAAACTGAAGTTCTTGCCCCATGAAGTGATCTGCCCGGAAGGCGCGGAAATCGAGGCCGACAGCGGCGAAAGCAT
>JALEHB010000084.1 GCA_022763285.1 Pseudomonadales bacterium | reverse complement strand
TTCCCCACTTGCGCGGCAGAAGCCCAAGGAACGTGAAGGCTTGCCGCCAAGGCTCACCTTCTGCAATAAACTAAAATCAGGAATGACTACGGATGCCACCCGGCAGAACTTTAGGGGAAATCCGGGGCGGGCAGAGTGCCCGAATTTGGCGGCTTTTCGGCCTGCAGCAAGCATTCGGCGGGGGCTTTTGCTAGACTTCGCAACAAATCCCGGGGCTCCAGGGCCCTGCCACTCATCCGTCAGTACCTGAAGTCATGTCCCAGCAGTCCGAATCCAAGCCCGAAACACAGCCCGATACCCAGGCCCGGCCCCAGGCCCAGAAGCCCGAAAACCCCTGGATCAACATCCTGTTCAATATCCTTATTCCGGTGTTCATCCTGAACCAGCTAACCCGGCGTCTGGACGAAAATGGCCCTCTGATCGCGCTGCTGGTGGCCCTGGCCTTTCCGCTGGGCTATGGCATCTATGATTATCTGACCCGCAAGAAGAAAAACTGGCTGTCCCTTTTGGGTATCGTCAATGTGGGCTTCACCGGCGGCATGGGCCTGTTTCAGCTGGAGGGCATCTGGTTCGCCATCAAGGAGGCCACATTCCCGGCTTTGATCGGCATTGCCGTCTATGTTTCCGCCTTCACCCGCAATCCCCTGATGAAGCTGATGGCAGTGGATACCGGAGCCCTGGACATGCAGCGCATCAGCCTGCGCCTGACGGAACTGGGCAAGGAGGGCGCTTTTTTTGCCCATCTGCGCAAGTCCACCAAGCTCATGGCGGTGTCCTTTGCCATTAGCAGTTTTCTCAATTTCGTCATTGCTATTCGCGTCTTCACGCAGATCGATACCGCCTTGCCGGAGCTGGAACGTCAGGCCATTCTCAATGAGCAGATTGCCGATATGACCTGGCTGGGCTTTGCCTTTATCGCCTTGCCTTTGATGGTGTTTACCTTTGCTGTGATGTGGTATCTCATCGCCGGCATCAAGCGCCTCACTGGCCTGTCACTGGAAGAGATCATGATGATTGAAGCCGATGATGAGGATGATGATGGAGAAGCTGCAACTCAGGGTGAGGCAGAAGATGGGCAGCCAGCCGGGATCGCAGCTGACGCCGGTGAGAAGGAGGCAGAACGCCATGATAGATAATAAAAGTACTCCTGATACAGAGTCTCCTGAAATTGGCACCCCCTTTTCCGACACCGCCACCCGGGTGCTGATGCTGGGTTCGGGCGAGCTGGGCAAAGAGGTGGTAATCGAGCTGCAGCGCCTTGGTGTGGAAGTAATTGCCTGCGACCGTTATGCCAATGCGCCGGCCATGCAGGTGGCCGATCGCAGTCACTGCTTCTCCATGCTCGACGGCAAGGAACTGCGCCGGGTAATCGAGCTGGAAAAGCCCCATTATGTAGTGCCGGAAATCGAAGCAATTGCCACTGATGTGCTACTGGAGCTGGAGCAGGAGGGTTTTACTATTATCCCCACCGCTCGTGCCGCCAGTCTCACCATGAACCGGGAAGGTATTCGCCGTCTGGTAGCCGAAGAGCTTCAGTTGCCCACTTCCAGCTACCGTTTTGCCGGAACACTCGAGGAGTATCGCCAGGCTGTTGCCGAGATTGGCTTGCCCTGTGTGGTCAAACCCATCATGAGTTCTTCCGGCAAAGGCCAGTCCACGGTGACTAAGGCGGAGCAGATTGACCAGGCCTGGGAGACGGCTCAGTCTGGTGGCCGTGCCGGGGCTGACCGGGTCATTATTGAGGGCTTTGTGGATTTCGATTTCGAGATTACCCTGCTGACGGTACGCCATGTAGACGGGGTGAGTTTCTGTGAACCCATTGGTCATCGTCAGGAAGAGGGCGACTACCGTGAGTCATGGCAGCCCCAGGTCATGAGCGAACTGGCACTGTCCCGTTCCCGGGAAGTGGCTGAAAAAGTAACCGATGCCTTGCAGGGTCGTGGCATATTTGGCGTGGAGTTTTTTATCAGGGGTGACGAGGTAATTTTCAGTGAAGTCTCGCCTCGTCCCCATGACACCGGCATGGTAACCCTGATTTCCCAGGACCTGTCAGAATTTGCCCTGCATGCCCGCGCCATTCTTGGTCTGCCCATTCCCAATATCCATTTTCATGGCCCGTCGGCCTCGGCGGTGATCATGGTGGAAGGCGAATCAGAGCAGGTCAGCTTTGCCAATTTGCACCAGGCTTTGAGTGAGCCGGATACAGCCCTGCGCTTGTTTGGCAAGCCGGAAGTGGCCGGCAAGCGTCGCATGGGCGTGGCCCTGGCCCGGGCTGCAGATTGTGACGAAGCCAGGGCTCGCGCCGCCGCGGTTGTGGCGGCGGTGCAAACCTCCCTGTAGTTACAAGGAACAAGTTACAATTTACTAATTGCCAGATGTCTGGCGCCAGCTGCCTGGGCGACGGCGCAGTCAATTCCCCATCAGACCATAGAGTAGCTGTGCGCCGTCGCTGGACAGTATTTCAATATCACTGATGCCATCCCCATTACCTGCGACTACCCGGTAGGCCAGTCCGGACTGATCCTGGTTTGCTTGCCAGTAACTGTATTGCTCATCAGTCATGCTTTGCACGAAATAGGCCGGGCGAAAGCGATAGTCAGTATCACCCTCACTGATGAGAATAATGCCGCTATTGCGGTCGGTACTGAGCGTAGCTCCAAGGGCTTTCACCGAGGCGACAAAATTATTGGCCGACACAAAGGGCTGCAACACCTGACTGCTGCCATCGCGATAATGCACTGTGAAGTGATAGTCGGGGTCGCCCTCATCGCTACCGCTGGGCAGGCCGATACTGGTGCTGGCACGTGGCTGGCCGCCAGTTTCCGACCCGAGAAAATCAAAACTGGCGGAAAACTTCAGCGCCTCATCGTGTATCAGCACATTGCCGTCCTTGCCCACCGAGGTGATATAACCGAGCTTGCGCAGATCAGCATAGAAGTGAATGGCATCATGGGAGGCCGGCACGATGATCGAGGCGATGCGCGCCTCGGTAATCACCGCCGAGCCATCACTCTTGATACTGATGCCGGAAGGAAAACTGGCGGCAACGATTCTGGCAGAAGTGACCCGGCTGGGAATCTGTTTGGCGGTACTCAGGGCCGCGAAGCCTTGCAGACTTTCACTGTCATTGTTGTCTGCCAGTGGCAGGCTGAGATAGATGGTGCCGGTGGCCGGGTCGAAGTTTACCGACGCGCCTCCCGCCGCACTGAAGCCCTGGCTGAGAGAATCCTGACCATTGATAGTGCCCAGTTGAATATCGGCGGGGTTGATGGCTTCGGCCAGCTCGGCAAGAAAACTGTCCAGTTCCGTCTCTTC
>JALEHB010000083.1 GCA_022763285.1 Pseudomonadales bacterium | reverse complement strand
ACAGAGAAATTGACGCCCTGCAGAATATGGCTCTTGCCGTAATAGGCGTGCAGATCTTTGACTTCAAGCACCGCTCACCACCTCGCCCAGATAGGCCTCCTGAACCCTGGCATTGCCGCGAATGTTTTCCGGGCTGTCACTGGCGATGATCTCGCCGTATACCAGCACTGAAATTTTATCGGCAACGTCGAAGACGATATTCATATCATGTTCAACCATGATCAGGGTTTTGCCCTGGGTTATCTTGCGGATCAGTTGCACCGCTTTTTCGGCCTCGCTATGGCTCATGCCGGCAACCGGTTCATCCAGCATGATCAGATCGGCGCCGCTGGCCACTGCAATGCCCAGTTCCAGGGCTCTCTGCTGCGCATAGGCCAGCTCGCCGGCCGGATAATTGGCGCGGTTCTCCAGGCCGATCTGCTGCAGAACCTCCATTGCATTATCGTTCAGTGCCTGCTGGCGCCCCAGTAATTGCCAGAAGGAGTAGGCATAGCCATGACTCCACAGCAAGGCGCAGCGAATATTTTCAAAGACATTCAGGCGTGGAAAGATATTGGTAACCTGAAAGCTTCTTGCCAGACCCAGACGATTGATCTCATAGGGTGTCTTGTTCTGGATTTCCTCGTCTTTGTAGAGAATGGTGCCAGAGCTCACATGATAGCGGCCGCTGATCAGATGGAATAGGGTGGATTTGCCTGCTCCATTGGGGCCAATAATGGCGTGTTTTTCCCCTTCATGGATGTCGAGATCAACACCGCGAATAATGCTGGTCTCGCCAAAATTCTTGTGCACATTCCTGAGGCTGAGGACAGTCATGGGTCAGCCTCTCCGGAAGAGTCTTCCATGTGATTGGCCTCAATCCAGGCATTACGCAATTGCGGCAAGGTTTTGCGTGTGGCAATAAAGGCTGCCGTGGCTGCAATCAGCAGCAGGGCCCAGGTAAGACCGGAATCCTGACTAAGCTCCAAACCCAGATAGTGCAAGGCTTCACCCTCAACATGGCTCAATTCGATCAGTGCGACACAAATGGCCAGGAATACGGTGGCCGGGACACCGGTTTTGACATAGGGAAGGGCAAGGCTCTTCAATTTGCCCCGGGTCCAGGCCAGTTGGTGCATCATGATAAATCCGGCAAAACCGCGGGGCAGGAACATGACTGTCAGCACGAACAATATGCCCAGATAGAGCATCCACAATTCAGTGTAATTGCTCAACAGTGAATTCATCAGAGTCAGCACGACGGCGCCGATAATCGGACCAATGAAATAACCCAGGCCTCCTATATAGGCCATCAACAGTACCCGGCCCGAAGTCACCGCATTGAGATTCTCTTCGGTTATAAATTCGTAGTTGAGGGCAAACAGGCCTCCAGCCACGCCGGCAAAGAAACCTGCCGCAGCAAAGGAGATAAAGCGCACCCAGCGGGCACTGTAGCCAATGAATTCAGCCCGCTCGGGGTTGTCACGCACGGCATTGGCCATTCGTCCGGCTGGCGTCTGGGTAAACAGATACATAAACAGGGTGGCAATGAAGACCCAGGCGGCGGCCAGGTAATAAATCTCGATATTCTGGAAAAACTCCACACCGAAAAACGGAGGACCATAGGTTCGGTCGCCACTGACCCCGGCTTCGCCCCCAAAAAAGGAAACAAAGATCAGGGAAGAGGCAGCGATCAGTTCACCGACGCCCAGGGAGATCATGGCAAAGACGGTGCCGGCCTTGCGGGTTGAGAAACTGCCAATAAACAGTGCTGCCAGCAGACCAAACAGGCCGCCCACCAGGGGGATGTAGATGATTGAAAAAGTGAGGGTTTCAAACTCGATCAGTATCAGGGCATGCACTGCCAGGAAGCCCCCGAGCCCGAAATACACCGCATGGCCAAAGGACAGCATGCCCCCCTGGCCCAGCAACATGTTATAGGACAGGGCAAAGACGATGGCAATCGCCATCTGATTGAAGATGGAAACCGCCAGCACTGAATCAAAAAACTGCGGCAAGAGCAGAAGCAGCAATAAATAGCCGATCCAGGGCGAAATTTTTTTCACTAGTGTTTTCATTGTTCGCGCTTGCCCATCAGTCCAGAGGGCCGAAAGATCAACACCAGTACCAGCAGCAAATAGGGCAGCAGCGGGGCAATCTGAGGCAGGGTCAAGGTCCACAGATCATCAAGGGGATGATCACGGGCAAACTCCAGTCCCAACAGGTTTAGCAAATCAGCCATGCCGACATCGGAAGCAATGGCGTAGGACTGCAACAGGCCAATCAACAAGGAGGCGATAAAGGCACCGGCCAGCGAGCCCAGGCCGCCAATCACCACGATCACAAAGACGATGCTGCCAAGCACCAGAGCCATGCCGGGGAAAGTGGTCAGCACCGGCCCGGCGATAACGCCAGCTACCCCTGCCAAGGCGGTACCCACCCCGAACACAAGCATGAAGATCAGTGGCACATTGTGACCGAGATTGGCCACCGTATTAGGGTGGGTTATAGCGGCCTGAATAATGATGCCGATACGACTGCGCGTCAGGACATAGTAGAGCGCCACAAAGATTCCTACGGAAATCGTGATCATGAAACCACGGTAGGCAGAAAATTCCTGACCAAACAGAGTAAACAGAGGAAAATCGAGGAGATCCGGTGTCTGGTAGTTTTTGGTATCGGGCCCCCAGAAAAACTGCACAGCTTCCTCGATCAGAAATGCCAGCCCGAAAGTGAATACCAGTTCTGCTACATGGCCGGAGTCATGCACCTTACGCAGGCCATAGCGTTCAATCAAGGCGCCAAGTACACCCACTATCAGGGGGGCAAATAACAAGCCGCCCCAAAACCCGAGATAGAGACTTATAGAGTAGGCGAAATAGGCGCCCAGCATATAGAAGCTGGCATGGGCGAAATTGAGCACGCCCATCATGCTGAAAATCAGAGTCAGGCCACTGGCCAGCATGAACAGTAACAGGCCTGTAACCAGGCCATTCAAGGTGGCAAAAATCAAGACTTCAATCATTGTGGCCTGGGCTTGAGCAGTGAGGCAAAGACTCTGATGGAGACAATCCTAGCGGGGTCGCCGCATACGGCAACTGGTTTCGATGAGATTGTCCTCGGGCGCTACCGTGTGAATAGTGCGCAAGCCGAAACCGGAATTGTCAGCATCAAATTCAATGCCCTCATCGGTATGGACCGAGATGTGCAAGGACTGAAACAACTGGTGGTCATCGGCTCGCATCCAGGCCTGATCGCCGGTCAGCGTGGTGAATCGCATGTCTTCCAGAGCGCTGGCAATTGCAGCCGGTTCGGTGCTCTGGCTTTCTTCCATGGCCTTCACCAGCATGGACAGAGCGTTAACAATACGGGGCTGGGTGACGTCACGGTCCGGATGCTCTGCCTTGAAGGCCAGATTAAAGGCACGGCGCTCTTCGGTGGGGATCGGGTTGGCAGTTTCATTGTGCACCAGGTGAATCTGGTCTTTGCCATCCTCCCCCAGAGTAGCAGTGATGCCGTCGTAGGCCGCATAAAAAGTATAGATGGGAATCTCGAGGCCGGAATCGATGATAGATCGTGCCAGAGACACCATGTCGGCACCGAAGTTTCCTGTCAGTACAGCATCTGCCCCGGAGGAGACAATTTTGGTGACGTAGGGGGTGAAATCCTTGACCTGACCTATGGGATGAAATTCATTGCCGACGATTTCCAGATCAGGCCGTTTCTGCGCCATCATCTGCTCGGTAGTCTCGGACACCACATGACCAAAGGAATAATCCTGGCCGATAACGTAGAGGCTCTTGATCTCTTCATTGGCGGCAATGAAGTCAGTCAGTACCTCCAGTTTCATGATGGCATGGGAGTCAAAGCGGAAATGCCAGAAACTGCATTCTTCGTTGGTGAGAATAGGGTCTACCGCCGAGTAATTGATCTGCAGAATTTCCTGACCGGGATTGCGGCGGTTGTGTCGGGTCACGGCATCGTGCAGAGTATTGGCCACCGCCGAACTGTTGCCCTGGAAAACAATGCGAATATCCTCACTGATGGCGCGGCGAAACTGAATCTGGGTCTCGGTGGGGCTTTGCTTGTTGTCAAAGGGAACGATCTCTATCATGCGGCCCCCGAGGATGCCGCCCTTGTCGTTGTACAGATAGTCTGCCGCAAACTGTAATTGGGTCAGGCCACTGGTTCCGACTGAAGCAAAGGTGCCGGAGAGGGGGTCAATGAAGGCAATTCGGATGGGTTCCTGGGCCTGGGACTGGCCAGCCATGAGCAGGGCCAGCGCAGCCAGAATGTAACGCAGCGATTCAGGCAGTTTTCCAAGAGGCATTTTCATAGGCAGATTCTTTGGTTGTGACTGGGTTTATGGTCGGCTAAGTTATTAAAATTAAAACTGTTTCTGTCGCCTGCAGGGTGAATGGAGCAAGCCTGACATTACCCCAGTCAGGCAGGTGAATCAAGAAAAGCGGCTTGGCGAACAAGTCACTTGCGGGAGAATGAAGAGAAAGCCATGTCACGATTGAAAGCCGACCCGGCCGCCATGGAAATCACAGCCATCAGAGCCAGCGGCCCCGGTGGCCAACATGTCAATAAAGTGGCCACCGCCATCGAATTGCGATTCGATCTGGCCGCCTCTTGCCTCCCCGATGCCGTACAGACACGGCTGCTGAACAGTGGTGATCGCCGCCTCAGCCGCGACGGTGTGATTGTGATCAAGGCACAGCGCTATCGCAGTCAGGAGAAAAACCGGCTGGATGCCATTGAGCGGCTGGAAACCCTGATCAATCAGTATGCCCAGGCGCCCCGCCAACGCATTGCCACCCGGCCCGGCCGGGCGGCCAAAGAGAGGCGCTTGAAGGAAAAGCAAAAGCAGAGTGACAAGAAGGCCAGACGGGGAGCGGTAAAACCGGGGCCGGACTAGCCCCGGTAAGCACCGGACAGGCTTGCGCGCTGGGCAGCGACAGGCCGGGATCAATACACTTCGAACAGGCCAGCGGCTCCCATGCCGCCGCCAACACACATGGTGCAGACAACGTATTTGGCGCCCCGGCGCTTGCCTTCGATCAGGGCATGACCAACCATGCGTGCACCGCTCATGCCATACGGGTGGCCGATGGAGATGGCGCCGCCATTGACGTTGAGCAATTCATCGGGAATGCCCAACTGGTCACGGCAATAGATGACCTGGACGGCGAAGGCTTCGTTCAGTTCCCATAAGCCGATGTCATCCATGCCCAGTCCGAAGCGTTGCAGGAGTTTGGGCACTGCCTTGACCGGACCAATACCCATTTCATCAGGGTCGACTCCGGCCACTGCCATGCCGCGATAGGCACCCAGAGGCTCCAAACCCTTTTGCTCGGCCAGCTTGCTGTCCATCAGCACCGAAGCCGAGGCCCCGTCGGAAAGCTGGCTGGCATTACCGGCAGTAATCACGCCGCCGTCGAACACGGTTTTCAGGCCCTGCAGCCCTTCCAGGGTAGTGCTGGGCCGGTTGCCTTCGTCCTTTTCGAGAGTTACCTCATGCTTGCTTTGCTGTTTGGTCTCTTTGTCCACATGGATCATGGTGGAGGGCAGGGGCACGATTTCTGCGTCATAGTGACCGGCTTGCTGAGCGGCAGCCGTGCGTTGCTGGCTTTGCAGGGCATATTCGTCCTGGGCATCACGACTGATGTTATAGCGCTTGGCCACCACCTCTGCGGTTTCCAGCATTGACATATAGGCGTGTTGGGATTTGGCGATGACCTGTGGGTCCTGGGCACGATAGCTGTTGCGGTGCTCATTCTGCACCAGGCTGATGGACTCGAGGCCGCCACCCACCACCACTGGCATATTATCCACCAGTATTTGCTTGGCAGCGGTGGCAATAGCCATCATGCCCGAGGCACATTGCCGGTCCATGCTCATGCCAGCCACTGAACTCGGCAGGCCGGCGGCAACGGCGGCGGTACGGCCGATATTGTAGCCACTGCTGCCCTGTTGCATGGCACAGCCCATCACCACGTCATCCACTTCGGCGGCTTCAATGCCGGCGCGCTGGACAGCGGCGGCAATGGCATGGCCGCCCAGGCTGGGGGCATCGGTGTCATTGAAAGCGCCGCGATAGGCCTTGCCAATGGGGGTGCGGGCGGTGGCGACAATTACTGCTTCTTTACTCATTACTCACTCCACGAAAGGCCGGGGCCTGTCTCTGATTTGCTTGCTGAATGACCGATGACAGTCATTGCTGGTCGACGATCAGGGCCAGAATGTCCTCTATGGCCTGTTCTGCCAGGGCGGTCATCTCGGCATCGGTTCGGTCCTGAATCGGGTGGGGCACGAACACTGACTTCGGATGAATCCCCAGGGAATTGCCCTGGGACTCAGCCGCCTGGATAAATTCACTGGACGCCACGAAGCCGGCCGGAATACCCCGACTTTCCAGATCCAGAATGTCATGCAAACTGCACGACGTACAAGAGCCTCAGTCTGCCAGGCCTTCGATGACCGCGTCGCAGTCGGCGCTGATGCGTTGATTCAACTCCCGGGGGGCAATCCGGGCAAAGGTCGGTTTGGCGTAGCGACGTACTCTGGCGCCCAGATCGGTCAGGGCCTTTTCAACAGCGTCGAGAAATTCCTTGCCCCTGGGCTTGGATATATCCAGCAGGCCAATGGTCTTGCCCTCGAGCGCAGTCAGGCGTGGCAATAACTGTCTCTCCACCGGCTGCAATTCGGCGGTGGGGTCCAGCAAATAGTCGGTTGTGGTCATACAGCCCCCTCAGTATTAATTAATGACTTCAGATACTAGCTGACTGCCCCGGTCACCGGAAGCCACCCAGCCGCTGATAATGGCGGAAAACAGTCCGGCGGTGCCGCCGGTGCTGACGATATGCAGACCATCGTCCCTGAATTTGTTGAGCAATTTATCCTTGAACTTCTCCGGCATACCCTCGGCCATGCCATCAACGCCAGGCAGCAGCGCGGCCCCCGGCGTCATCAGTTCATCGTACAGGGCCTGCTTCAGATCTGCCTTGCTCCAGCCCCCCTCCTGCAGCACCCGGCGGTGTTCCGGGCTTACCACCAGAATGGCATCGGCCATGCCGAAGCGTTTGACGTGGGCCACGCTGCGCAGGCTTGCAGCCATGCTGCGTGCCAGGGATTCGGGTGTGCGTGACAACTGATCCAGTATGGGTTGCAGTCCCTCGCCGGCAAACAGGCTGATGATAGACTGATGACGCTCGAAACCACGGTCCATGGCCAGAGATGGCCAGCTCTGATCGGATTCATCTTCGGCAAAGCAATAGGTGAATTTGCCAGGATTGCCCATGGTGGCACGATCGATGCCGCCTGGCAGGCCACCCCCGACATTGCGCACCAGCAATTGCAGGGCACGGCCAATAGTGGCGCTGGCCCGATTGCCCTGGCCGAGCGCATTGATGCCGGAGTTCATACCGATATGTTTGCTTACCGGCCCATTGACCACCATCACTGGCGCGGAGAAATAGGTGGTGCACAACAAGCCATGCAGGCAAAAGGCATCCTGCAGGGCCGCTCTCACCGAGGCCAGTACGGTGGGGAAATAATCCGGCTTGCAGCCTGCCATGACTGCGTTGATGGCGACTTTCTCGATACTGCAGGCTACGTAATCCGGGGGAATATTGCCGATGATCTGGTCGGGTTCAAGGTCGCAGGCCTGCAGCATGCGTAATACCCGCAGCGGTGTCGGTGGTACCACTGGCAAGCCATCAGTCCAGCCTTTTTCATAGCACAGCTCAATCGCTTCTTCCGGATCAGTTTCGGGAATCTGCCGGGCTTTGAGCCGGTCGGCAGCAAAGCGCAACAACAGCTGCTCCTCCATGCCAGGTTCCTGGCTCAGTGAGCCGCAGCCGGGCTTGAATTCAGGTAGTGACTCGCCCAGGCCGGAAAGCCCGGTGAATTCCTGCCACTGCTGTTTGTCCCAGCCGACGATGCGTCCCTGTTCCACTCCCTTGTCATCGAAGCGGATCAGGGTAGGCACGATCTCGATTTTATTGTGGAAGGAAAATTCCAGACTGCTGTCATCATGCAGGCCGGCAATATCGTCAGGGAAACTGCTGTCATCCTGGCTGTAGATTGCCAGTTGGCTGCCCCAGCGCTGATCGAGCTCTTTCGCCACCGGCTCAATCAGTTGGCAGGTCGGGCAGGCCTGTTTCAGTACCAGCGCAAATTGAGGGGGTTGAGAATTTGGCAAGAAACCTCCGGGGGTGGACTCTGGATTCTGGCCAAGTGTAGCGCAAACAAGGGGTCCCAGAAACACAGGCGAGCCCTTGGCTGGAAGCCGATTTAAAGCCCCGGTTCAGGCTGGCGAGATAGCCGTGTTAGTAGATGAAGCCCAGGGTGGAGATGCCCACGAGGATATTGATGATCATGAATACCGATGAAGTCCGCGACATGACTTTCCACATCTGTGGGCCTTTGTAGGCTGCCCGGATTCCGACAATCAGGATGAAGGTATAAGCCAGCATGGCGGCAACGATTATCAGATACTGAATCCAGTTTTCAGCGTCCACGGCGCGGCTGCCAAAATAGAAGAACAGGGCGCAGCCGACGAAATAGAATAGCCAGTAGGTGATTGCCAGTCCGTATTCGCCGGCCAGCAGTCGGGCCATGAATGAGCGATCGTCCAGAGTCTGCTCTTGTTGCGGGTGATTCATGCTTGAGGCTCGAATAATACGGGTTAAGTAAAGGGCACAGGCAGTGCCGCCGAAGGTCGCCAAGTTTACCCCAGCTACTCTGACCAGCAAACACTTTACTGATTTGCCGGCCGGGCCGCAAAACAATGTCACAATTGTGCACGGCATCAACTTGCGGGTGTTAACCCGCGCAAATTTGCGCTCTTGGGGCTTCGACAGCCCGGGCGTAAAGATTTATGATAAATTCAGTTAAAAATGGCACAGAGCGATGCGGTATGGAAATCAGCAAGCAACTCGATAGCGAGGCCCTGACCCAGGCCTT
>JALEHB010000082.1 GCA_022763285.1 Pseudomonadales bacterium | reverse complement strand
GCGGGCAGATTCACCCAGAGTTGGAAGCCGCGCATACGGCCTTCTTCCTGCTGCGGCATTTCCGAATGAATCACACCTGACCCGGCTTTCATCCATTGCACATCGCCAGGGCCCAGTTTACCGACATTATCCATGTGGTCGCGGTGCTCCATATAGCCTTCCAGCATATAGGTCACAGTCTCAAAGCCGCGATGAGGATGGGGCGGAAAACCACCGATGTAATCGGCTGCCTCTTCAGAACCAAATTCATCCAGCATCAGAAAAGGATCGAAGCGCACCAGATCCTGGCCACCGAAGACCCGCTTCAATTTGACGCCGGCGCCATCGCTGGCCTGCTGCGCCTGCAGTACTTCTTCAATATGACGTCGAGTCTTCATGCGGCTTCCTCCTCTTTGTAATCCTGGTTCTGCTTGCTGTACTTCTGTCGATAGGCCTGCACGGCGGCATCGATTTCAGCTTCCGCGCGGGAAATGCCCTCGGCCCGCGGTTCTTCTCCCATATTCAGACCGGATGCAGTGACGAAGCTAATATCGGTCAAGCCCAGCAGGCCGAGGAACTGTTGCATATAGGGGCGCAGATAATCGCTCTCGCCCACCTTATGGACACCGCCCATGGCGGCGACCAGAAACACTTTCTTGTTTTCCAATAGGCCCACCGGGCCAGTGTCGGTGTATTTGAAGGTGGCGCCGGCTCGTGCCACATGGTCATTCCAGGCCTTCAGCATGGAGGGCACGGAAAAATTGTACATGGGCAAGCCAATGATCAGTATATCCGCTGCTTTCAGTTCCGCGATCAGTGTGTCCGAGAAATCCACTTTCTGCTGCTGACTGTCGCTGCGATCGGCCTCAGGGGTCATCAGCGCCTGTAGCCAGTGCTCGTCGAAGTGAGGCACAGGCTCAACACTGAAATCCCGCTGCTGAATTTCCAGCTTTTCCCCCGCCGCCTGTAAACGCTCGGTGAGGGTGGCAAGGAGCTGATTGGACACGCTGTTATCACCAAGAATGCTGCTGTTGAGCTGTAAAACCTGTCTGGCTGTCTGGGTCATGGCTACCTCCTGTGGGGCCTGATTGCTTGATGGAGGCTATGTTAGGGCATATTATTCGATTAAATATGCGAATTTTTGCGACTATTTAATCGATTTATTTGATCTTTTATCTGGAAAGCTCGTTAAACCATGGCCACCAGCCTCAAAATCCCGCGCATTTCACTGGAACAGTGGCTCACCTTCAAGACAGTGGTGGACCGGGGCTCCTATGCCGCAGCCGCCGAGGCCTTGAACAAGAGCCAGTCCTCGGTGAGCTACGCCATTGGCCAGCTCAACAAGCATTTGCCGGCACCGGTACTGAGTCTCAGCGGGCGCCGTGCCGAGCTCACTGAAACCGGTCAGGCTCTCTACTATCACGCCGAGCAACTGCTGAACCAGGCCTGTCAGGCGGAAACTGTGGCCAGCTCCATGGCCTCCGGCGTGGAAGCGGAAGTGACTCTCGCCCTGGACAGCCTGTTGGGGGTGGAAGATCTGATCTGTGCCTTTGAGGAATTCTCCCGAAGCTTTGCCAGTACCCGCATTCGGGTGCTGGAGACGACCCTGTCCGGAACCACCGAAGCCCTGCTGGAGCGGCAGGCCGATATCGTCATCAGTGCCACCTTGCCGCCCGGCTTCAGCAGTCCGATGCTGCGCCGGATTGAGATGATTCCGGTTGCCGCGCCCGCACACCCGCTGGTGAAGGACCGGGATCAGGTATCGGAGCTGGAACTTCGCAGCCACCGGCAAGTTGTGCTGCGGGATACTGGTTCCCACCGGGAAGTGGATTCGGGCTGGTTACAGGCACAACAGCGCTGGACCGTCAGTCATTTCTCCAGCAGCATCAGGATAGTTCGCTCCGGCCTGGCTTTTGCCTTTCTGCCCCATAACTGGGTCAGCGAGGAGCTCGCCAGCGGCCATCTGGCCCGCATTCCCCTGACTGAAGATCTGCGCCGCAGTCTGCCCCTTTATATGCTGTTGTCGGACCGGCAGGCGGCGGGGCCTGCCACGCGGGAGTTATATGCTTTGCTGAAGGAGTCCCTGCAGGAGAGTTGATTCAGGGTTGGTCGGCCAATAGTTGCAACATGGCGAAATTGTTACTGGCCAGCTTTTCCTGTTCAAGAATTTCCGGGCGGGCAAAGTGATAACCCTGGAAATAATCGAAGCCGATGTCCTTGCAGTGATGGAACTGTTCACTGGTCTCAATACGCTCGGCAATCAGGGACTTGCTGCCACGCACCAGGGTTTCCACCTTGCGCGCCAGCAGCTTGGAGTCGATAGTACTGATGTCCACCTTGATGATATCCACCAGATGACTCATGCGCTGCCACTTCTTGTTGAAGTCGAAATCATCCAGCGCCAGGCGATAGCCCTGATCTTTTAACTCCGTGCACACTTTAACGAGATCGTCATTGGGCTCGACGGTCTCCATAATCTCCACAATGATGCGCTCGGGCTCAAAAAAAGTGGGGAATTTGTTGAGCAGAGAGTGCTGGGGGAAATTGATAAAAGCCAGATTGGCACCCACCAGTTTTTCCAGCTCCAGCGAGAGCTGGGTGCGAGACACAAGATCGGTGTTGGCCTCATGCAGTGGCACGTCCGGGCAGGCGTTTTCCCAGCGATCACGAAACAGCAGTTCATAGCCGACGATCTGGCACTGGGGCCCGACGATGGTCTGTCGGGCTACATAGGTCTCTGCTCTGTCGGTGTTCCAATCCATAATACTGACTGGTAATGCACAGGCTTGTGACACCTGGGAGATTGCATGAGAATTTCCGGCATTATACAAGATTCAGCAGGCTTTCTCAGCCCGATCTCTACCTGATCCCGACCCGACCGCAGGCCTGATGAAACCCCCTGTGTTCAGCTTCTATTAATTGGACTTGTTTAGGATCTAATCTGGCATTCTTCCAATTCAATGGTGTTAAGCATGTTGTTTTCACTGACCGCAAACAAAACCAGAACATTGCCTCGTCGTGCCTGGCCGGGTCTGGCCGTGCTGGGCCTGCTGTTGCTATTGCCGGTGCAACCGGCTGTCGCCGATTCCTGGTACGGCTTTAATCGCCACTACGATGACTGGCGCTTTGGCGCAGATCGCTATGACCGTTGGGCCGGACGCTCCTGGCGGGATCCCTATCGCTACGGCGGCAGTAACTTCAGTGTTTCCTGGGGGCGCAGCTGGTCCCATAACCGCTATCGGGATCGTTACCGCGGTCACTACTATGATCGTCGCCACTGGCGCAGCTATAACCGCCACACTCACTGGCATTCCCACGACAGCGATGTCGCTGCCGGACTGGTGGGAGGACTGGTGCTGGGCTCTTTACTGAACAACGCACTTCAGCCCCGTAGCAGCAATGTTTACAGCACCGCCGCGGAACGCCGGGTGGTACGCAGCAGCCGGGTTTCCAGTCGGCCCATGGTTCGCGCTCCAGGCCCGGCATCCGGTAGCCGATTGCTGCGCGACCTTCAGGGCCGCTGCTTTGAGATCGATTACGACGGGGCCGGCAATCAGCAACGGATACAGGTCCAGGACAGCCGTTGCCATTTTTAACAAAGCCCTGATCGGGGCTCAACTGAGGCGCATTAGTCGGTATAATCAGGTCCCTGATTGGCCCATTGAACCGGCCTGATGTCATTAAAAGCCTGGAAAACAAGCACCGCCATGTTCCAAAAAATTTGCCTTTTGCTACTTGCCCTGGTCTGTGTCACCTGTACCACCTCCCCGCTGGACCGCCGCCAGGTGGTGCTGTATTCCGATCAGGACATGGCGCGCCAGGGAGAGCAAGCCTACCGTGAGATGCAGGCCCAGCTTCCCATTTCCAGCAATCAAAACGAAATCAGTTTTGTGCAGTGTGTGGCCGACCATGTTGTCGCCGCGCTCAGTGAGCAGCAGCGCGCCAATCTCAATTGGGAAGTCACGGTGTTTGATCAGGACCAGGCCAATGCCTTCGCCCTGCCCGGCGGAAAGATCGGCGTTTATAACGGCCTGCTGGATGTGGCGGTTAATCAGCATCAACTGGCAGCAGTAATGGCCCATGAGGTGGGTCATGTGCTGGCCAATCACAGTAATGAAAGGGCCAGCCAGTCTACCCTGCGCAATGTAGGCATCGCCGCAGCCCGTATTCTTGGCGCTTCTGACACGGCGGTAGAAGTTCTGGACCAGGGCACGCAACTGGGCATTTTCCTGCCCTTTAACCGCACCCAGGAAAGCGAGGCCGATGTCATTGGCGTGATGATGATGGCCGAAGCCGGTTTCGACCCCGAGCAGTCCATCCTGCTGTGGGAAAACATGAACGAAGTGGGCGGTGCACGGCCACCGGAGTTTCTCTCCACCCACCCCTCACCGGAGTCCCGCATCGCCGAATTGCAGCGCATGATGCCCAGCGCCAATAATCTGATGCAGGCCGCCAGGGCACAGGGGCGCAATCCCGATTGCGTATTTACCAGGCAATAGAAACAGTGCTTGTATAAGCGCCACTTGGCACTCTTTTATCGCTTTTCTATCTTCGGCCAGTTCTGGTCGGCCTGCCGGATATAGTTGTCTATGTCCTGCTGAAATTGCTCATTGATGCGACGATTGTAATTCAGGTAGAGCTTTCCTTCGTGAATTGTCCACAGGTCCGGCTCGGCACTGGCGGTCTCTCCATTGGCCACCGCATAGGCACAATAACCACCATACTGCGGCGCAAAGGCCTCCGGGTCTGCCCTGAACATCTCCAGATGCTCCCGGGAAGCAAACTTCCACTCGGCACCCATATAGTCAATACTGAATTGATCCAGACCCTTGACCGGTTTGCCCTCGGTGAAATAGGCCACGGCATCGTAGCCCTTGATGGCCTCGTTGCTGAAGAAGCCGGTATAGACTGGATCGATATCGGCGTTGGCGCTCAGACTGCCTGCCAACGCCAGTAGCAGGATCGCCAGTTTGCCAGTTGTTCTCATCATCAGAATGACTCCTGTTCTGTTGCCTGGCATGCCGACACAGGCATGACAAAGCAGTAGACCAGAGCACAGGAGAAAACTTTCAGAGGATTGTGGCAGGCAAAAAAAAACGGGGTTGCCCTGTATAAGCGACAACCCCATCCCTGCTTGAGAACCGTTTGTCAGACCAGAGCCAGTCTCGATTGCTCTGTCTTTCCAACGTGGTTCCATGAAACCACAGCCCTGCCCGGAGGAAATTGACCTGGATCAATGGCCTGCCGCATTGCTCCTATTGCCCTGATCTCAGCGACCCTGGCAGCTGACGCTGGCCCTGCATCATTGGCAAGCATATTAATAAAGCAATTGCTTTGCTATGCTCGTTGCCGCAGGCCCCCGACGGCTCGACATGAATAGTGAGGCGATGCTTGTTATCCACAACATATAGTGGTATTGTTCGTTCCGAATCACAGCATAGTGGTTTTCACGCGTAAAACCGCTTGCGGCGCAGCCCTCCACACCTCAATAGTTCTGCGCCCCTGTGCTCCTTGAGTACCCCGCCCTCTTAAGGCCTACACCCTGGACAAAGAGGGTCGGGGAGCTCTTTTCCCTACCCCCGCTTTCACTACCGAATGCCCGGTTCAACTCTGGAAACCCCTGTGCCTGCCACCGGAGTCGGATTTACAGCCTGCAGACCGCAAAAAGCCTGACTCCACGGCATCGGCGTTGATCACCAATGCTGCGGGCCAGGCCTTGTGTTTGAGCTTGAAGCGCTTGTCAGTCTTCCCGGGAAAGATGCACATCCATTTGCGGGAAGGGGAAAGACAGACCCTGCTGCGGGAAGGTCTTGTACACCGCTTCATTCATATCGAAGTGCACACCCCAGTAATCGGCGGCTTTCACCCACACACGCACCACGATGTTCACGGAGCTGTCAGCCAGGGTATGCAACGCCATGAAGGGTTCGGGGTCGGTGAGGATGCGCTGGTCATCGGCAATGAGTTTTTTCAGCACTTCATAGGCCTTGTCCACATCATCGCCGTAGGAGATACCGAAGGTCCAATCTACCCGACGGTTTTGCTGGGTGGAGAAATTGATCATGGAGCCTGTGGCCAGGGGGCCATTGGGAATCAGCACCGTCTTGTTATCCGGGGTGGTCAGCACAGTGATGAAAATCTGGATTTCCTTGACGGTGCCGGAATAACCCTGAGCCTCAATGAAATCACCCACCTTGTAGGGTTTGAACAGCAGGATCATGACGCCGCCGGCAAAGTTTTGCAGGGTGCCGGACAGGGCCAGACCAACCGCCAGGCCAGCAGCACCCAGAATCGCCACGAAGGAAGTCATCTCCACGCCCAGCATGCCCAGGGCGGTGATGTAGACCATCACCTTGAGCAGAATGGAGATCATGCTGCCAAGGAATGAGCGCAAGGAGGGGTCAACATTGCTGCGCTCGAACATGCGGCGCACAAACCCATTGATGATGCTGACTATCCACAGACCCACCAGCAGTGTGGCCAGACCGGCCAGCAACTTCAGGCCATAGGTCATGGCCAGGGCGGTCAATTCAGTTGTATCGAAATTCATAATACTCTTCCCCGAAAAGGCGATTGCGAACATAAAAAAGGAAGGCCTTGGCCTTCCCTTTGTTTATAGCAAGTAACTCTGTCTCAAGCTATGACATCAGTTACGTTTTTCCAATTGCACCGCACTGGCTACCAGGGAGTATTCGCGCACCTCGCCGTGCATCTCAAGTGTCGACTGGGCACCGGCATCCTGGGCATAGTGTTCGGCCTGCTCCCCACTCAGCACATGCTCGCTCAGGACTCCATAGACCACCGAGCGCTGCATACTGGTTTCAATGGGTACGAAGAAGCCATAGTCCTTGAAGGTAATGCGGGCATAGCTGTCGCCGTCTACCAAAATCATCCAGCAGCCCTTGGCCTGGCACACCTCGGTGACTTCACCCATCACCTTGACGGTGGCCTCGCCTTCCTCATCAAGACCGGCGATAGCCTCACGCAGGGAAACTGCCGCGCTGTCTGTGGGCATTGCCTCGCCGAAACTCTGATCGGGGCTGAAAGCCTGGTCGGCGACGACAAGAGTGCTCAGTGACAAGGCGAGAGCCGCCAGAATTGCAGTAACTGTTTTCATGAATATCTCCTTGAGAACCCCGTCAAAAATCCCCGCAGCTCAATCCGGCTGGGGTGGCGACAGAACATTGGCTAGTGTGAAATGCGGCGGTTCCAACCGGTCTTTAACCGCCACGAGGCCAGCATTTATTAAGCAATAATTCCCCCGGCGGGTCAATCGCCGGGCCCCGCCAACTTACCTTGAACGCACCCGGGGTGCGTCATATCATCGAAGCCTGCCTGCCCGCTGGCAACGAGCGGCAAATCACAAGCACTGCAAAAAAAGAACAACAAAAACAAGGAACAATAATAATGATTGTTTACGGAGTTGCCCTGCTTTCCGCCTGCCTCATACTCGGCATGCTGATCGGTGAAGCCCTCGGTGTCATGCTTGGCGTCGAGGCCAATGTCGGTGGTGTCGGTATTGCCATGCTGTTTCTGGTACTGGCCAGTAATTCCCGACAGTTCAAGGCCCTCACAGAAGGCGCCGCCGGTGATGGCATCAAGTTCTGGAGTGCCATGTATATTCCCATCGTCGTGGCTATGGCAGCCCGCCAGAATGTGGCCGCCGCCGTGGATGGCGGCCTGCTGGCCCTGCTGGCGGGAGTCGCTGCGGTGGTGGTGAGCTTTGCCCTGGTGCCAGTACTTAGCAAGATCGGCAAGCCCAAGCCTGTTGACCAGCCTCAGGATGGAGGGCCGGCCTGATGGAAATTTTCGAAACAGTCTTTGTCCGCAACAATCTGATCGTCGCCTTTGCCCTGGTGGGGGTCACCATCTGGTTTTCCTACTGGCTGGCTGACAAGCTGACCCAGGGTCGCATCCATGGTTCGGCCATCGCCATTGCCCTGGGACTGGTGGCTGCCTACTTCGGCGGCATAGCCACAGGCGGCAATACCGGCCTGGCGGATGTGGCCATGCTGGGTGGTATCGGCCTGATGGGTGGTGGCATGTTGCGTGATTTTGCCATTGTGGCTACCGCCTTCGGTGTGCAGCTGAGTGAATTGAAGAAAGCGGGGCTGGCCGGCGTGATCTCCATTTTTGCCGGGGTCATCGTCTCCTTTGTGGTGGGCGCGGCCATTTCCGTAATGTTTGGCTATACCGATCCGGCCGAGATCACCACCATCGGCGCCGGCGCCGTCACCTATATAGTGGGGCCGGTGACCGGTGAGGCCATTGGAGCCTCCAATGAAGTGATTACCCTGAGCGTTGCCGCTGGCCTGGTGAAATCCATTCTGGTGATGATTGGTACACCCCTGGTAGCCCGCTTTATCGGCCTGGACAACCCCCAGTCGGCCATGGTGTTTGGCGGCCTCATGGGCACCACCAGCGGTGTGGCAGCCGGGCTGGCTGCGACCGACCCGAAACTGGTTCCCTATGGCGCCATGACAGCCACCTTTTATACCGGCGTGGGTTGTCTGCTGGGGCCATCGATTCTCTTTTTCATCGTCAATGGCATGTTTTAAACCGCCACCTCTGGCAGATTACAGGATCAAGCAATGAGCAAGGACTCTTTCCCCCAACTTCGTAATAACAGCAGCAAGACCGCCCTGGTTGAAGGGGACAGGTCTTACACTTATGCAGAGGTGAATCAGCGTATTGATCGCTTTGCCTCGGGCCTGCTGGCCGACAAACAGGACCTTGAGGAGGAGCGCATTGCCTTCTTCCTGCCCGCCAGCCTGGACTATGTCACCACCATGCATGGTGTATGGCGCGCCGGTGGTATCGCTGTGCCTCTGAATGTGGCCTCGGCGGTGGCCGAGCTTGATCATTATCTGAACTGCGCCAGTGTCACCCGCCTGGTCACCAGCCCTGACTATCTGGAATCGCTGCAGGCACTTTGCAATGATCTGAATGTGCAGCTGCTGACGGTGGATGAAGTGATCGCCAGTGAGGCTACTGCCCTGCCGGAGATTGGCGAAGATCGCCGCGCCATGATGCTGTTCACCAGCGGCACCACCAACAAGCCCAAGGGTGTGGTCAGCACCCACAAGACCATTCGTGCCCAGATCACTACCCTGCTGGATGCCTGGGCCTGGAGTGAGAACGATGTCATCCCCCTGTTCCTGCCCCTGCACCATATTCACGGCATCATCAATATTCTCAGCTGTGGCCTATGGGCCGGAGCCACGGTGCATCTGTTCGCCAAATTCGATATTCCCAAAATCACCGATGAAGTCATCGCCGGTACCTATAATGTGTTCATGGCGGTGCCCACCATCTATGTGAAGCTGATCCAGTATTTTGAAAGCATCGATGCCGAACGGGTCATCAGGATCTGTGATGGCTTTCGGGCCATGCGACTGAATATTTCCGGCTCCGCGGCCTGCCCGGTGAAACTGTTCAATCAATGGCAGGAACTCACTGGGCAGGTGTTGCTGGAACGCTATGGCATGACCGAGATCGGCATGGGCATTTCCAACCCCTATGACGGCGAGCGCCGGGCCGGCTATGTGGGTCAACCGCTGCCGGGAGTTCAGTGCCAGCTCTTCAATGAAGACAACGAGCCGGTTAGCGAAGAAGGCACAGCCGGCGAGATTCGCATCAAGGGTGACAATGTCTTCCTGGAATACTGGGACAATGAAAAAGCCACCCGCGAAAGCTTTAAGGATGACTGGTTCTGTACCGGTGACGTGGCCGTGGTGGAAGATGGCTATTACCGCATCATGGGCCGTTCCTCGGTGGACATCATCAAGTCTGGCGGCTACAAGCTGTCGGCCCTGGAAATTGAAGGTGTGCTCCTGACCCATGAGGCCATTGTCGAAGTGGCGGTAATCGGCGTGGAGGATGAGACCTGGGGCGAAGCCGTAGTCGCCGTCATCGGCCTCAGGGACGGCGCCAGCCTGGATTATGATGAACTCAAGAGCTGGTGCGACGGCAAGATGTCCGCCTACAAGATTCCCAAGGCCATCAAGATCGTCGATGCCCTGCCCCGCAATGCCATGGGCAAGGTGACCAAACCGGCACTGAAGGAACTGCTCTGATCGAATCCGGCAAGGCGCGCTGACCCACCAGCCAGGTCGGTCGGCGCCGGCCGGATTCCCCCCTGAATTGATGCGCAATCACAAGCCGCCGTGCGTTTAGGCGCCACAAGCTTTAAAATAGCGCCATCGATTCACCTTCAAGAAGAGTCTTCAGTCCTTTGAAAACCGAATTTTTGGGCAAAACCCTGTCCGGCCCCTTCACTATCCCTTCCGGGATCATTACCTGCTCCGCCAATATCATCCAACGGTTCTTCGATACCATGCCCGAGGTGGGTGTGCTTACTACCAAGAGTATTGGTCCCGAGCCGCGCCTGGGCTATCGCGAACCCATTCTGACCCAGTATGAGCCTGGTCATTTCACCAATGCCGTTGGTCTGACCAATCCTGGCGCTGACAAATCAGCCGAGCTGCTGGCAGAGCTGACTATTCCAGAAGACCGCTTTCTGCTGATTTCCATTTTCGGCGGCAGTGTCGAGGAATATGTGGAGGTGGCCAAAAAGCTGGCGCCCTACGGTGATGGCCTGGAGCTGAATCTGTCCTGCCCCCATGCCAAGGGCTATGGCATGGCCATGGGTCAGGATCCGGATCTGGTGAAGGAGATTGTTGCCTCGGTGAAGGCCGCCGTGGATATTCCGGTGATTCCCAAACTGACTCCCAATGTACCCAATATCGAGGACATTGCCCGGGCCGCCGCAGTGGGCGGCGCTGATGCCATCTGCGCCATCAACACCATGGGCCCGGAATGTTTCACCGCCCACGGTCATCCCATTCTCAGTAATGAGAAAGGTGGCCTGTCTGGCAAGGGCATCCTGCCCCGGGCGCTGGAATGTGTCGAAGCTATCAAAGCCAGTGTGGATATTCCCATTATCGCCTGCGGCGGCATTTCCAGCGCCGCCAATGTCCGGGATTTCCAGCAGGCCGGCGCCACGGTGATCGGTATCGGCTCGGCCCTGATTGGCCTCACCACCGCCGAGATTGGCCACTATTTCCGCGTCCTCAGCCAGGACCTTGAAGACGGGCAGGAGAATGCCGAAGCTCTGGTGCGTTATGACGTCGACATGTCCTTCAAGCCGGTAACCCTGCTGAAGACCGAACGGGTTACCGATGATATCTGCATCCTCAGCTTCAAGGAGAAGGTGGCGGTGGAAGCAGGCCAGTTCATCTTCCTCTGGATTCCGGGCCTGGGAGAGAAGCCTTTCTCTGCCCTGACCGATGATCCTTTCTCACTGGTGGTAATCGATCTTGGGCAGTTCACCCATGCCTGTATGGAACTGCAACCGGGAGTGGAAGCCTATGTGCGCGGCCCCCATGGCAATCCGGTGCAGCCCGATGACGATGCCCGTCTGATGTGCGTGGCTGGCGGCACCGGTCTGGCGGCGGTCTACCAGATTGCCCGGGATCACGGCAATGCCGAAATCTTCATGGGTGCCCGCAGTGCCGAGCGCCTGTATTTTATGGATGAATGCGCCCAGATCGGCGACTTGCATATTGCCACCGACGACGGTAGCGAAGGCTTTCATGGCCTGGTTACGGAATTGCTGGAGCAGCGCCTCAAGCAGTTATCGGCAGCCGAGCTGGAAAATCTGGTGTTTTACAATTGCGGTCCCGGTCCCATGGTGCGTGCCGCCGAGGCGGTGCAGCGCAAGTACTGCGGGCCGGAGCAGATTTACAACGCCATCGATTACTGGACCAAATGTGGTGTCGGTATCTGCGGTGCCTGTGATGCCCCGGATGGCCGCCGACTCTGTGTGGACGGCCCCTTCCTGGATGCCGCCGACAGCAGCAAGCTCAGCGCCTGAACCGGGATTCAGACCCTGGAAGCTAGAAGCCCGGCTTGATTCCGGCGATGGCAAAGATCGCCAGAATGGTGGCCAGTGCGGCAAAGAAAAAGACTGTGCGTGCCTGTTTGGTCTTGCCGCGCTTGAGGGCGAATATCCCCAGCACGATATAAACCACCAGCAGCAGTACCTTCAGAGTGACCCAGCCCACCACAAAGGGATAGAAGCCGGTCAGAATGGCCAGCATGATGGCGGTCAGCAATAACAGGCTGTCATTGATATGGGGCAGAATGCGGACCGGCTTTTTCTGCAGCATGGGCGATTCCTTCAGCATCCAGAAACCCCGGAGCGAGAAACCCAGCAGAGATAAAACCGCGAATGTGACGTGCAGATGTTTGAGTATGATGTAGGTATTCATGGGGTCGCTATGCTACACCGGTTACCGGCATAACTGAATCACTGTTGCCGTTTTTATCGTTCTTGCGCCCGCGTCGGGATAAAGCGCCAGCCCTCCGGGTTACAAGCCGTCAGGGCGCATTTCGCGCAGTCTGAATTGGTGCTCTAATAGGGCCCTCAAGCCGCGATTGGCATCGCGATCATAACAACAACCCAGGGGGGAACCATGTTGAAATCACTGAAAGGGCTGCTCGCCCTCTGCCTGGCGCTGAGCCTGGCTCTGCCCGGCAGTCTTGTCTTTGCCGATATCGACCAGGCAAGCCTTGATGCTGCCAAAGCCGACCTGCAAGCGCGTATCGATGCGAACAAACTTTCCGGGGCGGTGCTGATGGTGGCCCAGGATGGCGAAGTGCTGATGCATGAAGCACTGGGCTATCAGACGGTGGAAGATGAAGTGCCCATGAGCACTGACAGCATCTTTCGTATTTTTTCCATGACCAAACCGGTCACCGGCACTGCCCTGATGATGCTTTATGACGAAGGCCTGTTTGAGCTGGACGATCCGGTCGAACAACATTTGCCGGAACTGGCGGGCATGCAGGTGTTTGTGTCCCAGAACGAAGACGGCAGCTGGGAAACCGAGCCCGCCGAGCATCCCATGACCGTGCGGGAGCTGATGAGCCATACCGGCGGTCTGCTCTATACGCCGCCCCTGTCCAATGGCCCCATCGCCATGGCCTATGCCGAGGCAGGCATCATGAATCTGCCGGAGGTTACTTTGGCCGAATCCATGCCCGCTCTGGCGGACATTCCTCTGGCCTATCAACCTGGCAGCCAGTGGGTCTACAGTATCTCGGTGGATGTGCAGGGCTATATGGTGGAGCGCCTCTCAGGCCAGCCATTCGATGAATTCCTCAAGCAGCGTTTGTTCGAACCCCTGGGCATGGAAGACACCGGTTTCTTTGTGCAGCCCGAAAACGCCGACCGCCTCGCCGGCCAATACCGACCGACGGAAGATGGCAGCCTGCAACGGACCGATACCGGTGCCTTTTTGCAAGCCCCGAAATTTCTCTCCGGTGGCGGCGGCCTGACTTCCACCGCAGCGGACTATATGAAGTTTGCCCAGATGCATCTGAATGGGGGTGAACTGGACGGAGTACGGATTCTGTCAGAAGAAGCGGTGCAGTTGATGCGCAGCAATCAGTTGCCTGAAGGTGTGCCCAATATCGGTCAACTCTACCCGGGCAACGTGTTCGGCCTGGATTTTGCCATCGTCGAAAACCCGGATGCCTATCAGGGAGCCTCCGCAGGCACACACTGGTGGTGGGGGATCGCCGGGTCCTGGTTCTGGATCGACCCGGTTGAGGACATCGTTTTCATCGGCATGATCCAGAATGATGATATTCTCTATTCCCTGCAGGTACATGGCGCCGCCCGGGCTGCCATTTACCGATAGACAAAAACGGGTCCACAGCGACCATCAACCAAGCCGGGCCATGGCCCGGCTTTTTTATGCCCGGCAGGCGGACTTGATCAAGCTCAAGACCCTGCCGGGCTACCATGGCTAAGATGAAAGGATGAGCAAGGAGAACCTTTATGTATAACAAAATTCTGGTAGCCATCGATTTTTCAGACAGTAGCCCGATGGTCATTGAACGTGCCCTGGAACTGGCTGGCGACGCTGCGAAGCTGCAACTGGTGCATGGCGTTGAGCCGATCCCCACCGTTTGGGGCATGGAATCCTATGCCATGGACCCCACCGAGCTGCAGGAAAAGATCCTGGCCAGTGCAGGCGAGAGCCTGGCAGAGTTGGCGGGCAAATTTGGGCTCAAGGACGATCAGCAACATATTGTGCTGGGCTCACCGGCAACAGAAATTCGTGTCCTGCAGAAAAAACTCGGCGCCGATGCCATCGTCATCGGCAGCCATGGCCATGCGGGCTGGAAACTGATATTGGGTTCCACTGCCAACAAACTGCTGCACGGCGCCAAGTGTGACGTGCTGACTGTTTTTGTAGGAAAGGATTAAGTAGACTGCCATTAGTCCTGTCAGCAGAAGGGAATTATCGTGCGCCCGGTCTTCTTTGTTCTTGCCCTACTGGGCCTGAGTTTTGTTCCTGTCAGTTTATTTGCCCAGACCTCTTCGCTTTGGACGCTGTCCCAAACACCAGTATCCGGTCCGGCGCTGCCATCACTGGTAGACCCTGAGCTGCTGTCCAGCAGTACCGCCCTGCAAGTGAATGCCGGAGTGCTGGATAGCCTGCTTCCTGGCCAGCGTTACAGCCTTGCCGTTGCCGCCGGGCAGGAAGCTGAACTCACCGTGCATTCGCGCGAGCGCTTTGCCAATGGCGACCGCAGCTGGTTATTGCGTGGCAGCAATGACATGCAACTGGTGCTCACCGCCAGCCCGAGCGTACTGCAAGGCAAACTGCAACTGGCCGGCAGCAAATATGACCTGAAGGCCGTCAGGCAAGCCGGACAATCAGAATTCGCCGGCTGGCTGTATTCCTATCGAGCGGATCTGCAAATCAGGCCCCATGACCTGGCCGGTGTTGATCTGGCCCAGACCGGCAAATTCCGTGATGTGCTGGCCCTGTCTGATTCTGATGTCAGCATTGAACAAACATTGTCCGATGAATACCCCAAAGTGGGGGATTTGCTCACCGTGGATGTCAGCGTCCGCAACAATCTGTCCAGCAGCATCAGCAATGAAGAAGTCACGGTTTACTTTATTCTCGAAGACAGCTCTCTGGTGTCACTGGACAGCCCCTGCAACAGCAGTTCCAGCAGCGGCCAGCCCACGATCGAATGCCTGATCCCGGCGCTGGCACCCGGCGCCAGCTTTGAATTCAGCTATACCGTGCGCCTCAATGACAGCGCCTACCCCTTTACTTCCAGCGCCGTATTTGTCGGTGACGTATTCGATGCCAATGACCATGTCAGGGACGATGCCTTTATCTATGCCCTGAAAGATACCCTCAGCGACAGCGACAGTGATGGCATTTCGGATTTTAATGAGACACTGAGCCTGACTGACCCACAGGACTTTAATTCACGCATCGCGGATGAAGACCTGCCGGTTATCGATCTGATGTTTCTTTATACCGACCGCTTTGCGGCGGAGCTGGATCAGTTATCTGCCGAAACCGAAATCAATCACCTGGTAGCCACCACCAACAGTTACTATCTGAACAGTGGCGCTCTGGTTCGCTTCCGGCCAATCTACTATGGCCAGGTCAATTACGACCTGCAGGATTCCCTCGACGGGGCATTCACCGCCCTGCAGTCATCACAGGGTGTGTTCGCCGATACCCTGAGTCTGCGCGACCAACTGGGTGCAGATATTGTGGTTCTGATAGACGGCAAAATAGGCTCCGAGAATTCCTGCGGGCTGGGTTCCTTGCCCGGTCGCGGCTTCAATGGTGAGCTGTTCCATCCCTATGGTTATTCCTCAGACCTGTTTGTCACCCTGTATGCGCCGGGCTTCGATCAGAATGGTGGCTGCGATGAAGAAACGCTGGCCCATGAACTGGGACACAATCTCGGTCTGGCGCACTCCCGGCGTGACAGCGGTGCCCAGGGCGCCCTCAACTGGGCCCACGGCTATGGTATTGACGGCCAGTTTTCCACCATCATGGCCTATGCCAGTCGCTTTCCCGGCGCGGAAAACCTGCCCCTGTTCTCCACACCGGACAGTACCGAGTGTAATGGCCTTGCCTGTGGTGTCAGCCGCGATGATCTGGAACAGGGCGCCGATGCCGTGCATGCCATCAACCACAGTCGTTTCCAGGTAGCTGCCATTCGGGATTCGCGGGTGCTGGATGTTGCGAGTCTGGACCCTGAACAGCCGAGTGCGCTGTTGATGTTCGGTGGCGCTTCCAGCAATGGCGTCGACAAGAGCAGCTTTGCGCCCAGTGAGAGCATCGATGTAAACGCCACCCTCACGATCCCCGGCGAGCATGTGGGTGAAACCGGCAATACCTATGTGGTAATCGCTGTGGCAGGAGCGGGGCTTTTCTATGTTGACAGTGATGGCGCCTACCAGAGCTGGAACGGTGAATTCTCAACCCTGGGCAGCTATAGCGGTGAGCGAGCCCTGAACAGCACGGAGGAGCTGACGGCGTTCAGCAATTTCGTCCCGGCAAGTTTTACTGTTTCAGGAATCTCGGTGCAGGTGTTCTTTGCCTACTCGGTCAGCGAGCCTTACAGCTTCGTCTACAGCAGCGAAGGCATCTCTTTCTCGATTCAGTAGCTGTCTGGCGCTTCACCTTGATCCGGTCCCCGGCCGGCGGCATCCCGCCCACGGCGCAGCGCTTCGGCCGCTCTGCCGGACAGGCCACCATCCAGACCCACGGTGACAAAACGGAAACCCTGTTGCAGTCGCTCGGATACTGAATTCTGATTGGTGGTAATGGCACAGGCCACACCCTTCTCGAGACAGGCAGCCAGTACCTGTTGAATCGCTGCCTCGACCTCCGGCGCCGAGGCGCTGGCAAAACCCATGTCGGCACTGAGATCCGCCGGGCCGATGAAAATAACGCCAATGCCTGGCACTGACAGTATCTCGTCGATATTTTCCACGCCCTCACGGGTTTCTATCTGGATGATGGCCAGCAACTCACCATCCGGGTCCAGCGGCCAGACATCGGCTCGCCGGTTATAGTCATTAACTCCCCAGTACCAGACAGCATTGGACGGGTTCCTGCCCCGCAGGCCACGGGGCTCATAATCGGGCGCATCATTGAGCTGCGGATAGCGGCTGGCCCGCACTGCCATCTCTGCCTGCTCAGCGGTACTGATAGAGGGATACATGACCCCAAAGGCACCGACGTCCAGCACCTGCTTGGCCTGGGCCAGCAAATCCTCCTGGCCGGTGGCCGGAATGCGCACAATGGGCACCACATCCGGTTGCAGGCTGCCCTTCTCCAGCAAGGCCCTCTTGTCGGTCATGCCCAGCAGAAAACTGCGCAGGCTCTCCACATCATAAGGCGCATGCTCCATGTCGATGATGACAAAATCCAGGCCGGAGCGGGCCAGGGAACGGGCATTATTGAGTGAATAATCAAAAGCCAGGATACCGAAGGCCGGTTGTCCGGCTTCCAGTAACTCAATGGCCTTGTTCAGGCGCTGGGGCTGGGCCTGGCTTGTGGCTACCCAGGCCATGGCCAGAGCGCCAAGCAGGGCAGCTTTGAACAGGCGGCTCATCATTGCAGACTAGGGTGCAACCCAGGGTGGATCAATCAGGTGATCCGGATTGGCATCGGCCCTGGGCACAAATTTCTGGGTACGGCCGTACTGATTGTCGCCGCCGAACAGATTGCCATCGGAGTCCACCGAAAAGGTATGCACTTCCAGATAGCCATGGGGCAGATCCGGTGGCACCAGCCAGGTGTACTGGATGTTGCCTTCAAAATCGAATTTCACAAAACGCAGCGGACCCAAATCAGTGATCCAGAAACCATCGTCATTGACGATGATGTCCAGAGGCAAAGTCAGGGGCGAACCTATGGAACGCTCGAACTCGATCACGGCCGGGTCATCGGTGGTGCGAAACAGGTTCACTTCACCGCCGGAGCGGTCAGTCACCAGTATCCGACCCTCGGGTCCCACTCCCAGGGAATGAATCGTATTGAACTGGCCGGGGCCATCACCCTGACCACCGAATTCACCGAGGTAATTCATGTCCGCGTCGTAGATGATGACGCGATGATTGTCGAGACCATCGGCAACCAGAATGCGGCCATCGGGCAAGAAGGCCACATCCTGGGGACGACCATAATGGGTGGCATCATTGCCTGGCACGCCTTTTTCACCGTAGGTCGCCAGCACTTCACTGCCATCATTGCTGATGACATAGATCTGGTGAAAGGTTTCGTTTACCAGCCAGATCTTGCGCTCCGGATCATAGGGATTGATTCGGACCCGATGAGGCCCGGGACCTTCTGATCCTTCACAGAGGTAATCCAGGTGGGTCCATATCTCGGTCGGCTCACCATCGCCATTGACTGTATAAAGGCAATTTTGCCAGGTACGGCGATTGGCATCGGTCAATACATTGATGCCGATTGAACCGGCAAAGCCCTGATACTCATCCGGCAGCGGAAAGGGCAGTACTGTTTCGCCCCGCTGGGCAATGATGATGCGATCCGGGCTTTCCGCCCAGACCCCGGAATTGCCTCCAAATGCAAAACCATCCTCCTGGAAAACATCCGCCCAGAAAGGCACCACATCATAGGGGCTCTCGCCAATTGGGCCGCGGGCATTACCCTGAGCATGGAGTGAAACAGGAAGGCTGACAGAAAGTGCCGCCGCAATTGCAGCGAAGACGGCTGAAGTGCGCATGAGAACTGGTCTCCTAGAGCGGATCCTGGGGGATCTTGTTGTTTTAATTGCGCCTATCATTGCATAACCCCGAATCGATGCAAGTCACAATCAGTGTCAGAACAGGCCGGAAGTGGCGGGATTCGGGTTGAATGCGTTGCATTCATGCTGATTTTGATGTGTTTTTTCGCTACAGTCGGGGCATTGCATGCTATTGGAATACCACTATGAAAACGATTATTCGTATTCTGCCAGGCACCCCGTTTGCCTTGCTGCTGGGACTGCTCAGCGCCCTGCCGGCTTTCGCTCAGGATAATGCCGAAGAGGGAGAAGTTGTGGTGATTGGCGAACTGAATCGCGCCGAGGTGACTCAATTCATAGAGGAAGCCGAAGACCAGCTCTATGCCATCTTCAACGCCAATAATGATGACGATCGCTTCGATATCGAATGCGGCGATTTCACCCCCACCGGTTCGCACATCAAACGGCGGGTCTGTGAGCCGCGCTTCATGACTGAGGCCAGGGCCGAGAATGTCACCGACAGTCGCTTTACCGATCAGACCCTGCTCACTGACACTGGCCTGCGCGCCGATCAGCAGGCCAACTACGAAGAATTGCAGGAAAAAATGGAAGAGCTAAGCAGAAACAATGCCCAGTTTCGGGAAATCGCCGGCATTCTGCAGCAGTTGCGTGCCCGCCTGGCTCAACTCACCGACTGATCTGAATTCCCGGCAGCCGGCTTGCTGCTGTCCTCGACGGCAGCAAGTTCAGACATCTTCACCACCGAGTCATGCATTTTCTGCAAGGTCTCCTGGAAGCGGCGCGCGTCTTCCGAACCGGTATCCTTGGCGATAGCCGCATTGTTCAGTTCTCGAATCAGATCAATCATGCGATCGCCTTCCTCCCGCAGCCGCAGATAGCGCCGCTCACTGGGAAACAGTTTGGAGGACAGGCCCCAGACACCGGCTTCCATAATCAGGACTCCGATCAAGGCCAGGGGCAACTGGGCACGAATATCCAGTGAACCACCCAGTATCACAGCCGAAAAAATCAGCCCGATACCCAGGCCAGTCAGGGCAATATCTATATTGCGGCGCAGATTCCTTTTCAATTTTCTTCTCCTTTGGCTTGCCGGACAGCTCGGCTTTCAGACTGAGCAGTCACAAACCGGCCTGAAACTACTAACGCGGAAAATGCTAACCCCGCCGGCAGATCATGTACAGCACTGATTAGTCGGGCACATCAATCTGCAATTCGCTGCTGTACAGCAGGGCCCTGTCTCTTTCTTTGGCCGATTGCAGAACCACATCCATATCCGGGCCGGCCGAGCCGGTAAAAACGATACGACCGTTCACTGACACCATCACCGGGTCAGACAGGTTTAGCTGGCGCGGGCTCAGCAACAGGGTGAACTGCTCAACGCCATAGGCTGTTACATTAAATACATTGTCATTCCGGTTTACCCGCAACAGACTAGGCCGACCTTCTTCTTCCAGTGCATCAACGCGGATCCAGTGATTGCGATTAAAGCGCTCGGCGCTGTCGGAAACCCACTGTATTTCTGCCGGGAAAGGCTGACGCGGATTGGCAGTCTTGAATGCCTCAATAGCCTCCTGCTCTTCAGGCAGCCACTGGGTGTTATGCCCACCGCCCTCGATTACCCGAAAGCGATGATTGACCTCTTCCTGTTCAAGAATCTCGATAAACGATTGCAGGGACGCCGCCGGGTAAAGTGGATCTTCTTCGCCGTTAACGATATAGATGGCCTTTCCCATGAGGTTTTCAAAATAGAGCCGGTAGCCGCCACCGCTCTGAGGGCTTCTCAGGACGCCGGGGTGACCAATATAGGCAAAAAATGCGGCCCATTCGGTGGGCTGTTTAAAGGCGAAGAACCAGGCGCCAGTGCCACCGTCAGAAACACCGGTCAGGGTCACGCGGTTGTCATCCACATTGTAGAGACGACGCACTTCCCGCAGGATTTCCGTCAGATTCTCTGCCTGCCGTTCATGCCACCAGAAAGCCTCGTTCCAGGCCGCCGGCACCACCACCAGGCGATCTTCCTGCTGCAGGCTTTCATAGCCACTGCGCCACAGAGAAGCACCCTCCTCCTGTTTGGGCCGGCCGACACCGCCATGTAACATGAACTCCACCGGATAGGATCGGCTGGCATCATAGGATTCGGGCACCAGGATCACCCAGGGGTAGCTGATGCCTTCCGCTGACACCCGTTCTTTTTCAACAATGCCGGTGGCAACCGACGACGAAAACTCAGGGCCCAACGCGAACCAGCGATAGAGCGTGCCCGCATCACCGGCCCGCTGTTTTAATTGTTCGGCCAGTTGCTGCTGTTCCTGTTCAGTCTCTGCCTGCCAGTAATCAGTAATCAACTGCCTCGGAATGTCTTCGGCAGCCTGTACCTGAAGGACAATTGCAGTCAGCAGTGCGACCAGGCCTGTTGCTTTACGAATCACGGCGTATCTCCACCCTATTTTATGTCATTTGTGCCCATGGCCCGGGACGTGAACTCATCCTTGGGGACAGGTTCTGCAGCCTGGGTGCTCGGGAAAGCACTGAGCATAAGAGCCTTGACCGCCAATGTCCACGCTGCTGCCGACCGGTTGTAACGGATTTTCCAGCGCTATGCGTATAAACTGCAATCAGGGTTTGACCTGCTTCCCTGTCTTTTCCTATTGTTGGCCTATGCTGTTGCCCGTTACTCACACACACACCCGCTTGCCCCTGCTGTTATTGCTGCTGTTGTTTTTTAATGGCACGGAACTGCTGGCCCAGGATGATTTACCGGTGCTCGACCTGAATCGCCCCCTGCGGCTGGATTTTTCGGGGTCCTGGGAAAAAGACTTTGGCCGTAGCGACAAATGGGAAGACGAACTGGGTCGCATGATGCGGATTCGGCAGGAACAGGCGGCGCTGCAACAGGCGGGCCTGGGGGGAGGTGGTGGTCCGGCGGTGTCGGTGGGCAATCTCAACCTGGGTGGCGGCGGTCGAGGCAGTGCCAATATCGTGGATATGGCGCGGCTGGCAGAATATATCTCCCGTCAGACCACATTGAATATCGTCCAGACCCGTGACCATATCCGTATCGAACGGCGGGGCGAGGCTCCCCTGATCTGCGCGCTGGAGGATGGTCCGATGGAATCCTTCAGCAGCCCCCATGGCAGTGAATATTGCGGCTGGGATCAGCAACAACTGGTCTTTGTAATCAATCTGCCTGGTGAACTGGAAATTCGTCACCGCTTCAGTGTTTCAGCCGATCGTGAGAACCTGCAGATGCTGACCAGTGTCAGCAGTGCCGGCTCCGCCCCTTTTAATCTGCGTCAGGCTTTCTATCGCTATGATGCCCCGGCAGAGTCCTTCGACTGCGTGCTGACATTAAGCCGCGGGCGGGTTTGCAGTCAGGTAACGCCACTGCCATGAATCAGTTTCGCCCACCAGCCCTTGCCGTGCTTGCCCTGCTGCTCAGCCATTGCGGCAGCAGCCCTGTCCCTGAATTCGAACCCCGGCAACTGGAGCCCGGTCTGGGCACGGTGGAATTGCAACAGGGCTCGGGCCCGGCTTCGGATTCGCCGCTACTGGATATTGGCGTGATCGTGTTCGCCAGCGCTTCCCGGCCGAATGAGACTGAAAACTTTGGCGAATCGGTCTTCAGTGAAGTACGCGATAATGAGAGACACCTGCTGCCTTACAAGCTGCGTCAGGCGCTGGTCGATTCCAATCACTGGGGTGCTGTCCGGGTACTGCCGGCCGCCGACCCGTCAGTTGATTTGCTGATTCATGGCACCGTGCTGATCTCGGACGGTAATGAACTGGAACTGGCTATCAAGGCCAGTGACAGCAGTGGCCGGCTCTGGCTCGACGAGACCTATCGGGATGTTGCCGATGAAGCAGATTATCCGGAATCCCGGGATCTGCGGCGCTATACGCCGGCAGAAATGGCCGCCAGCACCGACCCCTTCGCCGATCTGTACCGGCAGATTGCCAATGAACTGTTGCAGCAGGCCAGTCTGCTTTCCGCCCGACAGCTCCGGGAAATCCGCGAAGTTTCCCTGCTCAGCTATGCCAATGATCTTTCACCCCAGTCTTTTGGCCATATGCTGGCTACCGACAGCGATGGCAGGGTCACCGTAGCCAGCCTGCCCGCCGACAATGACCCCATGCTGGCCCGGGTGATGGATATGCGCCAGCGTCATCATCTTTTTATCGATACGGTGGATGAATATTACGAGGCCCTGCACGAGGAAATGCGTTCGCCCTATCTGATCTGGCGGCGCTATTCCTTCGATCAGGACCTGGCCGAGCAGCGCGCCCTGGAACGCGGTGCCGATCAGAGCAAATACAGTTCAAGCAATGGCTATCTGACCCTGACCCAACGCTATGATCGCTATCGCTGGGCCAAGATTTATGAACAGGAGTATCAGGAACTGGCAGCAGGTTTTAACCGCGAGGCGGCGCCGGCGATTCTTGAACTGAACCGCCAGGTGCATGGACTGAATGGCACCATGGAAGAACAATACGGCCAGTGGCGCCGCATTCTGCGTGAACTGTTCTCGCTTGAAACCGGGTCTTAGCCCGGGGGCCGCCGTCAGTGGGCAACCGTAAAGGCTCTCAGAGCCCCTGGCTCGCCATGTGATACAGCCCCCAGAAGGCTACTGCAGTGACAACAGGAGTAAACATCAGGTAGACCATCGCTTTGACGCGTACCATACCATCCTCCTCAGGATTGATCGTGATTTCTATTCCAGTTCCACTATAGCCTAATTTGCACCATTACGGGGCCACTGCGACACTTTGTCGCAGCCTGGGCTCGCCCTGTCGCGCAGCGGCAGTTAATAGCCAGCAATGACGCTGATTGGCCGGTCGCAATGAAAGTGTTAGATTAAAGCCAACCGGCCGAGGCCGGTGAGGCAAGCACAGTCCGGTCCCTTCAAAAACAATCAATAATAATCCAGAGGCCTATCATGACTGAGTCCATGACTGAACCCGATCCCACCACCCCAGGGCCCAATTGGAAATTGCTGATTGGCGGCAGCCTGCTTGCCCTGGTCCTGCTGGCCAGTCTTGGCTTCCTGGTTTATTCGAGTATCTGCCCCTGCGAGCGTACCCCCGGCGGTTTCCTGTTTGGTGACAGAGTCGATGAACCGGTGCAGGACTGGAGCTTCGCCAATGATGTGCCGCTCTGCCAGTTACAGATTTATGATGGCCTGCGCCCCCATTCGGTAAACCTCAACTGCATGTCCACACCCGCCGGCGAGTTGTATCTGAGTTGCTCAGTGTGTACGCGCAAATACTGGGCCGGCAAGGTGGGGAGCGATGAGCGCGCCGTTATGCGCCTGAATGGCGCCGTCTATCCGGTGCGACTCAATCGCGTCACGGAACCGGCGGAGATGGACCGGGCCTGGGATGCCCGGGTCAGCAAGTTACAGGTTCATGGCGGCGGCCCCTATAATCCCATTCCGGATCCGGATGCCGAGCGCCCGGACCACTGGTGGACCTTTCACGTCGAATCTCGCGCTTAGGAAAACAGACAGGAGAGCAATGATGAACAAGAAACAATTACTGTTGGGCCTTTCTCTGCTGGGCGCTGCCAGCCTGTCGCTGGCCCAGGACTCACAGCCGGACTGGGTAGATCTGGCGGTTCATAATTTTGGCGCCCCGATCAATACCATGTGGGCCGAGGGCGAGTTGTCCTTCGCCGCCGATGGCACCATGGTGTACTGCAGTGCCCGGGAAGACATGGCAGTGGCGCCGGGCGATCCCAAGGATTTGTATATAGCCACCTTCAATGCCGAAACCGGTTCCTGGAA
Organism: Pseudomonadales bacterium; assembly: GCA_022763285.1. Classification (GTDB taxonomy): domain Bacteria; phylum Pseudomonadota; class Gammaproteobacteria; order Pseudomonadales; family Pseudohongiellaceae; genus UBA9145. The sequence continues at coordinate 23,247 of JALEHB010000082.1, read as the reverse complement.
TCAACCGGTGAACATGGGCATTCCGGTTAATGCCGCTCCCGCCACTGATGTGGATCCACTACGCCGCGGTGATGACCGGGAGCCCTGGATTACTGCCGATGGCAACACCATCTATTTCAAGTCCGACCGTCTGGCTACCACCTCGCCGCGCAATAATAACGACCTGTTCGTCACCCACAAGGTCAATGGAGTCTGGTCAGAACCGGAACTGATCGGCGCCCCCATCAGCACCAATGTGGGCGATGAACATTGCCCGGCCATTCTGCAGGATGGCGAAACCCTTTGCTTTGCCTCACGCCGTGAGGGGGGCTATGGCGGCTCCGATATCTGGTGTTCCAAACCCGATGGCGAGGGTAACTGGCTGGCACCGGTGAATCAGGGCCCCACAATCAATACCGCCGCTGAGGAATTTCATTTCACCCAGGACAGCAATGGCACCGTGTTTTTCACTTCCAATCGCCCCGGTGGCTTTGGTGGCATGGACATCTGGGGTGCAGAGCAGTTGGGGGAAAACAGCTGGGGTGAGGCCTTCAACCTGGGGCCACAGGTGAATACCGCCTCGGCTGATATGTGTCCCGCCCTGCCGCCGGGCGAAGCGTCCTTTAGCTGGTTTTCATCACGCCAGGATAACAGCCTCGGCAATATTGATATCTTCTGGACCAACAAGGTCAATGTAGACCGGGCCGGGCAGTAAGGGAGAAAAGCGGTTTGCAAGAGCAGCAGTGGCAGCCGGTTGACGGCAGCAGTGATATCCTGCGCGCCCAATACCGGGCCGATTTTGGTGAACCTTACGCCTTGATGCTAAAGCTGGCGGAAGATGATTATCTGGTTTACAGCCCGGGCCGTGGGCAACTGGATTCGGCTCGCAAACTGATAGCCGACGAAGCCAGAGTAATACTCCTGGCCCCTTCCATGGGTCATAGTCTGGGGCTTCGGGAATGGAGTGAAGGCTTTTCCCATTCCCGGGTGGTCTGTACCTCCGGCGCACGCAATCATCTGAGCCAGAAAACCGGCCTGCCGGTTTTTCACGACAGCCGCGAGATCAATTCCCTGCTGCCTGATCACATACGCATCGTCGATGTGCCCGATAACAGCTTTGGTGAATGCTGGCTGAGGATAGAAACGCCGGAGCGAATCTACTGGGCCGTCTGCGACTCACTGATGAATCTGCCCAGCCTGGGCGGCAATCCCCTGCTGCGGAGCCTGCTCAAATTCTATGGCCTGGGTGTGGGCCTGCATCTGCACAAACGATTCCGGCGTGGTGTCAAGGACAAAGCCGGATTTCTGCAATGGGCCCTGCAGCAGCTTGACAGAGACAAGCCACAGGTACTCATTCCCTGCCACGGTGATATCGACAATGCCAGTGATCTGGCGCAACAGCTGCGCCAGTTGCTGGAAAGAAATTTCCCCGCCTAGTCGTCCTTGCCGGCCCGGGCAGCAATCGCCTCACTGATAAACACGGCGGCGATGGCAAAGAAGCCCAGGCCAGTAATGGAAGGGGGTAGAATGCCGGCCCGCATCCCCAGGGCGATCATGACGATACCCAGAACAATCAGTAGCAGCCCGGCAATCAGTTTGATCATGGCATTAACCCAGATGCGTCTCGAACAGCACCAGGGTGCGTTGCCAGGCCCGCTCGGCCTGGGCGCGGTGATAGACCTGGGAGTCTACCGGACACCAGCCATGCAGGGTATCTTCATAGACCTCGATCTCGGCGGCAATCCCGGCATCGGCGTAGGCCTGGCGCAGGGTGTGCTTGGCATCGGGATCGGCTTCATCGTCATTTTCGGCGATGCAATGCAGCATGGCGGCATTGGTGTCAGGAATCAGCAGATGAGGACTATTGGGCTGACTGCTTGCCAGACCACCGCCATGATAAGTGGCGCCCGCGGCCAGTCGGTCCGGCACGGCAGCGACGGTGCGCATCACCATCGGCCCGCCCATGCAGTAACCGGTAGTGCCAATACCCTTGCTGGTATCCACCTGGGGCTGTTCATCAAGCCAGGCCACGAAGGCGCGAGCATCACTGAAATGCGTGTCTTCATTGAGATTGCGGGCCATGGGCAGGACCAGATTGCGAATCTCCGGATTGCCGAAACTGGCACCCCGACCCACTACCGGTGCGCGGGCATCACGGTAGAAGGGGTTGACCGTCAGCACCGCATAACCGGCGCGGGCCAGGCGTTTGCCCATTTCCCGAAAGGCAGGCCGCAGGGCCAGAATATCCGGCCACACCAGCACCGCCGCATGGGCACCCAGGCTTGGATAGGCAAAATGACAATCGGCCACGCCGTCGGGCGTGCGAATCTCGACATTGCGTTCGGTAATCGCCTGGGCATTGGCCATAGCAGGAAACATGGCGGCGATACCAGCGGCGGTGGCCAGCTTGGTAAAGTCCCGGCGGGTCATTTCCGGATGCCGGCTCAGATATTCTTCGACATCTTTCTGGGTCTTGTCGTCACACATGCTATTCTCCTTGTTGGTTTCGCTGGCCGCTTGCTGACAGCAGGAAGCGGCCCTCAATGCTCTGCAGATGTTGGTTTTACAGACTAGGGTCAAGGGCGGCAAAAGACAATACTGCTGAACGCCTTTTTAGCTGTATTTCAAGTCAGGAGCGACCGCTTACCGGAGTACCGATGCCATGAAACTACTCGCCTTCGCAGCCAGCAACAGTTCCCGCTCCATCAATAAACAACTGGTGAGCTATGCCAGCAGTCTGCTACCGGAATTCAGCACCGAGATTCTGGATATCAATGATTATGAAATGCCCCTGTTCAGTGTCGATCGCGAAGAGCGGAACGGACACCCTCCCCAGGCGAAAGAGTTTCTGGACAAGATTAAAAACGCCGATGCCCTGCTGATTTCCTTCGCCGAACATAACCACAGCTATACGGCGGCCTGGAAGAATCTTTATGACTGGTGTTCAAGAATTGAGACCAGGGTGTATCAGAACAAACCCCTGGTACTGCTGTCCACTTCACCGGGAGGACGCGGCGGCGCCAATGTACTGGCCAGCGCCGAGATGTCGGTGCCCCGCTTTGGAGGTAAAGTAAAAGCCAGCCTGTCCATACCCGCCTTCCATGACAATTTTGATTCACTCAAAGGCCGCCTGAGCAATGAGGAACTGGATAATAAACTCAAAGCCGCAGTGCGCAGCCTGCTTGACCCCTGAAACCGGACCCGAATAATGAAGAACATTCCGACAATAAGAAGAAGACGATTCCTGCAGGCATTGGCCAGTGTGGCTGGCGCCGGTGTGTTGCCCACACTGGCCCAGCAGGACAGCCCGGCACGGGTTTTTACCGTGGCGGGCACCGGTAGCCCGGGCTATGAGCCGGAACCCCGGGGCGGCGCCCCGGCCTCACAATCCCCCATCAATAATCCCTATGGAGTGGTGATCGGACCGGACAATGCCCTGTACTTTTGCGAAGTGGATAGTGGCTATATCCGCCGAATTAACGTGGCCCGTAATCTGCTCACTACCATTGCCGGTACCGGTGAGCCGGGCTATCGCCCTGAATCCCGCCTGCCTCTGGAAACGCCGTTTGCAGCGCCCCATGAGATCCGCTGGGACAGTAGCAGCAATCTCTATATTGTGGAGCGGGATAACCATACAGTGCGACGAATTGCCGGGCAGACTGGTCTGGTAACCACCCTGGCCGGTAATGGCGAACCCGGCTTCGCCGGCGATGGCCGCCCGGCGGTCCTGGCGCAATTGCGCCAACCTCACAGTATCGCCTTTGATTCCCGCGGCAACCTGCTGATTTGTGATATTGGCAATCAAAGGCTGCGGCGGGTAGAGGCCGACACCGGCATTATGTCCACCCTGTCCGGCACCGGCGAAGCCCAGGCAACCCCCGACTCCGGATCACTGCAAGGCACCCCCCTGATGGGCCCGCGCTCACTGGATACTGACCGTAATGGCAATGCCTATCTGGTACTGCGGGAAGGCAATGCCGTCTATCAACTGGACCTGGGCGCGGGTCGTCTGCGCAAACTGGCGGGGAATGGTGAACGGGGCTACAGCGGTGATGGAGGCCCGGGACTCCAGGCCAGTTTCAACGGCCCCAAGGGCATCTGCTACTCGTCCGAAGACAATAGCCTGTATATTGTCGATACCGAGAACCACGTAATCCGCCGACTTGCTCTTGGCAGTGGCCAGATTGACACAGTGCTGGGCAATGGTGAGCGCGGTGACGGACCCGACGGTGATCCCGCCAACTGTCGCCTGAATCGTCCCCATGGTGTCTGTGTGGCAAATGGAGTGCTTTACGTAGGCGACAGCGAAAACCACCGTATCCGGGCACTGGTCGGCGTCGTAGGTCGCCGCCAGCAAGGCAACCAGGCATAGCCAAAGGGCCGGCGGTGGTTCACAATATCAGTGTAGACGCCCGATGCGTTCAAACGGGCTGGCAGGACAGTAGCTAAAACAGGAGAGCAAGCGTGAGTGAAGACCGAATCAAGGAATTGATGCAGGAGTTGCTGAAGGAACTGGAGGCCGATGAGGCGGTGGGCGATGACACCGTGGAAATCGCCCGCCGGCTGGAAACCGACATCCATGATCTGGTCAACCCGGAAACAGACAGCTCGGAAAACACCATCATGGACGACGCCATCGCCCTCGAGGCCAGCTTTGCCGCCCGCTATCCGGTGGCCGAACGCATTGTCCGCGAACTCATCAATAATCTGTCCCGCATCGGCATCTAGACCTCAGGGCAGGGGCTGCAGCGCAATGGGAATGGACCCTTCCCGGCTGCCTGCAAGCACTGCCATAAAACTGTCTCCCCAGGTGTATTTGGCCTGCATCAGCGCATTGATTGCAGCCGATTTCTCCGGCCTGGGCTCGGCCCGATAAGGGCGACGCTCCCCGTTTCTGGTCAACTCAATGGCCTGCGCCGATTGCAGGCGGTCAAACCAGCCAGAACCACTGGCACCAACCCGCAGATAAGCCTGTCCGCCTTCATCCACGATCCATAGCCGGGTGGTGATCATCTCCCCGGCTGCATCGGGAGCATGCAGTTCCACCACCTCGACCCGCTCTGACGCCAGGCGCTGGGCAATGAATAACAGCGTCAACAAAACCACCACGGTGCCCAACACAATCCCGAATACCTTCAGTAACTTGCTCACGTCCACTCTCCTTGCAATTCATTCCTGAATATACTTTAACGTTAAACTATTTAAAGTTAAACATTATTTTGCTAAGCTGTCCACTCTTCAATCAGCAGTCGGGACCCAGCCATGGCCAAAGCCGATCAAAGCGATCTCCTTTTCAGCTACTTCACGGAAATTGGCATCATTGCCCAGCTCAGCGCCACTATGTTTGAACGTCAGCTACCTCAGGGTCTGAGCCTGGCCCAGTTCAGCGTGCTGAACTGGTTTACCCGGGTCGATGACGAAGCCACCCCCAGCCGCCTGGCCAGGGCCTTTCAAGTCACCGGAGGTGCCATGACCAATACTCTGGGCAAGTTGCAAAGCAAGGGCCTGATCAAGGTAGAACCGGACCCGCTCAGTGGCCGCAAGAAGCGGGTGACCATGACCGAAGCGGGAAGACGCTTGCGTGAGAAGGCCATCTCGGAAGCCATGCCGCTGTTCACCGAACACCAAGCAGCAATGGACATGCAAATTATCGAAAGGCAATTGCTGGAATTGCAGGAAATCAGGCAATACCTCGATGAATACCGCTATCGTGACAGCTAATACTCAGCGCAAGGTATTACGACACCATCTGGTGGTCAGGGATTTGTCACCAATTGACAAACAATTCGGCCATTTGCAGGGTTAGAACTGACAGAAAGTCAGTCAGTTGATCCGGGTAATTTCGTTCAGACCGAAAAGAATCTGCCCGTCTGTATTCTGCACAAGACCAAAGCTCGCGGTATATTCAATTTCCGACACCGAATCTATCGCCAGCGCCCCAACCAGTAAGCGCGGAAGAATAAAAGTGCTGCTCTCCCGATCATAACTTGCATGTGCAATATTGCTGGATTTACTCGTCTCATTGATTGCCACCAACTCGAATGTGACGGGGAGTGTTTCAACAAGGCGAAACAAAATGTCATACACGATGATCTGACCCGAATCATCTTCAATGTCGATCGCTGGTATATACAAGGTCTGACTTATGGGTTCGTAGACAGCGGTCCCGGGATCAACTGGCGTACTTCCCTGCCCTCCCGGTGAAGTACCGCCGAGGGCGATCAGATTGTTGGTGAACGCTGACAGATGATTCTGCGAGCCTCTCAGCAGGTTGCTGTACACTCTGACAAGGGCAGTTGAGGTTGTCGTATCTATTGCTGTCTGCAGATCAGCAATGTCGGTTGACTCAATGATAATGGCAACATCGAGGGCTTCCAGTGAGCCCGCACTCCCTTGTGCGCTCAACTGATCATAAAGTGACTGAAGCCCGGCGTCACTGAATACACCGGGAGGGTTCTGTCCTACAGGGTCAGTAATTCCAAACTGGTTCAGCATTCGCAGTACCGCATCCATATGACGCTGCTCTGATTCCGCAATAGTGGTAAACACAGGAAGCTGCGTCGCTTCGGCCAGTACCTGGTAGACATCACGGGCCAGCTTCTCTTCCTCCCGCATATAGACAAGCTGATCTATTTCCCCGGCAGCCAGTGAGGCCTGTGCAGACACCGAGGGCACATATGACAGGACAGCTGCGATCAACAGCGCAAGCAAAGCCGTCAGTTCACTGCAAACTCTGTTGTACTTCTCAATTTCAATTCCCGACCAGCGCATCTCTCCGACACTCCTTGAAACCATGATTTTTCAACATCTCTCTTTTCAGCTTACTACTGCAGTGCCTGCCGGAAATTATTTTGTATCAATAATTTCACCAGAAAATTCTGATTGCCGCGGTCATCACACTGGCAGGAACGACACAGCTCATGGGACATATGCCGCAAGACCCTGAATTCTGGTCATTTGTCTCATTAATCAGAGGCAAAATCCTCCTAGGCTGATCCTCAATATGATTGTCACAGGACAGGAGTACGATATGAACGCACCTAACAACTATTCAAAGAGCGCAAAACTCATTCACCTGGGGCTGGCTGCATTTGGTATTGCCGCATTTCTCACCGGCGAACTGGCCGAAGGCGGCGCGGCGAGTACTGGATACCTGTTACATAGTTATCTGGGTTTATCGCTGGCAGCTGTCATGCTTACCCGTCTGATAGCGGGTATGAGCAATAGTGAGCATCTTGGCTTCAGGCACTGGCACTTGTTCGGTAAAGTACAATTCCAGCAGTTAGCTGCGGATATTTCCGACCTGCTGCACTGGCGGATTCCGGAAGGAACCAGACATGGGGGTCTGGCAGGTCTGGTCCAGGCCCTGGGCCTGATGATTTTCTCCTGGATGTCGATCACCGGCACTGGAATGTACTTTATCAATGAAGCGACCCGACATGATCTGTTTGAAGTGATTGAGGAAGCACATGAGATTGGCGCCGGATTGATTCCAGTCTATCTGCTGCTCCATGTCGGCGCCGTGGCACTGCATTCTCTTGCTGGCAAGCCGGTATGGCAATATATGTTCAGGTTCCAACAGAAATAGCTTGTTATACTTGCCGCCCATGACTGAAAACACATCAAACTTCATGGGCCACATCAAGCGGCTCCTGCCAGCGTTGACCCTGGCGGGAGCTGCATTGTTTTTTGCCTACGATATCCTGGTCGATTTACTGACGGGCATCGACAGCAAGCTTCATATCACCCTTGAATTTATTGTGTTCCTGGCGATTTCCGCCGTTCTGGGCGCCGAACTGCTGCATATCAACCGCCTTAACCGGGTTATCGACTCGGAAAGGTCCAAATCGGCACGTTTGGCCGGGGAAATGATTCAGGTGATGCATTCCCAGTTCAATAAATGGGGCCTGTCAACATCAGAAGCTGAAGTGGCGCTCCTGCTCATCAAGGGCTTGTCCATGAAAGAGATTGCCGAGGTGAGGCAGGTCAAGGAAAAAACAGTCCGTACCCAATCAGCAAGCATTTATGCGAAATCCGCACAGGCGGAGAGGCACGAGTTGGCCGCCTTTTTTATTGAAGACCTGATGAGCAATATCTCAACTCCGGCAGCGGACAATGCCGGGCTCAATCAATAAAAAGCCCCGGCACCGGTGTCAGTAACGAGATACCGGTAACGGGGCTTTTTGACGAACCAGTTTAGACAAAAACAGGACGGCCGGTAGCCACAAGAGCAATCAAGCTGGATGTGGCTCACCCTCCTTGCTGTCATCCGGTTCGGGATCAGCTCACCGGCCCTGGCTTTACTGGAAAGCTGCCGGTGTCTGTTTTACATTACGACAGGGGGAGGCAGGCAATGAAGAAAATTCTTACTGCAGTGGGCACATTACTGGCTGTCTTGCTGGTCGGCGTTATCCTGTTTCTGGTCTACGCCCGTTTTCACGATGGCCCTCTGGAAATTGTTGCCGGCGGCCCCTTTCGCAGCGGCCAGCCCGGTTCCGCCCCACAGTCCTGGGATTTCCTCAGGGATCGCGACACCATCGAATTCCAGACCCTGTCACCGGCCCGCTCCCGCACCGTCTGGCTGGGGGTCCATGAAGGCCGTCTGTTCATCGTCAGCGGCTACATGAATACCGGAATCGGCGGCCTCTGGAAGCACTGGCCCTATTATCTGGAAGAGGACGATCGCATTATTCTGCGAATCGATGGCAATCTCTATGAACAGCGTCTGGAGCGCATCACCAGTGGCCCGGAAATCGTACCGGTGCTGACCGAATTCAATCGCAAATACGGCAGCGGTGAAGTGACCGATGCCAGCACCGTCACCAATGGCGATACCTGGATGTTTGAGGTCCTGCCGCGGGAATAGAAATTCTACCCTCGATCGATTACCAATCCCCGGCACTGGCCTCGGCTATAGCCAGGTACCGTGCCTTGAATCCCGACAACAGATAACCTTGTGCAATCAGGGCATCGATAGCCTGCTCGAATTGCTGCAGATAATCCTCCCGCGAGTCATAGAGAGATTCAAGGTTGGCTCTGGGATCACCGGCCTGCCGGGCAGACCCGGCATCTTCAGCGAAAGGGATATAGCCCCCCAGCAGTCGCACCAGTGACTGCGGCGCACCAATTTCCTGCGAACGCAGATTCCAGGGCACAAAAGTGCCAAGTGGCACAGATGTCAGGGGCGGCAGAATGGTGGCTTCCGGTAAATCATTGTTATTGGCATCTACCGCCGGCACCAGCGCCCGGTAATAATGATCCGACTCAGTCGGGTGTTGATCAATGATTCTGTCACTCTCCCAGCGCGGCCCGTAGTTGACGTGCAGCGGTTGATACATGACAGCGGGATGATTGATCCCGGGCAGAGATCTCCAGGCCTGTGGATTAATCTCGCCGTCCAGATGGCTGGGCACCAGAGAGCCGTCGGCCAATCGTGGATAGCGTGAAGGAGGCGGCTGCTGGCCGTCTGCAATCCAGTCAACCATGGCCACTATCAGGGATTCAGAAATGGGTGACCAGTGATTGTGATTATCGGCCAGCTGACCGCGACCGGAATCGCGCGGCAAGCCATCACGATTGACGTGTTGTGAGCCCCCAATGGTGTAGAAACGTACCTGCTCCGGCAGCTCGGCATCGGCGGTTCCCTCCGGATTTGTATGGGGCAGGGAGCCGGCCCGCAGCCAGTATTCGTTGCTGGTCTGGATATGCATCACTTTGGGCAGCACCCCATCGGCCCGAGCCTGGGCCAGGACGCCATCATTACTGCCGGTATAGGGGTCCTGACTGTCGCCGTAGGTGAAGGGAAACAAATCGTTGGGATAGAGGTGATTGGAGTGCTGACCATTGGTGCGTGTGGGCATGGCAAAGCGGTTATTGAACATGCCATAGCCACCACCGGAAATGATTGGCACGATGCCGTCGAAGACGATACGCCCCGCCAGATCGGCATTGAAACCGTCATGAACAAACTGACGCAGCAAGCGGCCACTCTGGGAGATGCCCCAGGCGGCAGTGTGGTCAATGTCCGGCAGATTCATCGGGGCCAGATCTGATTCCGCCTCACCCCCGTAGCGAATCAATGACAGCATGTCCCGAATCCCGGTCATCCCTGCCCCGGCCAACACCGGATCTTTGGCCTCAAAGATCAGTTCATAGAGATAGCCCGGTTGCAGACCGCCTTGCAGTTGCAGACTGATTTGAGGTTGATTGCTGTCGGGCAGTTGCTCAAGTCGCAGGGAAAATTCACTGCGCTCAACCGGCATACGCGGGTCCGCCTGGTACAGCCGCCGGGTCAAGGTCGCATCCCTGAAATCGGCGTTGACCGGCGCATAGGCCAGATGTCCGCCGCCGGCTATATTGACCTCATTGGCGGCGCTCTCGACACTGATTTCATAGCGAACCGGGCCGGTGATGGGCTCGTCGCTACTGCCCACGATGGGCGCATGCAGACGCAAGCGACCATCACGTGCCGCAATCTCGTTGATCCAGCCAGTCACCAGATAGGTATAGCCCAATCCACTCAGGGGGTGGGTGAGGGATTCTTCCGGCGGCAGACTACTGCCACCCCGATTATTAACGTTATAAAGCAGAACATCGCTGGCAATACTGGCATCGGGTACCAGTATCTTGAAATCGGCGCTGTATTCCACCAGACCTTCATCATTGACTGGTGCATGCTGTAGATCTGTGACACTGGCATTGGCCGGGTCATCAGGGTCCAGCACCAAATGGATCAGGCCGTGGATTGCCTCATAGCTGAAATCCACTTCCGGCGAGGTCAGGGTTTGCCGGCCTTGCACTTCAATGGCCGTAACCTGGGCATTGGCGAAGTTGAGCAGCAGCAGTGAAAAGGAAAATGCACAGAACAGCGCAGACAGAAATGCTTTGATTTTGATCATGACTCACCCGATAACAAGGCGGCCTCGATACTGATCGAGTCCTTTTTATTGATGTTTTTGGCAGGCTGTTTGCGGCACTCTTAATGGCCCTCAATGACCACTAATGGCTAATAACGACCACGCCTGATTGGGGACTTACCGAGTGTTGAGTATTTGAGCGATGCTGTCAACGCGCGGCTTGTCAGCCTGCGTTCTGGCGTTCCGGCTCCAGGCCCGCCTCACTGAGCGCCAACTGCCGGCGCCGATAAAACATCGGCACCAGCGCTGTCAGCACCGAACCCAATACCAGCAGGCCAGCTCCGGCCAGAGACAACCAGCCCAGACGATCGGAGTTGGGGTAGTCGGGATTGAGAGTCACAATCAGCTTGAGTGTGCCAATGGTAAACAGGGGCGCCAGTGCCAGGGTGGCACTGACCTTGGACGCATCCCAGCAATTCAATGCCTCGGCAAAACAACCATAGGCCACCAGGGTATTGAGGCAAAGAAAGGCCAATAGCGCAAATTCAAATCCGCTCAGCCCGACTACCGAGCCCGGCTGCACAAAGGGCAGGAGTACGAAAATGGATACGACATAGATACAGAACAGAATCTGCACCGATGAATAATTTTTCAGCAGGCGTTTCTGCAGGAGCGCATACACGGTCCAGGTAATGGCCGCCAGCACCACAATAAACACACCCACCGTTTCACTGTTATCAAGATCGCCAAAGTCCTGCAGACGCTCATTGAAAAACAACAGCAAACCGCAAACGATCAGGCCGGTGCCCAGTTTCTGCACGGCCACAAAGGGCTCGCCATAGACCAGCACACCGCCCAGAATCAGAAACAGGGTTGTCAGCTGAATGACTGCCTCACTGGTTTCTGCATTGACAAAATTGAGGCTGAAGGAAAAGAAAAAATAATTGGCGCACAAACCCAGTGCCGCGATCAGCAGCATCAGATTCACCCTGTTGCTGTTCTTTGGCAAGGGCGGAAGCTGACGCCGATAGCCGAGCCAGACCAACAGCACTACAAAGGCCACGAAAAAGCGGTACCAGACAATGGTGGTGGCATCCATGGAGTCCAGCAGCTCTTTCAGGGCGATGGGCAACACCCCCCACATCATGGCTGCAACCAGGGACAGGAAAAACCCAAGCAAGGGCTTGTTGACCGATTCGTTCATAAGCTTGTTCTGTGAACAGGACAACCCGGCTGTACGCGACAGCCCGGGCGACGAATGACAGGCGAGCGGACTAGCGGCCGCTGTTCTGGTAGTAGACCACGTTTCGGGTACCGGCACCGATAGCGACAATATCCATGAAGCCATCACCGTTCAGATCGTCAATGGCGATGCCTGACACGGCAATATTGCCGTCATCCAGGTCTATTCGCTGCCAGCCATCTTCAGTGCCGAGATAACGATAAATCGCCATGGTGTAAGGTTCGGAGCGACCCCCGGCGATGATTTCGTCATTGCCGTCATTATCGAGATCGGCCGCCAACAGACCATGGCCATTGCTGAATTCGGTTTCAATCACGGTTCGATCCCAGAGACTGCCCTCACCCTCGGTATACACCACCACTTCATTGCCATGCCAGGGCTCGATGGTGGCCACGAAACGGCTGGCATCGGCGAGCTGCCCCAGGTCGACTTCGCTGGAGCCAATCTGTGGACGCGGAGCATCCTGCTTGCCGCTAGCAATACGGGTCTTGCTGACCGGTGCCCCATCCCTGGCCAGTTGAAAAAGGTGCACGCCGTCAAAACTGGCGGTGAGGATGTCATCCTGCCCGTCTCCTTCCCAATCCGCCAGCTGCAGACCATGGGCCAATTGCAGGGACTCATCCAGTACAATGCCGGGCCAGCGATCCACATCCAGATCGGGCGGTATGAGATAGGCTTTCATGGGCAGATCCACTGCGTAGTCCGGTGCCGAGGCACCGTGGCCAATAATGGGCAGGTTTATCAGTTCCTGTTCACCATCGTCGTTCACGTCCCCCCATTTGATGCGATGGGAAGTGGGGATCTCGTCAATATAGTGCATGGCCCATTCCTGGTTCTGCTGAGGATCACCGGGGTTTTCCAGCCAGTGAATCAGACCGCCTGCGGTTGAATTGCCCAGGGAAAACTCACTCGCCAGCACCAGATCCAGATCACCATCGCCGTCAATGTCTTTCGGAGCCGCATCGATATTGCCCTGGGCGACTGAACTGATGACATATTTCTCCCAGCCCGGATTCTTGTACCAGGCGAACTGGGCCGGATTGGTGGCCACGGCAATAATGTCCTGCAGGCCGTCACCATCCACATCGGCAATCTCGACGCCATAACCTCCCTGCATGCCTTCATCCAGCGTGGTTTTTTCAAAATCCACAAAGCCGCGCTGGGCATCGGCCACCTGACAGGCAGTAAACAGGCCACTGAACAGCAGGCAGGTTCGCAGAGAGGTTTTTTGGGCAGCTATCTTGAATGACGACATGGTTATTTCCGAGGGGTAGCTCTATCGATGAACAGAGTGCAGAACTTAATCCCATCGGGGTCGGAAAGCAAATTCCCGCCCGCTATCGGCTGCGGACTCCAGCCTCAGGAGAGCTTGATATGGCGTGAGAAGCGGGCGCTGAGAAATTCCATCTGGTCGGCCAATACATTGTGATTGGACAGATAGAGGAACTCATACTGGTTGGGTACAAAGGGAATGGCCAGTAATTGCATATTGGCCTCTTCCGGATTGCGGTCGGCCTTGCGGTTATTGCAGCGTCGGCAGGAAGTCACCACATTGGTCCACTCGTCTGCCCCACCCCGGGAAATAGGTTTGACATGGTCCCGCGACAATTCAGTCACCGGAAATTCGCCACCACAATACAGGCAGATGTTTTTGTCACGGCGGAACAGGAATTTGTTTTCCAGCGGCGGATCGAAGCACTCGCTGTGTAATTTACCGTCGCAGGCGACGATACTGGGTAGCTTGAGGACAGATTGCCGGCCGGCGTGATTGAAACCGCCGCGGATTTCCATGACAGTGTCGCCCATGGTCCAGATGACCAGATTCTTGACCAACAGCGTAGCAGTCTCTTCCCGGGTCAGCCAGCTGACCGGGACACCTGCTTTGTTGAGTCGAAGAATCTTTGCGTTCACGCTATAACCTGAGAAATCAAAGGACCAGGTAAAGATTACACAACCTTAGTATCGGCGCAATCGTTTTTGACTGAAACAGTTTTGCGACGAAAAGTCAGAAAAATACCGACTATTACAGTACTGTAAAACGCAGCGGCAGTTGCCACACTTTTCAACCATCAGACCTTGAGTGAGTTTTCCTGCCGTTGTCGGCGCTTTTCCTGCCAGCGCCGATAGCCCCCATTGGAGGCCCAGTAAGCCCCTTGCAGCATCAGGGCCAGGGCGATAAAAAGCGGCCAGGTTCCTAACGGTCGTCCTCCGACCCGGAAATAGAACACGGCGTTATATTGTCGGTCCTCGGTTGGATGGTTGGCAGTGACTATACCGATATAGGTGCCGCGTTCCTGAAAATTGTAACTGGCCCGATAGAAGCCGCCCTCTTCGATACGCGGACGCTGATAAAAGACCGTCACTTCCTCAATATCCTCCATAGCCTCCACGTCTTCCCAGCCAGCATACCGGCCCAGATTGTTGACGTCCCGAATGATGCGGAAATCGATTTCCATTTCATTCAGCAGGCTATGCAGATACTCCATGACAAAGACCGAGCGGGTAACGTCGGGAATATTTTCACAGAATTCATCATTGCCACGTGCTTCCGGTTGAAACACCGTGAAATGGGCCTGCATGAATTCGATATTGATCAGGCAGCGATCGTCTTCCGCAGAGACACTGCCGTGGGCCAATAGCCGGCCCGGCAGCAGGGCCAGCAGTACCGCCATCAACCCAATAAGGCATTGAGCCGCGCCAATCGTTTGTTGCAGAGTCTTACCAGGCAATTGTGGATCCATCATAGTTGAGAAACTGACCGGATTTTTCCATATTCAGTTCATCGATTACGGCCAGCATACCCTCGACACTGGTTTTGGCATCAATCAGGGCATTGGGGCCACCCATATCGGTCTGCACCCAGCCCGGATGCAGGACCGCCGCGCTGAAACCGGCATCGGCCAGGTCCACCGCCAGACTTTTCACCACTGCGTTCAGCGCCGCTTTCGAGCTGCGATAAATATATTGACCACCACCCTGATTATCATCGATAGAGCCCATCTTGGAGCTGATATAGACCAGTTTCTTGCCACGGCCCTGACGGAAGTTGTCGATCAGCAACTGGGTCAGCAGCACCGGCGCAATACTGTTAATCAGCAACACCTCCGCCCATTCCTGGGGCTCCACATTGCCGAAACTGGCGCCCCGGGGGCCATAAACCCCGGCATTATTAATAAATACATCGATGGCCTTGCCGGCCAGGCGCTTGGGGAAATTGTTGCGGGATTCCGGGTCGCTGACATCCAGTTCGAACAATTCCAGCTTGTCGTTGTCCTGTTGCAGGGCGGTCAGGGCTTCGGCCTTGTCGATGTCCCGACAGGTGGCCAGCACCGTCTCGCCCCGGGCCAGTAATTGCTTGACGAATTCCAGGCCAATGCCGCGATTGGTTCCGGTTACCAGATAAGTTGCCATGGGATCTCCGTTGACTACTGCTGTGTGCCGGCGGCTGTCGCGTCGACAGCCGTGCCGGGGTATGAAAGAGGGGCTAATCTACAGGTCTGCCGCGACGCCGTCAAAGCCAGTTCAAGCGGCAATTTCGGGGCCGGGCGCGTCTTGTTATTATACGGGATTTGGGCCACTGCAGTTTTCTGGCGCAGCCATTTCTGCCGGATTTCGCTGCTCCCGACACTGACAGCCGCCAGTACCGGTTCTAATTCGCCGTTACCGGAGGTAAGCTGATGAATTCATTGGGTCCCCGGAATACAGCGTCAGGCAGTGACTATGAAGCATTTCATCAAGATTTTATCGATCTCCTCCTTGCTGGCAGCCTCGCTGTCGGTCTTTGGCCAGTCCGGTACCGAGACTGAGGTTGCAGCGGAGTCCAGAGAACCTCTGCAAAAAATGCAGGCACTGGAGCAACTGGCAGGCCGCTGGGAACTCTCCATGGAAGTGCTGGCTGAAGACGGCGTGACCTGGGAAGCCGCGCCACCGCAAATCGTCGAGCTGAGCTTCCGCCACAAGGGCCTGATGCTGGCGGAACTACCAACCGACCTGTCTACCCCCGGCTTCCATATGGAAACCTATATCACCTGGGACCAGTATCGGGACGTTTACCGCAAGGTGGCTATAGACGATGTCTGGGGCATCATGGATATCTACGACGGCGTCCGTGAAGGCAACACCATCGTCTTCACCAATCTGCGCTCCGGCACCACCTTTCCCATCAGTGATACGGTCTCACGCAATTTCAGATTAACCATGGAAATCGCCAGCCCGCAGCGCAGTTTTATTGTGGACAAGTCCGATGATGGCGGGCGCAGTTGGCAACCAGCCTTCCGGCAGAGCTATCGCTTGATAGACTGAATCAGGCATGACTTGCCTGGCTTCATCCTGCCTTGCTCTATCTGGCCTTTTCTGAGTGTTGTCCTGGCGCCCCGCGATTTTTGCTGCTACGTCCCTTCTCAACAACAAAGCTTCACAATCATGCCCAGATCTCCGCTTACTCACTGGAAATATTTGTTGCCAGCATTCCCGACTGCCAGAAAAACAGACAGTGTCGCCTTGATCTCAAGGCCACTTTGGCGCAATTGATCTGAATCAACTCTTCTCTACTAAATCGTCCAAAACCCCGCCACTGCGACATCATGTCGCGCCCCTGCAGGCACTATCAGGGCGCATACTTGGAGACATCAACTGTTAATCCAAAGCGGAGACTGAATCGATGAAACACAAGTTACTTTACTGTGCTATTGCACTGACTGTTCCCGGTGCTGTATTTGCACAATCTGACCCTTCTTCACGCGTTGATCATACCCTTAGCATCGGCGTGCTGGACGTGATCGATGTATTTTATGAAAACCGCTTGCAACCAGTTGAGCAGGAATTATTGAGTGAAGCTCTGGTCACCAAACCAACCAATGATGCTGGAGCCTTGATCCGTTCAGTCAATGGTGTCACAGCAACGCGACGCGGCGGGCTGGGTTTTGAGCCCATCATTCGGGGCATGAGTCAGAATCAGCTCAATGTAATCAGCAATGGTGCTTACAGTTTCGGGGCCTGCCCCGGGCGTATGGACCCGCCAAGCACCTATGTTGGCTTCGACAGTTTTGACAGCGTTGAGGTCATCAAAGGCAACCGTTCGGTGATTTACGGCGCCGGGGGCAGTGGCGGCACGATGATCTTTGAGCACCAGCGGCCCGATCTGCAGGACGGCAATTTCACCGGCGCAGTAACCGGCTCCAGCACCAGCAATTCTGAACTCAACAGCCTGTCCGTGGATGTTGCCTTTGGCAATGAACGCAGCTTCGTGCGCGTCTTTGGCGAGAACTCCGAATCTGACAATTACGAAGACGGTAATGGCCAGATTGTGTCTTCCGCCTACCAGTCCGAAGATATCGGCATCATCATTGGCAGTGATATTACTCCGGGCGACTATCTGGAGGTTTCACTGGAGCAGGGTAACGAAGACGATATTTACTATGCTGGCAACAGTATGGATGCGCCTTTCGCCGACTCCGAGTCCTATCGCCTGAAATGGGAACACACGACCCCTGTAGGTCCGCTCGACTCGATTGAACTGAACATGTATCGCACTGATGTCGTTCACCTGATGGATAACTACCGAGTGCGCCCCAGAAACTCATTGCCTAATGGCATGGCGGCAGAGTCCGAGTCGGACACCTGGGGTGGCAAGCTGATGGGCACTGTAGAACTGACGTCCACAACCATCAAGCTGGGGGCAGATTTTCGCGCCAATGACAGACAGGCAATGCTGTATATGGATCAGGGCAAAGATGGCAGCTACGACATGCTGGTGTCTCGCATGTGGCCGCATGTTGAACAACGGCATAGCGGCTTGTTCGCCGAGGTCGATCACTATCTGAGTAGTGCCGATACCCTGAGGTTGGGTCTGCGCTATGATCGATTCACCTCTGAAGCCAGGAGTGCAAGCCAGAGCGCGGGCATGATGGGCAATGCCACACCCACCAGGCTGTATCAGAATTTTTATGGCAATACTGAAACCGAATTGAACAGCAACGATCTGGGAGTTGTACTGGGCTGGACCCGGGAATTGCTGGAAGGTCGTTTACTCAGCGTGAATCTCAGCCGCTCAGTGCGGACACCCGATGCCTCTGAGAATTTCATGGCTCGCAGCGCCGGAGGAAGCTTCTGGGTCGGAAACCCCACTATCAACCCGGAAACCCACAACCAGCTGGATGTCACCTTTATTCAGCGCGGCGCTGTCCTGGACTGGAGCGCCAGCGCCTACTGGAACGAAGTGGATGATTACATTGAGCGTTACCAGCAAGGCAATGCCGCCCTCTACCGCAACCAGGATGCCAGCATCCGCGGCCTGGAATTTGAAGCCGGGCGGGATTTTGGCAGCTACCTTAATGCAAGGGCGGCGCTTGCCTATACCCGCGGCGACGGTGACAACGGCGATCTGGCACGCATTTCACCTCTGGAAGCGCGCTTCATCATGGACTATACGAGAAATTCCTGGGGCGTCGGAGCAGAACTGATTGCCACTGATCGCCAGACCCACTTCAATCCGGCAGTGGATGTTGCCGATGAAACCGCAGGATACGGGGTGCTGAATCTGTATGGCCATTGGAGACCATCGCAGCAGATTACCCTGGAGGCAGGTGCAGAGAATCTGTTTGATCGCGCCTATGCCTATCATGTGAACACTGCAGCCACGGACCCGTTTGACCCCACAGCCGTGCGGGTCAATGAACCCGGCCGGCAATTCTGGCTGAAGGCCCGTTACTCATTCTAATAGCCGGGCTCTTGCGCCGGCACCCGAAATTCAGGTGCCGGCTTCTTCCTTTTCACAAGTCCTTGCTTCGGCAAGCAGCAGAGACTGACTGAGCGGGCAGTCAAAAATCCGTTGCTGAAGACTGCTGTTAAGCAACCGAGCCCGAATCAGCCCGTAGATTCCCGAAAGCTCGATCAGATTTCTTGCAGTGGGATCCTGTTTTCCAGCGGCAAGCGTTGATTGAGAGTCTCCACATCGTGTTTGCAACTACCCGCTTTCTCGATCAATTTGATCTCGCAAAGATCGCAGCGCACACATTCCTTGAAATCTATTTCTGCAGCTCTTATGGCGGCAGTGGGGCAAGCTTGTTCACACAAATGACAGACCTGGCACTGGGGCACGCGCTTGATACGCAGCGGGCTTGCCAGGGAAAGCACAGCCAGTGCCGCTCCCAAAGGACAGACATAACGACAATAGAATCGAGGAATGATGACGGCGCCCGCCAGGAACAGCACAAGTATTGCCCAGAGCGTGACCGAGGCACTGAAGAAAAACAGGGTGCCGAATGGCTCAAAATACTGGAACAGGCTGATATCACTGGCAACAGTTGCCATAACAAGCAGCAGCGCCAGAAACAGATATTTAAGATAGAGGGCACGGTCATGAATTGCCTGCGGCAGCGCACGTTGCCAGCGATGCGGCACAAAACGGCCAAGCAGATCCTGCACGGCACCAAAGGGACACAAACTGGAGCAGAATACCCTGCCCCAGAGCAAGGTAGTGACAAGAGTAAACAGCAGTAACAACAATAGCGGCAGGTTATTGGTGATCTGGCTGACGCCTTGTCCAAGAGCACTGGTAAGATGGGAGATGGATAAAAACCCTCCATCGATAAAACCCAGATAGATCAAGGTAGTAACTAATGCCAGCCAGCGCAGACTTGCACCCTTGCGCAGAAACGCCGTCATCACCAACACCAGAATGACACTTAAAGCGGCCAACTTGCCCCAGGGCGTTGCCCGCCAGGGCAAGTCGTTTTCGATGTCATTGGCCCAGGGTGGACCATAGCCTAGCCGGGTTAAGAAATCCGACTGCAACATCTCCCGCCGCGCAATCTCGGCTGGTGAATAGATGGGTTTGTCATTATACAAATCAAGATTCAAACCCTTGAGTTGGTAGACAATTGAAACGCCCTCGAACTGGCCCGGCGGCCGGTAGATGACCTCGACTGGCTGATTCAGATCGACATCCTCATCCAGAACGATAGCACCTGCGTAGGCGGCATGGCCGGCAAGCGCGCCCTGATCGGCACTGCCTGCGGTGACAAAGCGACGGGGATCGATACTGCGAGGGTCACCTGCACCCTGGCGCAGAGCCAGTCGTTCCATACGGAACTGGGTTGCGGCCTCGCCCCCGACCGCCAGCAGCAGCATCTCCTGGCCACCAAAACGGGCACTGGCGTCGCGTTCGGCCCGGGCATAGTCCTCTGCGCCAATCAGATATTCACCCAGTACCTGTCTGCCCATATACGTCAATGATAACTGCAGACTGCCTACTGGCATTGGGACTTCGACCTGTTGAACAACGCCATTCTCAATCATGCCGGGCCAATCCATCTGCTCAAGCCGGGCCCGGGCATTGCGCGCCCGGATGCGGGCTTCTGCCGAACCCTCCTGATAGCCAAGATAGGCCGCCGCCACACGACGGGCCGCGTCACGCACACCCCGGCTGATGCCAAAACTGCTTATCGTGGCACCACTGAGACCATCGATATCATGGCGCAGTCGAAACTCATCGAGGATGGACTTGCCCACAAACTGATTGAGGAAATCTGCATCGGCCACAAAATCACCCCGGGAATAGCGAAACGATTCTGTATAGTTGAGCACCTTGATACCGGTGAGTTCCAGTTCGGTATTCAGGCCCACCAGCATATCCAGAGGTGCGCTGTAGCCCTTGACCTCCGGTGGCAGATCACTGCTCAAAAACAGGTAGCCAATCAGCTCTTCATTGCCAGCAGAATTTGTTCTATAGCCTTCGATTACCGGCGGGACGCCCGATTTTTCAGTGAAGCGCGTGGCGCCCGGCAACAATTCACTTAGCCAGGCCGAATCGATAACGTCAGAAAAAGGTGTTCGAATTGAGGTCGCTGTCTGTTGTGCCCAACTCACCTGCCCCATCAGCAAAAGCATGACGAAGCATGGCAGAATCAAACTGTCTCTCAATATCCGCACTATAGCGCTCCAACAACAAGTAGCAGAGTATAAGCCAGAACCGCCCGGCCTTGCTGATCTGGCTCAAACGGAGACAGGCTGTCCAAAGGCAGTACTGGCAACTACGGTATACTGCAAATCCCGGTTAAAATAACTACAACAATCCAAGGAGAGATGTATGGCCAGGAAATTCCTGCCTCTGGCTGGCCTGCTGGCGAGCAGTCTCGGCATCGCCCAGAGCCCTGAAGAAATCATCGTAGTTGGGGTGGTGCCGGCTGGCGCCAGTCAGGAGTTGGCCAAAGTGCCCTATCCGGTACAGACCGCCAATGCCAGTGACCTGCAGGAACTGGAGCTGTTAAGTCTGGCCGACTATCTGGAACAGGCCTTTGCCTCCATCTCTCTCAATGATGCCCAGAACAATCCCCTGCAGTCCGACCTGCAATACCGTGGCTTTACTGCTTCACCATTGCTGGGCCTGGCCCAGGGCCTGTCGGTCTACCAGAACGGCGTGCGCATCAATGAGCCCCTGGGTGATGCCGTGAACTGGGATCTGCTGCCACAATCGGCTATTGAATCGGTCACCCTCAGCGGCGGTGCCAATCCCCTGTATGGACTGAACAGCCTGGGTGGTGCCCTGGTGGTGGATATGAAGGACGGTTTCAGCTTCCAGGGCAGCCAGCTGGAACTCACAGGTGGTTCCTTTGGCCGGCGCCTGGCCAATCTCGAGTTCGGTGGCAATGAGGGCAGCCTGGCCTGGTATGCCAACATAGAAACCTTCGATGAAGATGGCTGGCGCGACCAGTCGGCCTCCGATGCCCTGAATTTTTATGGCAGCCTGGGCTGGCGCTCGGACAGCTCCCGGGTCAATCTCAACTATCAGTATGGCGATTCGGAACTGACCGGCAACGGTGCCTCACCGGTGGAATTGCTGGCACTGCGCCGCGAAGCCATCTTTACCGGTCCCGATATTACCGCCAATGACATGAGCATGGTGAGCCTGGATTTTTCTCACCAGATAAGCTCTGCCATTGCCTTCAGTGGCAATCTCTTTCACCGCCGCAATGATACCCATGCCTTTAATGGCGATGGCTCGGAATTCAGTGTCTGCCAATTCAGTACTGGCGAGGGGCTGATCGAGGGCATTGAGGAAGACGATCTGGAAGAGCTGGGTCTGGATGATGACGATCTCTGTGGGGGGCAATTTAGCGATGCCGATGCCCTGGAGGATTATCTCAATGAAACCGCCATGATGATGGGTGAAGACGAAGAGTTTAACATCGGGGGCTTCGAAGACGATGAGCTTTCCGGCAGCGGGATTCTGGCCGATGACGCCATCAATAATATTTCAGATCGCAGCCAGGAAAGTCGCGGTGCCGACTTTCAGTGGACCTTCCGGGGAACCTGGTTTGGCCTGCCCGGCCAGCTTGTGGCGGGTGCTGCCTGGTTCCAGGGGGAATCGGATTTCAATGCCGTGCTTGAACTTAGCGAGATCGATCCGGTGACACGACTCACCAGCGGACTCGGCACCGGCACCTTTGTGGATGAAGCGGCTACTTTTATCAACACCGAGACCGAGTCACTGAGCGTCTATTTCAGCAATACCCTGGACCTGAGTGATAGCCTGGCCCTGACCCTGTCGGCCCGTGCCAATGATACCGATGTGCATCTCAGGGATCTGACCGGCCTGCGGCCCGAGCTGAATGGTGATCATAATTTCAGCCGCATCAATCCAGCTCTGGGACTTACCTGGCAGATCAATGATGACCATAATGTCTATGGCAATATCAGCCAGTCATCCAGAGCACCGACTCCCATCGAACTGGCCTGCAACGAAGGGATTTTTGATCTTGCCGTCCAGTATGCGATCGAGCGCGGTGATGATCCCGATGATGTGGAGTTTGAATGTCGCCTGCCCAATGCCTTTCTGGCCGACCCGCCGCTGGAAGATGTTAAAACCCGCAGCCTGGAGCTGGGTAGCCGTGGCATGCTTGGCAACATCGCCTATTCCCTCGGCCTGTTTCATACCACCAATCGCGACGACATCCTGTTTCAGACCACAGGTCGTCAGACCGGCCTGTTTGCCAATGTGGACAAGACCCGCCGCCAGGGCCTGGAAAGCAGCCTGGCCGGCAACTGGCAGCAGCTGAACTGGCGCCTGGCTTACAGTTATATCGACGCCAGCTTTGAGGATGATTTTTCCGTGCTGAGCCCCAATCACGACTTCGCCGATGATGACGGCGAAATCCAGGTTCGCAGCGG
>JALEHB010000081.1 GCA_022763285.1 Pseudomonadales bacterium | reverse complement strand
TTCAGCTCCGGGGTACCGGCCTGGGAATACCAGCGGCGGAACTGACCCAGATCAATGCCACTGGCATCTTCCATGGCCTTGACGAAATCTTCCGTGGTCACCGCCTGGCCGTCATGACGCTCGAAATACAGATCCGTACCGGCACGAAATTTTTCCGGCCCCAGCAACAGACTGATCATGCGCACCACCTCGGCACCCTTCTCATAGATGGTGACGGTATAGAAATTGGAAATTTCCATATAGGAGTCAGGTCGCACCGAATGAGCCATGGGACCGGCATCTTCGGCGAACTGAATGGTTTTAAGGAAATTGATATCCTCCACCCGCTTCACAGTCCGCGAGCCCATATCGGCTGAAAACTCCGAATCACGGAAAACCGTAAAGCCTTCTTTCAGGCTGAGCTGAAACCAGTCCCGGCAGGTAACCCGGTTACCGGACCAGTTATGGAAATATTCATGGGCCACCACTGCCTCCACACGCTGAAAACCCATATCGGTAGTGGTGTGGGGATTGGCCAGTACGCAGGAAGTATTGAAGATATTGAGCCCCTTGTTTTCCATGGCGCCCATATTGAAATCGTCCACCGCCACGATCATGAAAATATCGAGATCGTATTCACGGCCATATTGTTCTTCGTCCCAGCGCATGGCGTTCTTCAAAGATTGCATGGCATGGTCGCATTTATCCAGATCCTTCTCTTCCACGAAGATCTGCAGCTTGATGTCACGCCCGCTCATGGTCCGGAAGGAATCTTCCAGCACTTCCAGATCGCCCGCCACCAGCGCAAAAAGATAGCTGGGCTTCTTGAAGGGGTCTTCCCAGCGCGCCCAGTGCCGGGACGGGTCGCCCTCTTCAACGCCGGAGGCCACCGGATTACCATTGGACAACAACACCGGATAGCGTGCCTTGTCGGCATGAATCGTGGTGGTGAAGCGGGACATCACATCGGGCCGATCCAGATAATAGGTGATGCGGCGAAAGCCCTCGGCCTCGCACTGGGTACAGAACATGGTGCGGGATTTATACAGCCCTTCCAGGGCCGTATTGAGATGGGGCTCTATGCGGCTGCGAATTGTCAGACTGAACTGGTCCGCTTCCCGCCCCAGCAACTCACTCAGTCCACTGATGGTCAGGCTCTCATCGTCCAGCAGGTATTGCTGTTGGTTCAAGGCCTTGCCTTCCAGCTCCAGGGCCTGCAGCAGCTGATCCTGACCGTGCAATACCAGCGTGTCTGACTCGCCGTCTGCGGCAGACTCATTGCGACGAAAGGCCAGCCTGGCCTCGACCACGGCATGGTCTTCATGGAGATCGAAATCCAGCTCGGTGCTGTCGATCAGATAGGCTGGTGGCTGATAATCCTTGAGATAAGTGGTTCTTGCCTGGGCGTTCTTCATAATCTACCTGTTACAGAGGGTCGGGACGACAGCAGCAAGGCTTGCCTCCCGGAAATTGATTGCGCTGAGCTGCGCCTTAAAAGGACAACTCAATTTCATAGCCGGAAAAGCGGCGCAGATTAATCACGCCACTGTCGAAAATCAGATACTGACCCTTGATGCCCTGCAAAGTGCCTTCAACCAGGGCCTCCTTGTCAAAATTGAAGGAGCTGATTTTTTCGGGGTATTCCAGCACCGGGTAATCGATACTCAGCGGCTCAATACCATTGAGCACACTGATGGCAAAAAAACCGAAGCGCTGCTCCAGTTCATTGATTTCTTCCGCGCATTCTTTCAGCAAACGATCGCGCTCGGCCGCCAGATCCACCGGCCTGGAAATGCCCTTGAGCATATCGCGCCAGTTGGTCTTGTCGGTGACATGCTGCTTGAACATCACTTCCAGGGTGCCGGATTGCAGACGGCTGCGCACACGAATAATTGCCAGGGCCTGGGTGGCACCCTGATCGATCCAGCGGGTCGGAACCTGGGTGGCCCGGGTGATACCCACCTTGACGCCAGAGGAATTGGCCAGATAAACGATATGATCCTGCATGCAAAAACGTTCACCCCAGGCCGGCTCGCGGCAGCTGCCCTGGTCGAAGTGACATTTCTCCGGATGAATAATGCAGGAGTCGCACTGGGCCAGTGACTGGAAACAGGGATAACAATAGCCCTGATTGAAACTCTTGTTGGTCTTGCGGCCACAGTGCACACAGTAAATCTTGCCGCTGTATTGCAACTGCAAAGGCTTGCCCAGCAGTGCCTCCATTGGCACTTCTTCATTGCCCAGTCGCATGCGGTAGTCTACCGGCGACTGCAGGCGGGATTTCATTTTTCTGAGAATGCCGGTGGCCTGCTTTTTCATTCCTGACCCTCCACCGGCTCGCCGCCCAGCACCCGAACAATGTCCGGCTCGGCCTGTCCGGCACCGGCACAACTGGAAGCCGGCGGTACACCGGTGCGCTGATCTTCGGCCACATAACGTGCCTCATAAAGAATGATGGCCTGCATACAATGGGCAAGCTGCTCTTCGCTGAGACGATTACCATCGTCCCATTTACCCAATTCAACCGCCCGTCGCAGATTGTCATAGACTTCCGGCGTCATGCTGTCAATCAGCGCCTGCAGGGACTGCGGACGCGGCTCATTGTTCGGGGAATCACTCACTGGGCAATACTCTCTATTGTGTCCTTTTGAATCCTGTTAAAACCTGCTTGTTGCAGCTGATCGTCTGCCAATCTATCAGCCCCCACCCGGGAAACTCAATGGCGACTGATCACATCGCGCCCTAAATAAAGCCGGTACCAGGCCACCACCGCCCCACCCAGCAGCAGACCACCCAGCAGCCCGCCAATATGGGCTGCGGTGGCAATATAGGAACCGGCAAACACTTCCATCAGAATCAGGGCGATCACGAAAAATATGAACATGGTGTTGTTCAGCATCAGGCCTGAGCGGGGCATGAAATTGTGCACCACCCAGGTATAGCCCACCAGTCCATAGACCACGCCCGACATACCACCAAAATTATTAAAATGGATGCTCAGGTACTGCACGGTGTTACTGACAAAGGCCAGCAGCAAGACCAGCAACAGGAACAGCCACACCGGATGAATGGGTTCCAGTTGTCTGCCGAAGTAAAGCAGCCACAGCATATTGAAAATCAGATGCAGCTCACCGAAATGCAACAGCATGGGGGTCAGGGTGCGCAGCAGTGTTAAGGGGCTGTTGATATCCGCCAGCAAGGCCCAGAAGCCGCTGCTGTCGAGCAGCGGGTAAAACAGATTTTGTACGGGCTGTGTATTGCTGCCCAGGGAACTGATTACTGCCACCAGCAAACACAGCAGCAATAAACTGGAACAGACCGGCGCCGAGAAAAAGTGGCGCAGCAATTGCCAGCTCAAGCTCGCCCCGTCGACACCTTTCGATTGCTGATCGGCGCGGGCCTGGGCCATGGCTTCCTGCAATTCCGGTCGTTGCTGCCATTGCTGTAATGCCTCACGCACCACTGCCGCAATCTCCTGGGATTGTACCCAGACTACCTGACGACCG
>JALEHB010000009.1 GCA_022763285.1 Pseudomonadales bacterium | reverse complement strand
GCACCTGGGGCAGGCTGACAGCATTGCCATTGTCCAGATGCAATAAAACGTTGCGGTTTTCGCGGTCTACCGACACGCTCTCAACCTTGGAAAAATGAGAGACACCGATGGCCACCAGTTCGCCATCCACCAGCCCCTGGGCTGAAATGGAATAGTCACCGGCGACTGCCTGTTCGCCATCTTCACGCAATCCATTCCAGCTGAAGCGCTGGGCACCAGCACCAACCGTGCCGAGGTCATAGCTGTTAACCAGAGTGCCGGCGGCATCATGGATCAGCAGTCTGGCATTGGTGGCGGTGGCTTCAGTTTCAATCAGGCCATCGATCTCCCCACCGGCTGACAGGGTCGCAAATTCAGTGCTGCTCAATACTTCCTTGCCCACCAGGGTGGAAGCCTGCATGGCCTGAGCCGCATAAAGATTGCTGGAAATCCCCTCAAAGGATTGAGCCATATCATCAATGCCAGAGACCGTACGGAACTGGGCGATCTGGCCCAGAAACTCGCTGTTATCTGCCGGGTTAACCGGATCCTGGTTTTTCAGCTGGGCAATCATCAGTTTGAGAAAATCTTCCTGACCCAACTCGTCACTGCCCTTGCCCACCGTCGGTGGTGCTACTGCACTGCTGCCAAAAACCTGTTCAATCGTGTTCATCGCTGGCCCCTTTATTTATTGCCCATGCTGAGAGTGCTGAGCATTAATTGCTTGGAGGTATTGAGCACCTCGACATTGGATTGATAGGCCCGTGACGCTTCCATCATATAAGCCATCTCTTCCACCACATTGACATTGGACAGATAGACATAGCCATCGGCGTCCGCCAAGGGGCTTTCCGGCATGCGCTGTCGCTCAACCGGAGTCTGGCTCTCCAGAAAGCGTGAAACCTGTACTCCATCGCTATTGCCGTTACCGAAACTGCTTACCGGCGAGTTGAAGCTGCCAAAGGCATCACCCAGCAGGGCTTTGAATTCGGGGCGCTGGGCCTTATAGGCCTCGGCCTCGGAACTGCTGATCACCTGGGAGTTCGCCATGTTGCGGGCGATCAGGTCGATATGGGTGCTCTGGGCATTGAGTGCCGAGCCGGTAATATCGAAGGTATTTGAGATTCCCATTAGCGTTGTCCTTTAATTGCCAGGCGCAAACCGGAGATGGATCCGTTCAGAAACTCCAGACTGGCCTGATACTCCAGAGCGTTGCGGGCAAAAGCCGCCTGCTCCACTTCTGCTTCAACTGAATTACCGTTGTGCATGGGTTTTGTTGGCATTCGGTAAAGTAATTCCCCAAAGCTGTCGTTATTAGCATTGACCGCGTGCTTGGCATGAGTTGTGTTCATCTGCAGGCGACCGCCATCGGCGACACTATTAAGGGCAGTACGAAAGTCATAGTCCCTTGCCTTGTAGCCGGGGGTATCAGCATTGGCGATGTTGGAAGCCAGAGCGGCACTGCGCTGGGATCGAAAGCTCAACGCTTTCGCATGCAGGCCCAGAGAGTTGTCGATCCAGTTCATGTTTACCTCGTTCGGTTTTTTGCCGTAATGCTCTGCTTGTCTGCAACTGCCGTGCCAGATCGTTAATAGCTATAGATATCAATAGCTTGAATCAAAAGCGGCAAAATTTTCCCCTGCCACTGCGGCAAACTTTCGACACCCCGGCGGCAAGCCTTGCCGTTGCGCTGACCTCTTGTGCTGTAAACCACGCCTTGTTGCTCAAAGCCCTGTATTTTCAGGCCCTGGCGTACAAACACCTGAAATCCACCGGGCCTGACTGGGAACACTGGCATGTGGATTGCATCGCTACTGCCCATATTCACAGGCACTTGACACAACGGTGCTGAAAGCCCCGGAATACGGGGCCTTGAGAGCAGGAAAGCAAGATGAAGGTCAACTTTTTGACAAGTCGAATGACGGAAAAGCTGTTATTACTGGCAATTCTGGCCATGATGCCTTTGCCGGCACCGGCCGAGTCCAGCCAGTCCCTGGCAGAGATTCGCCGGGTTGCCGAACAGTTCGCGCTGACCCGGATCGACAGCAGCGGACTGAGTGAAATCAGCGCCAGTGCCGCCACTATGGATGCCAGGCTGCGCCTGAAACAATGTGATCAGCCGCTGGAAGCCTTTGCCACCAGTAACAGTCGCAATCGCTCTCGCAGCACCGTGGGTGTTCGCTGTACCGGACTGAATCCCTGGACCCTTTATGTCCCGGTCACCATTAGCGCCCTGGCCGAAGCCCTCTATACCGCCCGGCCCCTGTTGCGGGGCGAGCTTCTGGACAGCTCGGCCGTGGAAGTACGGCGCATGCCGCTGGACAAATTGCCGCCTAACAGCCTGTCCGATACCGAAAATCTGGCCTCTCTGGAGGCGGTTCGACCACTCAGGGCCGGCGTTCCTTTGACACTCAATGCCGTTCGGGCCCGCCAGGTGGTGCGTCAGGGGCAGGAAGTGGTGATTCAGGCCAATACCGCCGGCATTCAGGTGAAAATGACAGGAAAAGCATTAAAATCAGGAAGTTATGGTGAGCTAATCCCGGTAAGAAACAACAATTCCGGCCGTATAATCGAGGCCGCAGTGAGCAATGAGGGCCTGGTGACTGTCAATTTATAGGTCAATTCACAATTTGATTGAAAAAAGTCTAAAGTAATTTTTTTGACAGGTCGTAGCGTAGAAAT
>JALEHB010000080.1 GCA_022763285.1 Pseudomonadales bacterium | reverse complement strand
CTCAAAACTGGCACTCATGTTGCCACTGCCAAGATCAAATGCAGATGAACGCCAGCGCATGCCATAGTTTTTGCCATTGAAATCATCAGCGCGGGAATTCTGACGATAGAAAAAGCTGACGGGTCCAAACTGGGTTGGCATTTCAAGAGACGCAGAGTACTGACTGATGGCCTCACTCAGTTGCGAACTGTATTGCTGTGACAATATCTGGCGCGCATTGAAATTCATGGTGAATCGCTCGGCTCTGATGCGCAAATCGGAAGTAAGACCCAGCGCACCGGTACTTTCATAAGCCAGACCGGCATGGAATTGATAATTGCTGCCTTGCTTGAATAAACCAGCTTCGAGCATGGAGCTGTCCGGAGTTACAGAAACGCCGAGATCGCCGCCGACGCTTGCGCTCAAGCGCTTGCTGTAGCCGAGGCGAATAAAGTCTGATTCATCATCTTCCAGACTGGACGAATCCTGCAATTCAACCTGACGGCCAGCTTGCAGAAAAAACAGGTCCTGATCTACCGGCGCCAACTGCGAGTTCTTGGCGAAATAGCGATTTTCAACACGGGTATTTCCGGCCGCATCGGTAATGCGGATTTCGATGTCATAGGACCCCGGGGGCAAGGAAGACGTATCCAGGACCTGATTTCCAACATCATAGTAGTCGGTGCTGTAGAGCCGTGAGTCATAATAGATTTCAACACGGCTGCGGGTTTCCAGGAAAAGCTCAATACTATTGCCCTGAAATTGCTCCAGATCCGCGCGGGTCTCTACTGAAGACTGTACTGCGAGTCCCACAAATTGTTCCGAATCGAAAAAACGCAGATTATTGCTGTCACCACGAAACAGACCGGCAGCGAACTCCTTGCCCGCGTACTCCCGCGAAAATGACAGAGTATCGACAGTGAAGCCATCGGCATCAGTCAGATTACTGCGAATCAGCAGGCGGTTTTCAGCAACAGCAAACTGGGTAGTATTGGCCAGGTTGTAGCTGGATTCGGCTGCGGAAGTTTCACTGAAGAATAATGAATTATCAGAAAACAGTGACCAGCTTGCGCTGGACTCAGGCAGATAACGGTGATCCTGAGCCTGGCGGGTCTTCAAGAGCTCCGGGTTGACAAACAACCAGGCCCTGAGATTGGCGCGGTCAAATATAATGCCCACTGCATCCGGGCGCAGGGTGCCACAGTCCAGTTGAAATTCAGAATGACAGAGCTGCTCCTGATTCAAGGGAAGTTCCGCTGACAACAACTGCACAACCGATTCGGGCTCCAGTAGATCAGTAATTCTCTTCGTCAATGACCGGGGCTGACTGAAGCTGAGGGTATTATTGTCGAAACGCGCCATGGTAGTTGTCAGAAAATAACCACCAAAGTAAACATCCACAGCCGTAGTCTGAGGCTCATTCAGGTTCTCAAACCCTGGCGGCACCCAATCTTCAGCCCCGGCACTGAGCAGAGGCATCAGGAGCAACAGAATTGTCAGCGTAAATTTCTTCATTTCAAGGCTGCCGTCAAACGAGAGTCGAAGTTAATCAGTCAAAGAGTCGCGAAACCATGCCATTGTGAGTTTTGATCTTGTAGGAGAAAGGGCCATCCCAGGGCAACTCCACTGTCCAATCGTTGCCAGGGTAAATGCGGCGGTTTTCCAGACTCCTGCACTCCTGGGGGTCAAGCGGGTTGCATTGCTCCCCTTCTGTCAGCAGGTAATTACTGTTCCCTGCATTCGCGAAACTCGCCAGCTTGCCGTCGCGGCTGAACACTGGTTCAGCATGAGGATTCTCCGGCAGCACAATTGCCAACACCTGATAGGCCACTACAACTTCCAGGCGTGATCGCACACTTCCCTCGCCCGTTTCTTCCAGCTCCACCGGGGGAGTCACCGGAATCAGGTTGACGCGATAAACCCTCTCCACCTCCCTGCTCTGGGCCAGATCCAGAAAGCGCACGATGTTGCGCCCGGAAGGCGGCACCACCAGCTTATTGGGAGAAACCAGAAACTCCGGGTCGGCGTCGGGAATTATTTTTTCAAGCTCCTGATTTTCGGCACCAGGCGCATTCACCCGAAAAGCATCAACCTGCACGTACAGATTGCTCAAGGCATCATTATTCAGAATAACGATATCCTCTTTAATAGAGGCGGGATCGTCATACAGCACGATTGATCTGTTCACCACCAGGTCTGCATAGACAGGGCTGGCAAACAGAGTTACAAAAGCGAATATCTTCAGTTTGTTAAACATGATTGGCTCCTGGAATTATTCCGGTTTAATCAATAGCATCAGTTTGCCCACCAACACCTTGGGCGCATAAAGCCCTTCGATGGACTGTAGTGAAATAAATACTTCCGAACCGCGGGTGGCGCCGCAGGCAGTGACATTCAGCGAGCGATCACTTTCGCTATTCTCCAAAGCTGCCTGCTGGAGGCGAACCCGAACCGGGGTCGTCATCAAGCTGTTGACAGCGGTGCTGTTGCTCAGTGGCGCTGAGACTGCAAATCCATCCCGGTAAATATCCGGCGGGCAGACACCAAAACTGATCGAACGACTGGCCAACAGGGAACTGGCAAGAAATTCTGGCAACAGACTCGAAACCACTTCACTGCCGGAAACAAAGCGAAGGCCGTTATCTGGCCGGGGCAGCAGGTCCAGAGTCAGTAATATCATGCCCTCGCTGGACTGGCCGGAATCACCGTCGCGTAGCTCATTGGCTGACGCGCTGTGGCTGCCTGTGCTCAAGGCTGCGAATACTAATGTCAGGATAAGCAATTTCATTGTTACTCCGGCTCCACCAGCAGGATTACTGTATTGCTATAGGCTCCTGAAGAGCTTGCGCGCAGATCTTCTTCCATAATGCGGAAGTTCAAACTGGCGTTATCCCTGCCTCCGCAGTCCTCAGCACTGGAATCGCCCATTCCACTCAAGGACTGATTGCCCACAGGGGTACCTGCAACTGCCGATGCTGAGTCAGCAAAGCGCAGATCCATCGGGATAATGTCGTCTGTTTGCGAACTGGCGAGATAGAAGTCACCGCTGCCATTCTGGTTCAGCGAACTGACAGAAAGCCGGTATGCAGAATTGCTGCTGTATACGCAGAAACTTTCAGTCGCCGAGATATCGCCGGTGCTGGCGCCGCCATAACGGCCAAGGTCAATATCATCAAGACCCGAGATGCGCACATCGGAACCGCCTTCCACCTGAACGTTCACTTCGAAGGATTGAGTATCGGTGGCCCTACCGTTGTCTGCGATCAATTGGAAGCGACCACTGTAGGAGCCGGATACGGCGGCATTCAGCTGTGATGCAGGCAATTCGACTTCAAGGCGCGCGTTGTCGCCTCCAAAGAAAACACAGTAGAAGAACTGGCCGCTGTTCTCGAATTGATCAAATTGATTGGCAAATAGCTCTTCAGTGCCGCCACTGCCAATCAGATCACGGTGGCGAAAGGTGACGGCTATGCGCTGATTTCCACCAGCTGCGCTGTTTCCGTCCTTGTAGAGATAGAGACCACTGGCGCTGTCCAGGCTGTTTATCTTGATTCGGTAATCACGCACCTGACTACCGCGCCAGGGAATCC
Source organism: Pseudomonadales bacterium (assembly GCA_022763285.1). Taxonomy (GTDB): domain Bacteria; phylum Pseudomonadota; class Gammaproteobacteria; order Pseudomonadales; family Pseudohongiellaceae; genus UBA9145. Next base: position 3,885 of record JALEHB010000080.1, on the reverse strand, counting down.
AGGAAGTGGTATTGGCGGAAGCAATGCACAGGTTTTGGCTGGAAGAATAGCTTCCACTATTAACCCAGGTGCCAAAATTGACATTGCTTGCACCATCAATATTGATATAGCTGGCTGCCTCGACCCGGGATATGGTGAGAAACAGCGGCAAGAGAACTGCACAAGTGAAAAGCACCAGTCGGGTCAGGAACTGTCGCCGCCCCTGACCCGCTTCCGGTTTTACTGATTGCTTCTGAGTAAGCATCGTACTTATCACCGTTCCCGGACCGACCTAGATCGGGTTAACCAACAGGATCAGTGTGTCGGAGTAGACATCAGTCGTTGCATCGCGAATTTCCTGCTCGTCAATGCTGACGTCCACAGAGGCATTGTCTACCGCATTGCAGTCACGGAATACGCTGCCCTGAAAGGTTGAGCTGGCCGAGTTGTAATCAGTCGCACTGGCAGATTCGGCACCGGTGCCGGCACCCAGCAGCTTGACTGTGTATTCAATCTCGTCAGCGAAGTTGCTTCCAAGCAGTGCGAATGATCCATTGCTGGAAGTGGGCGTGATGGTGTAGTCATCGCCACCATTGACATAGACACAGAATCCGTCGCCGGCATTGATGTCACCTGTGTCACCACCGCCATAGCTACCGAAGTCGATATCATCCAGAGCGGAGATCTCGACACTGTCAGTAACTTCCAGATTGATGTCGATTTCACCGGTGCTGGTGGCACCCAGATCACCGTCATCGGCGGCCATGGCCAACGGAGACAGCATGGAAGACAGGATTAGTGCTGAAAGCAGTTTACGATTTGGCATGATTTGCTCCTTGTATGAGTAGAAAAAGTTAAAGCCACTTTTCTAATCTCAAGGACCGTGCCAATTCTGAAGAAACTATATAACTTGCTGTTTTGTATAGCTTTATTCGAATTGTTACAGCGATGTACCATATCCTGGTACGTAACAATGATGTATCAAAAATGTAACAGGGCATGGCCTGTTACATCCCTGATACCGGGATGATATTGAGCACAGAGGATTGTGCTGACGCCGTGCTGTGCTGCATGAACTCCTTCAATTGCCTGCCGACCTGTATTTTTCCTGAAAAGCCCATTAATCTGATGGCTCAATCTGATCCGGAGGGGGACATAATGAGAAGATTCATCTTTACGCTATTTGCCTTGCTACTGACGACACAGCTTGCGGCCCAGTCTGAATTGCCACCGCTGGAGGAATTGGAATCAGGCTGGAACAGCATCCCCACCGGCGGTCTCTGCTCCACCGGCACAGATTTCCAGTTCTATGTCCGGGATTCCGCCGACAGTGATAATCTGCTGCTGTATTTCAATGGCGGGGGTGCCTGCTGGTTTGGTCAGGCCTGTGACCTCAATGCCCAACCCAATGTGCACTCACCCTTTGCCGACATGCCGGACAATACGCCTGACAATTTCGAAGGCATTTTTGACCTCAGCCGCAGCGACAATCCGCTGGCTGACTATGACATGGTGATGGTGCCCTATTGCACGGGGGATGTTCATGTCGGCGGAGGAGAGCAGCAATACAGCTACCAGAACAGCGCCGGTGAAGAAGTCTCCGTAACTACCTACCATAATGGCTACGAGAACAGCAGCACGGTGCTGGATTGGGTGTACTCCAACTACAGCGCACCAGAGAAAATCGTCATCGCTGGCAGCAGTGCCGGTGCCATCGGCTCATCCTTCTATTCGGGACTGGTGGCTGAACATTATGGCGATACCCCTGTTATTCTGATCGCCGATGCTGCCGGCGGCTATAACAGCCCCAGTTTGCCGGTCACCCTGAGTGCCTGGCAAACCGCCTCTATCCTGCCTGACTGGCCGGAATATGCCGGTGAAACAGACGACAGCCTCACTTTCGAAGACTTCTACATCGCCAGTGCCAATCACAACGATAATCTGGTGATTTCCCAGTACAACGCCGCCGAGGATGAAGTGCAATACAACTTCAGTTATCTCATCGGTGATGCCCCCGGCAGCTTTTCCCTGCCTGAGCGAATATTCAATCACTATGTGGAAATCGAGTCCGCCGTGGATGACTTCTATCATTACACCGCCGGCGGCCCGGTGCATACCATTCTGCGCAGCCCGATCTTTTATGACTATGAAGTGGAAGGCATTCGATTCGCGGACTGGGTGTCAGCGCTGATCAGCGATGGCCGGGTCAGCGATGTCAGCTGCGTCAATGAGGCCTCCGGCTGCAAAAACGCCCCCTGAGACAGCCCTCAGCTGGCAGGCCGGGCCTCGCCTCCGGCCTGGCCTGCCAGGTACAAGCCAGAAGAGAATTGTGCTTCAGTAAAACGGGCTTTTGGTCGTTCTAAGTAAAATCTTCGAATACCGCCAGTTCTGGCGGCTATCGGGCGCTAATTCTTCCGGCAAGGCGCTTGCCGACACCAGGTGATGGATCTATCAAGTGGAACTACAGGAGCAACTTTCAGCACTCGTTGAGGAAATGCCAGCCTTCTCCGGCAGCGTGATGCGGGTGATGGAGCTGACTTCCGACATCAACTGCTCCCCCAAGGAACTGGTTCAGGTAATCGACCATGATCCGGTGATGACCATGAAGATTCTGAAGCTGGTGAACTCTGCCTATTTTGGTCTGCGCAATGAAATCGTATCCATCAAGCAGGGAGTGGTCATTCTGGGTATCAATACGGTGAAGAACCTGGCCGTGACCATTGCAGCGGTGGGTATGCTTCCCCGTCAGACGATCGCGGGATTCGACAGCCAGGAGTTCCTGCTGCACTCCCTGGGAACAGCCACCCTGGCGCGCTTGCTCAGCCAGAAAATCGGCGTTCCTGCCCGGGAGGCCACGGACTACTTCGTCGCCGGACTGCTCCATGACTTCGGCAAGATCATGCTGGTGCAATTCAAACCAGAGGAAATGCAATCGGCCCTGCAACGTGCCCGGGAAGAAGAAATCGAGCTCTATCAGACCGAGAAGGACATATTCGGCTTCGATCACAGTGAAGCCGGTGGCGTACTGGCGGAGAAATGGGGCCTGCCTGCGGAACTGGTACTGAGTATTCGCGAGCATCATGAGCCGAAGAGCACAGAAGCTGACCTGCCCATGCGGGACTGCGTGCTGGCGGCCAATCAGCTGAGCAAGAAGCTGGAATTTGGTCACAGTGGCAATCCGGTAATCGCCGAGTTACCCACACAAGTTCAAGCGCGTTTTGACAACAATCTGGATGGCCTGCTGGAAGAGCTGGGTGATGTTTCCGAAGCATTGGAGAGCACTCGCGTATTCGCATCCATGTAACTGACAAGGCAAAGCAATAATGGAATTTACATTCAGGGGTGTCCGAGGCTCCATCGCTTCACCCGGCCCGGCCACAGTAAAATACGGGGGCAACACAACCTGCATCGAAATCCGCGGCGACGAGGGTGAGATTATTATTCTGGATGCCGGGACCGGCATCTTCCCACTGGCGCAATCACTGCTGGCAGAACTGCCGGTGCAATGCCATATCTTCATCAGCCACAGCCACTGGGATCATATTCAGGGACTGCCCTTTTTCACGCCCCTGTTCATCCCGGGTAATCAGGTCACTATTTATGGTGCTCCTGACCCGATTGCCCAACGGGGAATCGAGGCAGTTCTGGATCGACAGATGGAATATGCGTTTTTCCCTATCCGCGAAGCCGAACTGAAAGCGGAAATCAATTATGTCAATCTGCAGGACCGGCAGCGTATCGAAATCGGCTCGGTAGTGATCGAAAATATTCTGATGAATCACCCGGCCATGGACTACGGCTACAAAGTAAGCTGTAACGGCAAGTCCCTGTTCTTTACCGGCGACCATGAATGGCCCAGCAACATTTATGAACCGGACGACGAAGACTATGATGAATTCCAGGATG
>JALEHB010000079.1 GCA_022763285.1 Pseudomonadales bacterium | reverse complement strand
ATGAACTGCAGCAGTTGCTGGGCGACATGTTGCGCGACGACGATGCCTTTCAGGAGTTCCTCGAGTCCCAGCAAAGCAGCTTTATCAATCTGGATGCAGTTCTGCAGACCCTGGCGGCTCTGCTACTGCTTGTTTTCCTGAGCGCCTACGGGGTCAAATTCTATCGACTGCTGAGCCCAGTAGTCGGCAATTCTGACCGTCTCTACCAACACAGCTACCGGGCCGCCCTGGATAGCCTGGCGGCGGTGGGCATGCGTCGCCGCGTTGGCGAGAGTCGGGAAGCTTTTGCGGAGCGCGTGAGCTCCATGAGTCCGGCCATGACCCTGCTGACCCGTGCCCATTTGCAGTGTACCCTGGGTCAACAAGCCAATGCCTCTGCAGCGGTCGAATGGCGGCAATTGACACAACAGGTCAATCAGCAAATCAAGACCAATACGCCGGGCTGGAAAATGCTGCTGGCCTATTTGAACCCCTTCTCCTGGCTACTTACCCGCTAGGCAGTCGACCCGGCTGAACAAGCCCCATCACAGGAAGTAATTATGAATTCTGACAGTCTCGCCGACATGGACACAATCAGTTCCACGGAACAAGCTGCCGACAATTCTGTCGATGCCGGCCTCAACAAGGCAAGCCGCACCCTGCAAACCCTGATGGATACCGTAAAACAGCAGGTGCTGGGCCGGGATGATGTCATCGAACTGGCGATTATTGCCCTGGTAGCCGACGGCCACGTGCTGCTGGAAGATTACCCGGGCTCGGGCAAGACTACTCTGGCCAAGGCTCTGGGCGAGGCCATTGTCAACGATGGGGCGAGCGGGGTGGATGAGCATATAGTCGCTTTCCGCCGTATTCAGTTTACCCCTGACCTGCTGCCATCTGACGTGACCGGCGTGCCGGTCTTCGACAGCAACAGCAATGCCTTTCATTTTCGCCACGGCCCCTTGTTTGCCCATGTAGTATTGGCCGATGAAATCAATCGCACCTCTCCCAAGGTGCAATCGGCCATGCTTGAAGCCATGGGAGAGAAACAGGTCACAGTGGACAATGTCACCTACCCACTGGATGATCTGTTTTTTGTGATTGCCACCCAGAATCCGCTGGATCTCGTAGGCACCTACCCCCTGCCGACTCCGCAACTGGACCGGTTTTTATTCAAGATCAGCATGGACCACATCGATCGGGATGCCGAACTCAGCGTGTTGGACACTTATAAGCAACGCCGCCAGGCCAGTGTCGATCATGCCAGCGTCACGCGCAGTGAAGTACTTGCCGCCAGACAGGAAATTGATGAAACCGTAGTGATCAGCCCGGCAATCAAGACAGCCCTGGTGGATATTTCCAGAGCCCTGCGTGAAGACGATCGGGTCTTGCAGGGTAATTCCACCCGCTCCATGGTGCTGATGCTGCCTGCCTTGCAGGTCTGTGCTGCCCTGCGGGGGCGCAATTATGTCAGCGCCGAAGATGTCGAGAAACTCCTGCCGCGGGTTCTGGGCCATCGTATCGAACTGGCACCAGGTGTCACTGATATGGACAAAGTGCTCAGAGACAATATGCGCCAACCCATGGATGAGCTGGCCAGGAGCACCCTGCGCTAATGTCCCGCAATTTCGGCATCAGACTGGCCTCAGCGCTGGCCGCCGGAATGCTGCTGCTGAATCAGCAGGGCATGCCCCAGGACGACTCCGGGCTGGGTGCTGTGCAGATTCCCGAACAGCGCCTGCCGCTGTGCTTTGGTTTCCGAGATATCCGCAATCCCCGAGCGCTGGAAGTCTGCGATGCCCTCAATCTCAAGGAGAATGTCAGGGCCAGGGAATTGAGTGAACAATGGGTCCGGGAAGAACCGGACAATCCTGCTGCACAATTTGCCCTGGCAGAAGTGCTATTTACCATCGAAGGTAATATGCCCCGCGCCCTTTTCCATCTGAATCGCGCCGAAGAACTCACTGACTATGGCAGCTTCGAAGAGGCGCTGGATTCCGGCAATATCCAGTGGCATTACCTCACCCTGAGTCAATTGTCCTATGTGCATCAATTGATGGGTGAGCAACTGCTGTCACTGGAATATCTGGACAAGATCAAGGAAATCTATGACCAGGATATCGAATCGTTTCGCGGCTGGCCTCTGATCAAGCTCAAGCAATATGAGGAGGCCAGAGCCAGTGCCAACCGGGTACTGGAAAACTCCGACGACCGCATGGCCAGAGCCCGGGCCTGGAATACGCTCTGTGCGGTGGAACTGGCCAGTCTGGCACCGGTGGAATCCATGGGAGCCTGTGAACGCTCGATCAGTGAAGACGATGCCATAGCCGCCCAGACCGGCGCTGTGGACACGGTCTATCTGACCAATGCCTCGGAGGTCGCGCTCAGCCTGTTGCGCATGGATGAGGCGGAGCAGTATCTGGACCGGGCTACCCGCTACCTCAATCCCGACAGTGTTGCTGACCCCTGGGTCTACAAGCTTTATTTGCTGATGAGTCAGGCAAGACACGATGAAGCCCGCCAGGCGCTGGACCGGATGCTGGTCTGGCGGGACCAGCAGGAGCCCATTGTCAATGTTATGAACCGGGCCGAGCATTTCATGGTCAGTGCCGACTTTCTGCTACTGGCGGGCTATATCGAGGATGCCGTCAAACTTTCCGGAACCGCTCTCAATCAACCGGATCGCAATGGCAGTTACAGTGCCGATGACGCCCAGAAAGATTCCTATGCTGCCCTGGTTCACCACATCGCCCTGCGCAGCGCCTATGAATTGGCCATGGAGCGCGCCGCCAGCCAACCCCTCACCGCTCGCCTGACTGCCCAGTTCAAGGCCCAGAATTTGCGGCTGCAGGCCTGGCGCAGTGGCCGCCGTGCCGCGGCGCTGTTTTCAGACACTGAAGTTTTGCAAAGCCGCCTGCGCCCCTACTCGCCCCTGGACGTTCACATTCCGGAGTGGATCGAACCCCATATTGTCGAACTGGTGGGCACCGGTGTGGTAGCCAACACCTTGAACCAGGCGCGAGAGAACGGCGCATTCCAATTGAACGATGGCTATTTTTACGCCTATAGCAGTGAGATTGCGGCGCTTGAAGGCGAGCATGAGCAGGTTCTGGCTTTTGGTGAGCAGGCCTTGGCCCTGCTACCAGATGTGGAAGCTCTGGTGCAGGCCAGAGTCAGCGCCCGTATGGCCAGGGCTGCCTGGGAAACCGGCAATCAGGCACTGGCACTGCGCCTTTATGAACAAGTATTGCAGCAGGATCCCGGCCTGCTGAGACGACTGGGTGATGCCCTGCCGGTGCAGATCAGCGCCACCGACAACTCCCTGACTGAAAGCATTGCAGACGCTCTTGAGCGCTCGCCGCGCTTGCAACTTGCCAGCGCGGGACTGCCTCTGCGCATTCGCGATGATGGCAATCCGGTCGCCTGCCTGGACAATCAGGCGGGAAGCCCCCTGGCGTGTTATACTTTCGATACATCCGATTTATCCACCATGTCGGACAGCGAGTCAGCTGGCAGCCGCGATCCAGACGCGATCGTCGCCGCTTTCAGCCAGGCATTTCATTCCGAGTTATTTGGTCTTGGCTTTGACATCAGTCAGGCACAGCGCTCCCGGCTCCTGGGGTCGAGTGTCATACTCAGCTCCCAGACCAATGCCAATATGCGCAATAGCCAGGAAGCCTTTCTCGGCCGTTAACGCCTGGCCTCGCTGAGCGACAACTAAGCGAAGCAAGCATTGCAAAAACCTGAGTCACTCTCACGACCATTGATCGTGCTACTGGCTGCAACGTCCGCCATGGGACCTGCAGCCATGCAAATCCTGTTGCCCGCCCTGCCAGTGATTAAGGACAGCTTTACCGTCAGCACTGATGTCGCCCAGCTGACCTTGAGCCTGTCCATGATGGCCATCGCCTTTGGTACCCTGGTCTATGGCCCCATGTCCGATAAATATGGCCGCAAGCCGGTGATGCTTGCCGGCTTGATCGTCACTCTCGCGGGCTCGCTGTTTTGTTATTTCGCCAACAGCATCGAAACCCTGATTCTGGGTCGCTTCGTCCAGGCCTTTGGCGGAGCCGTGGGTCTGGTGTTGGCAAGGGCCATTGTCCGTGACGTCTATGGTGCCGAACAGGCAGCCCGGGTGATTGCTACCCTGGTGATGGTGATGGTGGTAATTCCCATGCTGTCACCGGCTCTGGGTGGTGAATTGATGACTCGCTTCGGCTGGCACTCGGTTTTTGTGGTGATTGCCGTTTTGAGTGTGGCATTGATTCTGTTGCTTGGATTCAAGTTACCCGAAACTCTGGAGAATCCGGTGCCGTTTCAGGGCGTCACGGCCATGCTGGGGACCTTTGTTACGCTGTTCAGATCCCGCGCCTTTTGTGGTTACGCCTTTTGCGTCACCTTTGTCTCGGTCGTGTTTTTCAGTTTCATTTCGGCTGCACCCGAGATCATGGTGTCAGTCCTGGGCCGGCCACCCACCGAGTACGGTTATTATTTCATCATGGTGCCGGCGGGATTCATGCTGGGCAATTATATTGCGCGTCATTTTGGCAAATCCACGGGCATGAATCGAATGATCGGTCTCGGAGCCAGTATTGCCCTGTTCGGCATCGCTCTGGCGGTGCTGCTGCAACTACTCGGCTGGCACAAGCCAATTGCACTGTTTGCCCCAATCAGCCTGGCGGTTTTTGGCAATGGAATTACCCTGCCCAATGCCCAGGCCGCCGCTATCAATGAGTTTCCGGAATTCGCCGGTAGCGCTTCCGGCCTGACCGGCTTTCTGCAAATGGCTTTTTCGGGTGTGGCAGCTCAACTGGTGGCCGTTATCTTCAATGGCACCGTGTATCCCTTGTTGGGGCTGATGCTGGCAGCATCGATCCTGTCCATGCTCAGTTTTCGGCTGGGGGTGCCCCTGCCACAGGGAAGCCGTCAGGCGCAGGCCTGAGCGGACAGCTCGGGCAACAAGTCCAGCAAAGCCTGAGAGTCATCCAGACAACGCAGATCCAGCCAGAACTCGCCATCATGTATTCGCCCAATTACCGGCGTCGACAATTGCCGAAAAGCAGCGGCGAGTCTGGTCAGCGCGGCATCTGCCCCGCCAGCTTTGGGTTCAGGCCTGATTACCAGAGCGGCGCTGGGCAGCAGATCCAGTGGCAAGGCGCCACTGCCTATCTGACTGCGGGTTTCACGCATTTCAATAGCTACATCGGGGCCCAGATTTTCGCGCAGGGCCGGCAGAATCTGCTGTGCCTGCTCACGAATACTTGACTCACTGCGACTGACATCGCGCAGAAACGGGAGTTTCTCTGGCAAGCGTTCCGGATCCCGATACAGCTTCAGCACTTCCAGTAGTGCCGCCAGGGTCAGCTTGTCAACGCGCAGGGCGCGCTTCAGGGGATTGGCCTTGATGCGCTGAATCAGGTCAGCGCGCCCGGCGATAATGCCTGCCTGGACCCCACCCAATAATTTGTCACCGCTAAAGGTGACAATATCTGCCCCAGCCTCGAGCACTGAACGGACCGTCGGTTCTGGCGGCAGCCCGAAGCGCTGCAGATCAATCAGGGTGCCACTGCCCAGATCCGAGACAAAGGGCAGTTCATGCTCCGCTGCCAGGCTTGCCAGATCCTGCTCACTGACACTGGCTGTAAACCCCTGCACGGCATAATTGCTGGTATGCACTTTCATCAACAATCCGGTAGCGGCATTGATGGCTTCACGATAATCCTGCAAATGGGTACGGTTGGTGGTGCCCACCTCATGCAGACAGGCCTGGGCGGCCTCCATTACTGCCGGAATTCGAAACGAGCCGCCAATTTCCACCAGTTCCCCCCGGGAAATCAGTACCTCCTTATCTCTGGCCAGGGTATTCAGCACCAGCAGCACCGCCGCCGCATTATTATTGACGATCGTCACTGCTTGCGCGCCGGTAAGCCTGCACAACTCCTGCTGAAGGTGGCTGTCACGATCGCCCCGCTTGCCTGTTTCCAGATCATATTCAAGATTACAGGACTGCCCGCCCAGACTCTGAAGAACCTGACAGGCTTGTTCGGGCAATCGGGCCCGCCCCAGATTGGTGTGCAGGACCGTGCCGGTCAGATTGATAACCGGGCGTAAAATCGGCGCGGCCGACAACTGCAGGGCATGCAGCACGCGCTGACTGAGCAAATCCAGGAGCTTGTCTTTGTGAAGTTCCAGAGCCGCATCGCTGCCATCCTTCTCGAGCGAGTCGCGCCAGTCCGCCAGAGCCTGCCGCACATGCTGTTTGACCTGCTCGCGACCAAATTCTGCGACCGCCGCTTGCAAGGAGGCTGTCTGCAACAGGCTGTCCACTGAGGGCAATTGACGCAGTAATGCTTGTCTGGGGTTCATCTTGTTAACCAGGTCTGGCAGTGGCAGTAATCAGCCACAGAGTCGGCAATCTACGCAATATTCGCTATGATGGCAATTTATCCCGGCTTAATCCTTGCCCGGCACAATGACTGAGCCACAACTGTTGCATGATCCATGACTGACCAGACTGAATTACTGCTCGTTAACGAATTTCATCCCGAGACCATCGCCCGACTCGATGGCAAGTATCGCACGCACAAACTCTGGGAAGTTGACAGCAAGGACCGCATCGAACTGATCAATTCACTCAGTGGCAAGTGCTCCGCGGCTGCAAGCGCCTCCTGGGAAGTGGACCCGGTGGTATACGAGCTGGAGTCACTGCAATTCATCGCCGCCTTTGGTGTCGGTGTCGACGGCATCGATTTCAGCAAAACCAGAGCCAGGGGTATTCGCGTCAGCAACACACCTGATGTACTCAACGACGCCGTGGCAGACCTGGCGCTGGCAATGATCCTGGCAGGCAGTCGCAACCTGATCAATGCTGACGCCTTCGCCCGCCAGGGCCACTGGTTGCAAGGACCGTTTCCGTTCGGTCGCAGTCTGCAGGACAAGACACTCGGCATAGCCGGGCTCGGCAGAATCGGCCAGGCGGTGGCAGAGCGAGCCCTGCCATTCGGCCTGAATATCGCCTATCACAATCGTCGCCAGACAGAGTCTGACTTCAGCTATCATGACAGCCTCGAAAGCCTGGCCAGAGACAGCGATATACTGCTTGGAATTCTGCCCGGTGGCGAATCCACCAGAGGGCTGTTCAACCGGAAGATATTCCGGGCTCTGGGCCCGGAAGGACTGTTCATCAATATCGGCCGCGGCAGCAGTGTGGTGGAAGAGGAACTGGCCCAGTCTCTGGCGGAAAAGGAAATCGCAGCTGCGGCCCTGGATGTTTACGAGAATGAACCCAGAATTCCCGTCTCACTGAGCCGGCTTGATAACATCATCCTGCTACCCCATATCGGCAGCGCGACCCTCGAGACTCGCCGGGCCATGGGACAGCTGGTCATCGACAATCTGGCCGCCTATTTTAACGGATCGCCCTTGCTGACCGAGGTGCAAAACTGATGGAGTCGCAGCAAGTCCTCCGCGAATACTGCCCCTATTGCGGAGAACCAATCGAATTGCTGGTGGATAGTTCCCTCGGGCAGCAGGACTATATCGAAGATTGCCAGGTTTGCTGCCGGCCCATGGAGGTGTCTGTGGTGGTCAATGCAGAGGGCGAGGCCAGTGTCATCTTGAGCAATGACAGCGAATGATCATGGCAACAGATGGAAGTAGATGTATTTGGCATCGTTGTCATACATCATCTGAAATTCCCGGTCTACCAGACGCGGATCGGTTAGTTCAATCTCGATAAACAAATCCCGATACGCTGGACTCAGTGAGTTATAGACAACTTCCTGAACGATCATAATATTAAAATTTTCCATCCCCATCTCAGCAGCCTGACTGGTAAATATCTCCCAGAGCACCGACTGCTTGCGCAGCTCTTCATATTTGGCCGCCTGAATCAGCGCCTCTCCAAACAGATCATAGGAGCGGATACCGCCACTCTGGAAGGTGCCCTGCACCGAGTTATAGGCCAATCCCATGGCAGCCTTGATAGGCCTTGAGTAATTAAACTTTTCCACTTCCTTGTTAAAGGCCTCAAACATCTGCAAAGCCGTGGAAACAGCGCTATCAGCCAGAGACCGGGAATCCACAGGCAGAAAAGGATAACCAACGGAACTGATAAAGCCATCACCGGTTTCTTTCAGGCGAAAGGCTTGTGATCGCAAGGGGTTATGCTCATAGCCTTCCATACAAATTTGCAGAAAAGATTGAAACAGCCCCATGAAGAAATCGGCGGTCCGTTCATGCCGGATCTCGCTGGAACGTTGCACATCAAAGACATTGATTATCGCCTTGCCTTCCTTGAGTGGCATGGTGTTTTCCAATTCATCACCCAGCTTGATGCGTTCCAGCTGATGAGGATAAACGAGCTTGGATAACTGGTTATAGAGATGCTGGCGCGTATCGGCGTCAGTAGATTTCAAGTAGAAGCGAGTGCGGATACCATCATGAAATACCCAATTAATCATGGTACCCATGAAGAATCCTTCAAGGATGGGAAAAATGTTTAGTCGGAAGAAATCTGAATCTGTCAGATATATCGCAAATGCAACACACGCAGTGAACAAGATATTCCTTACAATAGTAATCCAGAACCCAGTATGAAAAGAGAATGCAGTTCCCAGCGCCAAGACAAATGCTACCTGGCCTTGCATGAGCTGGAAATTATTTGAAAGCTGCTCTTGGGATTCAGATCCCAATAGTACGACATACACTGCAAAGCTAAATCCGAGCATGCCCGCTATACACAACAAATCAATTGCCAGATAGCTGTATTTTTCAACTTGGGCGAATAAAAAAGTGGCAATTGGATAGCCAATCACTATTAAGAGTGCGAATGAATACGCAAGAAGCGTCAACTCTGAATATGGATTCCCTTGAGCCACCTGGACAACATACGTCAGTATTGAAGATATAAACAGGAGCACTGCTGCAGTTCGGGCTGGCCAGCTAATCATTGCCCGGTTTGCTTCATCTCTTAGCTCATTTTTAAACTCTTCAATATGCTCGCGGCAATATTCTGAGTATTTTGCCTGATTTTTGTCCTTCAATTGGGCGACCTGCTTTTATCAATCTATAAATTGCTTCTAAAGGACTAACTAGGATAATTTAGAAAAATATACTGCTTTTTAAATCGTGGCTGACAACTTAGAAGTAAGCGGCCCTGAAGTGTGAATCTTTAGTCAGGCACTTAGTAATGACAATGCAACTAACTTTATTGTTAACCTATATCACAATTATCGTGGGGTTGATTTGGGCACGATATAGATACTTCAATGTATCAACAAATTCATCACGAAAAGGAGCATATTTTTATGACCCAATTGTCTCCGTTCATATCGTTGCAACGCTTTACGAGTTTACTCAGCCTAACAATCCTAAGGTCTTGGTTTTCTTGATTTCGGCACTCTGCTACCTGATGGGAACCAGCTTGTTTGTCCTTTCGATCCGTAATGCGGATAACTTGGACTTTGCATTCAGTGACAAAGTTAGCAATCTAGTTACAACAGGCACCTATGCCTTGGTAAGGCACCCTTTGTATGTCTCATATGCCTTAGTTTGGTTAGGCAGTACAGTTTTGTTTAATTCTTTTTTATTGTGGATTACTCTAGCTTACTTAATAGCTTTTTATATTTTCTCCGCAATAAAAGAAGAAAGAGTAATAATGAATAGTGAATACTCGCGAGAGTACGAGGATTATTGCCAAGATGTAGGCATGTTCTTACCGAGGATTAGAGAATGGAAAAACTAGAGTTTAGACAGCTGCAAACTTCAGCAGATCGAGATGAATATTTGGATAAAGTTGAATATTTTTCAGGTGTTCGACTTTCAACCACGTATGCAGATCAAAGCAAAATCGTGGGTGCATTTTATAAGAATCGTCTTGTTGCAGGTTATATGCTGGTAACGAAACCTAATTTCAGATCCCTCCTTTTCGTTCCAGATAGCATCAAGTCCTCTGATGTTTTCTTTAAAAACGATTCATTCGAAATGATGGAGGTAAATGGACTTTGGATAGGGCCTTCATTGAAAACTCCTAGAATGCAAATGCGAGTGTGGATGCAGCTAATTAAGGATATTTTCCTTTGTAAGAAACATTTCGTGCTCTTAATGCGTGATGCTCGAAACAGGACTATGGAAAAATTTATGGGTATGGCGAACCCGGTAAATCTCTACGCTGGGCCCTCACGCCGAATGGCTGGCGATAAAACACACAACGAAATAGAGGTAAGTGTTACTACACGGTGGAAAATTATCCTGAATATGCACAAGTACTCTCTGGAACTCTTACGTAGACAAAGAAAAGCGCACGCAAATTCGAAATACCGAGAATCTAATCAGTCAGTAAAAGTCCGAAGCATTGAGGCTACTTAGACTACAATATCACCTGATCGCTAATTGGCTGACACTTACTCTATCCCGGGCAAGGACGCCCCTCCTCTCCACAAGCACCAACCGCGAAGCTGGATTTTGCTTGGCAGGTGCTTTATCCTCCATTTCCCGCAGGACAGGCTCCCTATTGACGGGTTGAACGTGCCCTGTGTTTTCTCTCGAAATCAGGCAGTTAGCTGATTTAGGGGGTAATTCGAACAAAAACCTCCCAATTGGGGCAGAACCCACGAAAAACAGGCTAATTCAGGGAACGTCAAGTAGGTATCAATGAGTAAATCTTCAACCCGCAGATCGCCCTCTACCAGGAAAAACACCAAAAACGCCCAGAAATATGTCTATGCCTTCGGTGCCAAAACCGATGGCAACGCCAAAATGCGAGACTTACTGGGCGGCAAGGGCGCGAATTTGGCCGAGATGGCCGCCATCGGCCTGCCGGTACCACCCGGTTTCACCATCAGCACCGATGTATGCCGCTATTTTTATGACCATGGCAAGCGCTATCCCGCATCACTGCGCAAGGAAGTGGAATCAGCGATCAAGCAGATCGAAAAGCAGCTGGGCAAGAAATTTGGTGCTGGCAAGAACCCTCTGCTGGTTTCGGTGCGCTCCGGTGCCCGGGAATCGATGCCCGGCATGATGGATACTATCCTCAACCTGGGCCTGAATGATGACACCGTCGAGGGCCTGGCCAAAGTTTCCGACAACCCCCGTTTTGCGTGGGATTGCTACCGCCGTTTTATCCAGATGTATGGCGATGTGGTAATGGGTGTGCAGGCCAGGAGCGAGGAAGAAGAAGAGCCCTTTGATGCCATTCTGGAAAAGCTCAAGAAAAAGCTCGGGGTCGAGTCAGACACTGACCTGAACACCGCCGACCTGAAATCCCTGGTCAAGCAATACAAGGCCCTGATCAAAAAGCGCACCCGCAAGGAATTCCCACAGGATGCCATGGAGCAGCTGTGGGGTGCTGTGGGCGCTGTGTTCGGCTCCTGGAAGAACGAGCGCGCCATTCTTTATCGGCAGCAATATGGCATCCCCGTCGAGTGGGGTACTGCGGTCAATATCCAGGCCATGGTTTTCGGTAATTCCGGCAATGACAGCGCCACCGGCGTTGCCTTCACCCGCGACCCTGCCAATGGCGAAAAGGTTTTCTACGGTGAATACCTGATTAATGCCCAGGGAGAGGATGTTGTGGCTGGTGTACGTACACCCCACGAAATTTCCCATATGCAGAAATCCATGCCGGAAAGCTTCAAGGATCTTGAGAAGGTCCGTGCCAAGCTGGAACGCCACTTCAAGGATATGCAGGATTTCGAGTTCACCATCGAGAACAAGCGCCTGTTTATCCTGCAGACCCGCAACGGCAAACGTACCGGCCTGGCAGCCGTGCGTATCGCAGTGGAAATGCAGAAAGAGCGTCTGATGAATCAGAAAACCGCCCTGCTGAAAATTCCTGCCGAATCTATCGATTCCCTGCTGGTGCCGGTATTCGATCCCAAGGCATTGAAGTCTGCCGCAGTTATCGGCCACGGCCTGCCGGCTGGCCCTGGCGCCGCCACCGGCCGAATTGCCTTTACCGCTGCCACGGCTGAAATCGAAACCCGCAAGGGTAACAAGGTTGTGCTCTGCCGCACCGAGACATCACCGGACGACCTCAAGGGCATGCTGCACTCCCAGGGCATTCTCACTTCCCGCGGCGGCGTGTCTTCCCACGCTGCTTTGGTGGCTCGTCAGTTGGGTAAGGTCTGCGTCTGCGGCGCTGGCGATATCCAGATCAATTACGAGAAAAAGACCCTGACTGCAGGCAAGGTTGTGCTCAAGGAAGGAGACTATATCTCCATCGACGGCAGCACCGGGGTGATTTACAAGGGCCTGATTGACAGCGCCGACTCAGAGGTCAAGCGGGTGCTCGATGGCAGTCTCAAACCGGGCAAGAGCTACACCTATGAGCTGTTCCAGACGGTGATGAAATGGGCGGACAAGCATCGCAGCCTGAAAATCCGTACCAATGCCGATACGCCGTCCATGGCCAAGCAAGCCGTGGCATTCGGCGCCGAAGGTATTGGTCTGTGCCGCACGGAGCATATGTTCTTCGATGGCGATCGCATCGACTATATGCGGCAAATGATTCTGGCAGTGGACGAAGTACAACGCCGTACTGCCCTGAAGAAACTGCTGCCCTTCCAGCGCAAGGATTTCGTCGGCCTGTTCAAGGCCATGAACGGACGTCCCGTCACTATCCGCTTGCTGGATCCACCCTTGCATGAGTTCCTGCCCCATGACGATGTGGTTCGTCGTCAACTGGCGGAGAAACTGGGCGTGCCCTTTGATTTCGTCATTGACCGAATCAAGGCACTGCACGAGGAGAACCCCATGCTGGGCTGCCGTGGTTGCCGCCTGGGTATTCTCTACCCCGAAATCACCGAAATGCAGACCCGGGCCATCTTCGAGGCTGCAGCCCAGGTGCTAAAGGGCAAGAAGAAGGTCAAGGTCAACCCGGAAATCATGATTCCCCTGGTTGGCTTCCGCGCCGAACTGGCAGATCAGTTGCGTACCGTGCACGCCATCGCCCGTGAAGTCATGAAGAAGCGCAAGGTGAAGATCAATTACATCGTCGGCACCATGGTGGAAGTCCCCCGGGCGGCCATCACCGCCGATGAGATTGCCGAAGAAGCGGAATTCTTCAGCTTTGGTACCAATGACCTGACCCAGACCACTCTCGGCCTGAGCCGTGATGATATGGGCCTGTTCTATGATGAGTACCAGCGCAAGGAAATCTATAACCAGAACCCCTTCGCCAATCTTGACCAGACCGGTGTCGGGCAGTTAATCGATGTGGCGGTGGAAAAAGGCAAGCAAACACGGCCGGATATCAAGCTGGGCATCTGTGGCGAGCACGCCGGCGATCCCTCCTCCATTGATTTCTGCCACCGCGCAGGCCTCAACTACGTCAGCTGCTCACCACCGCGGGTTCCCGTGGCACGCCTGGCAGCGGCACAGGCGAAACTGCGTAACAGCTAGTCAGTTGCCAGCAGTGGCGGCATTGGGCAATCCAGTATTGCCGCCACTGTGCGCAGCAATTCCACTTCGACCGGCATGACCTTCTCATCGGCAAGAATGCAGGCCGCACAGGCCTTCAGCAGTGCCGGCTTCTGCAAAGGTCGCACCTTGCCCAGATCCTCCAGCGCCCGGTCCAGTTCCGCATAACTCAATTGCCTGATATCAGGCAGACTCAGCTCCATTTGCAAAGCCTCGGCACCACGGTCAAAAATTGCTTCCGGGTTGAGTTCGTCGGCCTTGTGACAATGGCTGAACATTGCCAGCAGGGTGGCGATGGCCTCCGGATATTTTTGTAAAGGCTGACGACCAAGCCGTCGGGGCCGCTGCCCGGAAAACACCTCATCCAGATGATGAAACAGGTATTTCTGCAGACACCACTCAAACAGGTCAACCTTGCCATCTGCGGCAATCAGCTGCTGGAAGTTTGCCTTGAACAAGTCAAATTGCGGCGTCGACAATTGCCGCAGACTGGTCATGGCAAGCTCCACCAGCGGCAGTCTCTGCTCCGGCTCCAGACTGATCTCAGCAGACAGCAGGGCTTCGAGCTCGGCAAACACCCCGGTATCGGCAGATTGCTGCAAATGGGATAGCTGCCCTGCACGCAGCTCTTCCGAATCCGCCAGCAACAGGGAATACATCAGCGCCCTGGCGGAGGAAGGCTGCCTGGCAGCCTGCAAGGCTGCTTTCGGCAAGGACAGCAGCAATTCATCTGCATACTGCAAATGCCCCGCCTGCGGCTGGCCTATATGACCAATCGCCTGCCCGGCCAGCACGGTTCCGGCACTGCCCGCCAGTATCGCCATGGCATCCCGGGCATCGGCTCGCCCGGATTCCTCTTCAGGCGCCTCAGAGGCTGCCTCAGGCTCCGGGCGACTGATCAGGTCATAGCTCCCATCCCAGGCCGGTAAAATCGCCTGTATACGCTCCTCCAGCGGAGGGTGGGTGGCGTAGAGGCCACGCAGTGACATTTTGCCCGCTTCTTCAAACAGGGCGTGATTGATTTCCTGTCCGCCGGGATGCTGCAGATAGGAACGCCCGCTGTGCTGGGCGATCTGCATCAGTGCACCGGCAATACCCTCGGGATTGCGGGTGTATTGCACCGCCGAGGCATCGGCCAGGTATTCCCGCTGCCGGCTCACCGCAGCCTTAATCAGATTGCCAAAGAAGGTCCCCACATAGCCAATCACCACCAGGCCCAGGCCCAGCAGGGCAATCCCGCCAGAGTCCTTGGAACGACGACTGTGGGCACCACTGCGCAACAGGTAATAGCCGATGATGCCCAGCACCAGAATGCCGTGCAGAATACCAATCAGACGAATATTGATGCGCATGTCACCGTGGAGAATATGGCTGAATTCATGGGCGATGACTCCCTGTAACTGTTGGCGAGTCAGGGTTTCCATGGCACCACGGGTAATCCCGATTACCGCATCAGCTGGGCTGTAACCGGCGGCAAAGGCATTAATGCCAGCTTCTTCCATGACATAGACCGGCGGCACCGGCGTGCCCGAAGCGATGGCCATTTCTTCCACCACATTGAGTGTGCGCCGCTCCAGCGGATCCTCGCTGTCAGGCAGGAGCAGTCGTCCATTCATCATTTCAGCGACCCGCGCACCGCCACCACTGAGGCTGGCGATCTTGTAGAGACTACCGAACAGGATCACGGCGATAACGCCCAGGCTGACGGCCAGAAAAACTTCCCAATCAAACAAACTCAGCTCAGTGCCGGCGGCGGCCTCACTGCTTGCTGCGCTCAGGCTGAAAATCACCATCACCAACACGTTGGTGATAATAATCAGGGATAAAACAGAAAGTGCAAACAGGACTATCAGGCGCCCGGTATTGCGCCTGGCAGTATCCTGCGATTCGAAAAAATCCATAGTCGCAATTCGGCCAGCGTCTGCGGTTTAGAAAGAGACCTTGGGTGCCGCCTGTATTTCAGCACTGTCCTCAAATTCCAGCAGACTGGCATCCGAGCCATGACCGAAGATGCCCGCAAAGACCACCGGGGGAAAGGACTGACGGTAGGTGTTATAGGCCATCACCTGATCGTTGAAAGCCTGTCTTGAGAAAGCCACCTTGTTTTCCGTGGTGGTGAGCTCCTCACTTAACTGCATCATATTCTGGTTGGCCTTGAGGTCCGGATAGGCCTCCATCACCACATTGAAACGATTGAGGGCACCGGCCAAGGCATCTTCCTTGCCTGCCAGTTCCTTGATGGCCGCCGCGTTGCCAGGGTCCGCCGCGGCGGCTGCCAGGCCGGCCGCTGCCGAATTACGGGCAGCAATCACCGACTCCAGAGTTTCCCTTTCGTGGTCCATATAGGCCTTGGCAGTTTCTACCAGATTGGGAATCAGGTCATAGCGGCGCTTCAGTTGCACCTCGATCTGGGCGAAGGCGTTCTGATAGCGATTTTTCAAACTGACCAGGCGGTTGTAAATGCCCACGCCATAGAAAAAAAGTATGACGATGATGACCAGGATTACTATCGTTGATATCTCCACAGTCTTGCTCCTTTGCGTTCGCGGCATGACCTGGGCAATCGGACAAATCCAGGTCTGGCCTGAAGGGGGTGATGTCAGCATTATTTCACTTCAGCCAGTCAATGTCCCGTGACAGGGTGCAAAGATTGACAATTACTCTTGTCAGTACCGGCCATTCTGCTAAGCTCAAGCGCAAGCTCAGCTGCCAATAGAACAATAATTATGAATACTGGCACCCTGGCGATCCTTTCGCTCCTGCCCATTATTGTCGTTGCCATATTTCTGGTCGGCCTGCGCTGGCCCGCCAGCCGTGCCATGCCCCTGGCCTATGTGGTGGCCGCCGGTATGGCAGTTTTGGTCTGGCAGGTACCTGGCGCCAAGGTCATGGCCGCCACGGTCAATGGCCTCATTGTTGCTGGCACCCTTATCTACATCATCTTCGGCGCCATCCTGCTGCTCAATACCCTGCAGCAAAGCGGCGCTATTCTGAGCATCCGCAAAGGCTTTTCCGATATCACGCCGGACCGACGCGTCCAGGTCATCATCATTGCCTGGTTGTTTGGCTCATTCATTGAAGGCTCTGCCGGATTCGGAACGCCCGCTGCCGTAGCTGTCCCGCTGATGGTGGGCCTTGGTTTTCCGGCCATGGCAGCGGTGGTGGCGGGCATGATCATCCAGAGCACTCCGGTTTCCTTTGGCGCCATGGGCACGCCCATTCTGGTGGGAATCAGCACCGGCCTGTCTGCCGATCCGGACATGGCAAGCTATGCCGCCGCCCGCGGTTATCCCGAATGGGATATGTTTCTTGCTTACATCGCCACCAAAGTCGCCCTGATCCACGCCATGGCAGGCACCTTCATACCGCTGCTGGTCACCGGCATCATGACCCGCTTTTTCGGCCCTGAGCGCTCCTTCGCCGACGGGTTCAGAATCTGGAAATTTGCCCTCTTTGCCGCCTTTGCCATGACAGTGCCCTATCTGCTGGTTGCCACCTTTCTGGGCCCGGAGTTTCCCTCCATGTTTGGCGGCATGATTGGTCTGGCGATCGTCATTAGCGCCGCCCGCAGCGGTTTTCTGATGCCGGCTGATGATGAAATTTGGCAATTCGCCGAGCGCTCGCACTGGGATGAGGAATGGAACGGCAGCCTGCACCAGTCGGCCGCCGACCTCGAACAGCACTCCGATATGGGCCTGATCCGTGCCTGGTCGCCCTATCTGGTGGTTGCCGCACTACTGGTGATCACCCGCCTGCCAGCCCTGGATCTGGAATCCCTGCTGCGCTCTGCCCATCCGCTGATCACCTGGAGCTGGCCGCAAATTTTTGGCAGTGATATCAGCGCCTCGTTTCAGCCTCTGTGGTCACCCGGGACGATTTTCATCCTCGTTTCCCTGATCACCATTGGCCTGCATGGCCTGTCGATTCCCCAATACGGGCGAGCACTGTCGGGCTCTTTGCGCACCCTTCTGCCGGCATCCACGGCGCTGGTATTCACCGTCCCCATGGTCCAGGTGTTCATTAACTCCAGCGGCGGTACTGCCGGTTATGAACAGATGCCCATTGCCCTGGCCGAAGGCGTGGCCAGCCTCACTGGCTCAGCCTGGCCCTTCTTTGCCACCTTCATCGGCGGCCTGGGGGCTTTCGTGGCGGGCAGCAATACCGTGTCCAATATGATGTTTTCGCTGTTTCAGTTTGGCGTGGGCGAGCGCATTCTGATTGATCCCACCTGGGTGGTGGCCCTGCAGGCGGTAGGCGGCGCCTCCGGCAATATCATCTGTGTCCACAATGTGGTGGCAGCCTCGGCTGTCGCCGGACTGGTAGGCAAGGAAGGCGCGGTTATTCGCAAGACCCTGCTGCCCTTTGCCTACTACGCTCTGATGACCGGCTCTCTGGGCTACGGCATCGTCAATGTGGGCAATGGCCTGCTTAACTCCGGCTTTATAGTCGCAGCCGCCATAGTGGCCGCCTTCGTTTACCATATTCACAAATTCAACCGGGCCCCTCAGCTAGTCCCTGACTGAAGTCCGGGTTAGACTCTGCCTGAATTCAGTAGTCGGGCAGCCCTGCCCTTTCGGATAGTCATGACCAGTTCCGCACCTTGTTCAGAACTGCACGCTGCCAATCGTTTTCTCACCATTGCCACAGCGGGTCACGTCGACCATGGCAAGTCTTCCCTGGTGAAATGGCTTACCGACACCGACACTGACACTCTGAGTGAAGAAAAAGCCCGCGGCCTTAGCATCAATCTCGGTTTCGCCTACGCCCATCATCCGGAGCAGAACTGCAGCCTGGGATTTGTTGATGTGCCTGGTCACCGGGACTTCATCCACAATATGCTGGCCGGAGTCAGTGCCATCGATGCAGCTCTGCTGGTAGTCGCCGCTGATGATGGGATCATGCCCCAAACCCGCGAACATCTGGCAATCCTGAATCTCCTCGGTCTGCGTCACGGCGTGATTGCCATCACCAAGACGGACAAGGTCGATGACAAGCGACTGCAATCTCTGCAGGTAGAGCTACAGGCCCTGCTGGCGGACACCAGCCTGGCCCGGGCGCCGCTGCTTGGCTGTTCCTGCCTGAGCGGTGACGGGCTGGAGTCCGTGCATCAAGCCCTGCTCAAGCTTGCCGCAGACATCGACAGAGAGCAGCAGTTAATTGACGACAGACTCTTCCGCTTCCAGGTGGACCGGAGCTTTTCTCTGAAAGGCATCGGCACGGTTGTAACCGGCACTGCCCTGTCCGGTTTCTGCACTAGCGGCGCATCATTACTGCACAGCGCCAGCGGGGAGACCTTGCGGGTAAGAGGGCTACGTTTCGATGCAACGGACCTGGAAACAGTCACTGCAGGCCAGCGCGCTGCCATCAACCTCGCCAATATCAATGCTGCCGACATCAGTCGTGGCGATTACCTGCAGGACAGTGTCTTGCAACATCCGGTGCAGCGAATTGACGTCAGGATGAACTGGCTGGCCAGCAAGACTCCCAATCCAGGCAGCCAGTTCCACCTGCACCTGGGCGCCGCCCACCATCTGGTGGCTATTCGTCCGTTGGCAGCGGATAACTGCTTCCAGATCAGAAGCCACACCGCCCTGCACTGCAATTTTGGTGATCGCTTCATCATCCGTGACCCCACCGGCAAAGAGACTGTCGGCGGCGGACGGGTGATTGACAGCTTTGTGCCACGCAAGCAGCGCAACAGCCCGCAGCGTCTCGAGCAACTACGGGCCATGGACCAGCCAGACCGGGCAGCCCTGGTAGCGCTGACCCGACTGAGACCCGAAGGGGTGAAACTGGGGGAATTCCGAATTAATCGGAATCTCGCCGGGCAAGCACTGGACCGCTGCATCGAGGAGATGCGTCAGGCTGGCATGGAAAGTTTTCGTCTCAGCGACAATCAGGGCAATGACTATCTCATCGCCCGGAATCATTTTGAATCCCTGACACGAGGCCTGATCAAACTGCTGACTGACTATCACGCACGGCATCCCAGTGACAGCGGTGTGAGCGAGTCTTTTCTGAATCAGGGCTGTAAATTCCCGGGCAGCTTTGCTCTGTTTAAAGCCATTCTGGCCAAACTCCTCAAACTTGGCCTGCTGGGTAAAACTGCCAACAGTCTGCACTTGCCCAATCATCAGGCCCAGCAAAGTGTTGAAGAAAAACTATTTGACAGCGAAATCCGGCCACATCTGCTGAAAGCTGACAAGATCCCGCCCCGAACCCGTGAACTGGTTGAGCTGACCGGAATCAAACTGCCGCGCCTGGAAAGCATTCTCAAACATTGCGCCCGTCGGGGACAGCTTATTGCAGTGGCAGATAACCGTTACTTCCTGCCGGCTACCATTGAACAGCTGGCAGAATTTACCGAGCAACTGGCAGCGAAGAATGACGGTGAGTTCACCGTGATCGAATT
>JALEHB010000078.1 GCA_022763285.1 Pseudomonadales bacterium | reverse complement strand
TCAAAACCTTCCTTAAATCAAGAAATTGCATTTACTTCTCCTCTTTGCATGTAAGGCAGAAACCGACCCCCGGGGCCGACTCCTGTGGGACTCTTGCTAATCACAGGGACGAGTGAGACCCAAGTTATTGATTATCCATTTTTCCACGACAATTCCTAGGTTTGTCGCCCCAAAGCCGCCCGGATGACCAGTCAGTCGGTCGGGCGGCGATTTATTTCGCCCACTAAAGGTCTTTGCTATAGTGAGCGCTGTCCGGGGCTGCCTCTTGCCTGACCGGCTGCTCCTGTAGAATAAAAAGTGTCAATAAATACAGAGGACTACCGCAATGACTCCGGCTTACAGACAGAATCGACCCGCGCTCCTTCTGACCCTGCTTGCCCTGCTGGCTACCGGCTTCAGCCAGGCCCAGGACAACAGTCAGGGACGCTACCGACCCGAGGGCCGTGAAATTGGCCGCGCGGCTGCCCAGGAACTGGGTGAGCGACTGTTTGAAGTGCGTAACTACGTGCCAGAGATCAGCTCCGAGGCCTTTGCCGGCGCCACCATTTTCTACCCCCTGACCCTGAGCTTCGATGCCCCCATGGGAGGCCTGGTTCTGGCCCCGGGATTTCGCGCCAGCCAGAGTAATTATGACTGGTGGGGCCCTGCCCT
Source organism: Pseudomonadales bacterium (assembly GCA_022763285.1). GTDB lineage: Bacteria > Pseudomonadota > Gammaproteobacteria > Pseudomonadales > Pseudohongiellaceae > UBA9145. The sequence continues at coordinate 1,935 of JALEHB010000078.1, read as the reverse complement.
GGCCTCGCTGGGCTATGCGGTCATGATCATCGACACCAACTCCCCCAGCGATGGCCTGGAGGCACGCAAACAGGCCCTCATTGCCGGCGTGAGTTTCCTGAAAGACCAGAACAGCAATCCCGACAGTCCCCTCAATGGCAAGTTCGATACCTCCCGGGTGGGCATCATGGGTCATTCCATGGGCGGTGGTGCCGCCCTGGCGGCGGCGGCAGAACTGGGTGAGCAGATACGCGCCGTGATTCCCCTGGCGCCCTATTGCTGCGAAGCCGGTGGCAGCTTTGCCAGTGACTTCAGCGCCCTCGACACGCCGGCCCTGATCATAGCCAGTGCGGTGGATGAAGTAGCACCTCCGGCCGAGCATGCCAGGATGCTGTATGACAATCTGGCCGACGGTAACAAGCTTTATATGGAACTGGCCGATGGAAATCATATGCTGGTGGCCAATGGGGGCAGCGATCTTGCCACCATTGGCAAATTCACCCTGGCTTTTCTGAAGGTCTATCTGGAAGGCAAGGAAAATCTGCGGCCCTTTATCAGCGAACCCGGCAGTGACTACAGCCAACGCTTCAGTCGCTACGAGTGGCAGTAAGGCGCAGACCGGTACCGATGAATAGGCAGCCGCTGACAAAGACGCCGCGCCAATGCGGCTTTTTTGTGCCAGTGAATCCCTGAGCCCTAGTTGCGCGGACTGCCCTGAGCAGCGTTTTCGATTTTCGCCAAACGGTGCATTTCCCGCAGTTTCGCGTACTTCATGAAATTGTAATAGGAGGCATTCATGGCGGTCATCAGCCCGCCGCTGCCATCGAGGAAATGGCCCTTGAACACGTATACTTGCAGGAAGGTCAGGGGAAAAATCAGAAACAGGGTGATGGCAGAGACCCGATGGCCTTTTTCGAATTTGTCCTCGGCCTTGGCCTGGCTGTATTTGTTGGACTTGTCTACCCGCTGGGTAAAAGTCAGGTTCTCATTGTGAATAATGGTAGCATCGGTGCTGGCGATTTCCCCTTCAACCGTGATGCTTTCGTGCACCCGTCGCGCTTCATAGTGGGCCCTGGATTTTCTGAACAGGCGAATCAGGCGGTCATCGCCACCAAAATGGCGCGGTTTTCTGCCCCAGCGATAAAGTGTGCGATTTGACTCCAGTCCATCCACCTTGTCCTCGCTGACTATCCGCCTCAGTTCATCGAGATAGTCATCGGTGAGAATTTCATCGGCATCGATATTCAGCACCCATTCGTTCTGACACAGGGACATGGCGTGGGCCTTCTGTTCTGAAAAGCCCGGCCAGGCATTGAAGGAAGCCTTGACGTTGGGATAGGCCTCGGCGATGGCCAGGGTGGCATCGCTACTGCCGCTGTCCACCAGGATGACTTCGTCAAACTCCACCAGGCGGTCCAGGCAGGCACCGATATTGTCTTGCTCATTCAAGGTGATGATAAAGGCGCTGACGGGCAAACTGTCACTCATGTACGGTCGCTTCCAATGCTTGTGGACGGGCGTGCTGCCGGGCGGCAGACACAACCATCTCCGGAGTTAGTGATGACAGGCAATGATAGCCAAAATCGCAAGTCCAGGCGTCACAGTTTTCACCACAGGCCTTGCTGCCCCGCAGCACCTTGCTGTTGTCCCCAAGCGGTGACCAGATGGCCTCGACGCTGGGACCAAACAGGGCCAGTACCGGAATACCGCTGGCGGCGGCCAGATGCATGGGCCCACTGTCACTGCCGATGAAGCAGGCGCATTGCCGGTACAGGGCCAGCAGTTCCACAAAATCCAGCTCATTACACAGGCTTGTGGCACGGGAATCCGGCAGCCGGGCCATGACCCGCTCGATAATTCCCTGATCCAGACTGCCGGCCCCCACCCAGACCACGGCATAGCCCAGCGACTCCAGTTCCTGCACCAGGCTGACAAAATAATCCTCGGGCCAGAGTT
>JALEHB010000077.1 GCA_022763285.1 Pseudomonadales bacterium | reverse complement strand
GGTATAGCGCTTGCGTTTCATATCGGGATCTCCTGTTGTCTTAATTATAAGGAAATCCCACATCCAGGGTGGCTCGAATTATTGGGGTACGGTCACCGGTTCCAGTCCTTCCGTATGTCCTTTGTCCAGCCTGACCACATCGGCCACCACACGACCGTCCATACAATCGATGTATTCAACCACATCTGCAGTACCAGGCCGCGCATCCATTCCCCATACAGGGTAACCGGAACGGCCACTGTCTGTTACCCAACCCGGTTCGGTATCTACGATTTCTGAATGACGCCGTTGTTGGCATCGATACTTGTCTGCCCAGGGGGATGTCTCTGGCAATGCAATAATTTCATGCTCACCAGTAGTATAAATATGGGAAAAATCACAATTCGGTAGCGATTCAGCGCCGATTGTTCTGGGTCTTGCCGGTGGCGGTGAGCCATCTGCCTGGGGTGGCCCGAATCGATCAACAATCCTTGCATTACCAATCCGCCCGCCGGACAGGCTCAACATACCATCCACCTTGTCCCGGAAGAATTCGGTACAGACCAGCCGCCGTGCTGTTATACCGCCCTGGCTATGACCCGCCAGCCAGAATGACATGATGTTTTCTGCACCAAAGGCATCAATTACCTGATTGCTAATATTCTGCAGGTGAGTATCATCCACATCACTCATCCACATACGAATTCCCGGTCCATTTCCCATTGCGCCAGAGCCCTCCGCAGTTGGAGTAGCGACCACAAGACGATACTCTTCTTTGTAATCCATAATCGGAAAATAATGGCGCTGCCAGTTGGCGATAGAGCCAGCACCATGAATATTGAGTATGAATACGATGTCCTCTCCTGGCTTGAGATCGCAGGGATAATCCAGGAAGTATTCGCGACCAGTACGGGGGTCAGTGATATTTCCTCGCTCGGCCAGTTTGCTGGTGCAATTCCCATTTTGGCAATGAACGGGCGGGGGTGATTCACAGCTCACATCCAACATATTATTGGCCTGAGCAGTCGCGGTGTGCAGCCCTAATACAAGCAGGCTAATATGGATAAAAAGTGGGCTTAAAAGGTTGCGCTTCATGATACGCCTCATTGTTCTTTTGTAATGTACAGTTCAGTTACAGTATGTTCCCCTCGGTTGGTCGACTCAATATGACTGCGATAAAATACAGCCGTCAGATGACCAATGATTGTTTCAACCTCTAAAGCGGCTAAACAATATTCGGATATTCCCCGGTTAAATGCCCTCTGAAACCATTCGGCGAATGTGGCATTGCGCCCTGAAATAGCTCCTCTTTTGGGCAGCGCTCGCACCTTGGCAATTTAACTGCAGCAGCTTGCTTGGCTGGCCTGTATTTCGCTATTTAGTTAGTTAGTCGTGTTCCTGCTCATCACCTGCCCCTACTCATCCCAGAAAGCGACAGCCATCTGCTTGAACGTTGCAATGCGGGTATTTGCCAGTTGTTGATCCCGCAGCTGGAAACACCAGAGATAAGGACACTGACAAAATAACAATTTAAGACCCAAAGTCGGACTGCTATTTAGTTATTTTGTCAATGTTCCTGGTGATTGCTGCGTTCATCTCCCGAAACATCCAATAAGTGGGTGGATTTATATTTAATTACAAACCGGGGAAGGCCGCTCCCTGTAATGTAAATAATAATTCAGTCCCATTTTCTGCTTTTTCTGTTCTTACGCTCTTTTCTGTTATAATGCACCTACGGATCAGCTGCAATAAACAGCGCTCGAACACTGGCGATAATCGCTACAGATCGACAACAGAATTAATACGAGATCGCCAGTAAGTGGTAGTAAAGAAACGATTTAAAGCATTCAAGCATCGCGAAGACCGCTTGCCTGTTGCCTTGATCCTCAGCCTCAGCGCACTGGATTTCGGTTTGTATTTCCTGGTGGAGAATCCTTATCTGCTGGGGATGTATTTCTACCTGATGATCATCCCCAAATCCCAGATTTGCGCCTGGAATCATCACCATCAGCACGCCCCCACGTTTATTCAGCCCACGCTGAACCGGCTGCTGGAATTTTTCTATGCCCTGCACACCGGAGTCACCACAAACCTCTGGGTGCTGCACCACGTGCTGGGCCATCACCAGAGCTTCCTCGACCAGACTACGGATCCTAGCCGCTGGAAGCGCCGGTCTGGCAAGCAAATGGGGGAACTCGAGTACAGTCTGAAGGTTACCGCCACCGCCTATTTCCGCGGCTATCAGATCGGCAAAAACCATCCGGCTCAACAGCGTGTATTCCTGATCTTCAGTGCCCTGACCTTCATCGCCGTAGCCGCCCTGGTGGCCTACAAACCCGTTGCCGGCTTGCTGCTATTCGTCTTGCCCATGATCATGGGCCTGTTCATCACCGCCTGGGCAACCTACGAGCACCATGCGGGACTGAACACTGAAAATCAGTTCGAAGCATCCTTCAACAACCTCAATCGCTGGTACAACCTGTTCACTGGCAATCTTGGTTACCACACAGCACACCACTATAACGGCGGCCTACACTGGTCAAAGCTACCCAAGCTGCATGAACGCATCGCCGACAAGATTCCGGATCATCTGATTCGGCAAACCTGGGTTTAGTAGCAAGCCGCTAACAAGGCAACTTCCCTGCTTCTCTTTCGCTTCGCTTTTCGTATCCAGACGTATTGGATGAAGTCACCGACAAGAGAACAAGCGAAGACCCGACTCTAGGCTCATTGTTAATTTGTTATTTTGTCAGTGTCCCTGGTGGTTATGGAGGCACTCACCACCGCCGATCTTGAGTTTCGCAGCATCGCTGAATCACTACTCGATCTGCATGAGCGCTATTCAAATCTCGGCAACTAGTCCGTCGCTGAAACATCAGGTAAGCCAGCGATAAACGCTTGAATCGCCTGCAGCGATTCTTCCTCGTGCGAGGCGAATACCCAGTGATTGGCATCGCTCAGTGTGATCGCGCGCGAGTTCGGCATCTCGTTGTCGAAGCGTGCGATCTGTTCAGCCTTGGTGTGCACCTCACGCTCATAAACCTCTTGCACGATCGCTCGCAGCTGCGGATCGTTCTGATCGTACCAGGCTTCCATTAAAGACTGTGCAGAACTGGGAACGGCGAACAAGCCGAGCGCTGGCACAGGGATCTCGCTATAGCGCGGCGGCTGCAAGCCCATCATGATGGCATCAAGATAGAGCTCATCGAAGGTACGCGCGCCGGTGATGAGGTCGTATGTCTCCAGGATCTCACCCTCCGGCACCACCATGCCATCGCGCCCAATGCGTCTTGAATAGTCTTGCATAGCCGCATAGGAGACGCGTTCCGACGGACGCACTGGCGGCGCATCGGGCAGGCTGGCCATCAGTTCGGCGTAGTGGCGATTAGTGGGCCGGGTGCGGTCATAGGCGGCGTCCGCATAGATCAGCGCCTGCACGCGTTCCGGATAGTGGGCGCCGATATAGCTCAACTCCTCACCCCCCAGGGAATGCCCCACCAGGATCGGTTTTTCCAGACCTAAAGCATCCATTACCGCGAGCACATCGCCGCTCAGTGTGGCGATGTCGTAGCCCTGCTCGGGTTTGCTGGATTCGCCGATACCACGACGCGTCATCGCCACCACGTTGTAGCGTTCCGCAAGGCGCGGAGCGAAATCATCCCAGGCATGTGCTGTGGCGCCGAGGCCATGGATCAGCAACAAGGTCGGCGCGTCCTTGATCTGTCCGCCGCGCCAGTCCAGCACCTGGATGCGCACACCGTTACCGACCGCGACTGAACTGTTCTGATGCGCTGCCTTGTCACTCCAGCTGGCATTCTCGACGGCGAGTAATGATTCGGCCTGTGGCAGCGGGCAGATGGACGCGTCGTCACCGAGCACGCCATCGAACACGAGCTCCTTTCGCAGCATGCGCTCGATGTTATAGGCGGTTATCAACACCGAGGAATGCTCGACCAGCGAGACACGATTCAAGGTGAGTTCCGTGCGCGAGCGTCCGAGCGACTCCACCCAGTCGCCGGTGAAGATCGCGCGATTGTAATTGTCGACTCGACTACTCGGCACGCCGATTAACTGCGCCGAGATCAGGCTCGGGCGTTGGCCGCGTTTCAGGCACTCGATCTCGATTTTATTATTCAACGCATCCAGCTCCGCCTTGCAACTGCCCAATTCCGGGAAGGTATGGCGCTGGTTATCTACCGGCAGCTCATAGGGTGTCGGTGCCAGTAATGCCAGATCATAATTCAGGTGTAGTTGGGTGCTGGGATCGGCAGCCAGTTGGTCGACGTAGGCATCGCCCAGGAGCCAGAACTCGGTGTCGGTTGACTTGATGGGATCGAATCGATTGTAGGCGGTGTAAGACAGCCGCAACGGTACAGCCTCACTCACCGACTCGGCCGAAAAATGCGCCCTCGGTCGTGCTCTGTCGAGACGCCATCTCACGCTGTGTTCATCGCCCGGATAGAGCGAAGGCGAATACCATTCGCGCAACTGCTCGCGATAGCGGATCGTCGTTGCAAAGCTAAGTGGATTCTCGCCCCTGTCCATCAAGGCCTCGCTGTTCCAGGCGGCCAGCGCGATGTGCCGTTCTTCCTCTGCATTGCTGATGCCGTCATTGAGCCGCGCGGCGGGGAAGCAGGCCATGGTGTTTTCGAGCACAACGGCATCATCCAGTGCGGCGTTCTCCTCATTGATCAGCAGGCGATGCAGGGCGAGTGCGCTTTCGCCGTCATAAAGCCAGGTCGGCGGGAAGGCAAGCAACAGAATCGTTACGACCAGTGCCCAGAAGGACGCCAGCGCGGCACCGCGTTGACGACGGCAGTAGAGGAACCAGTAGACCGCCGCAGTCGCGAGAACGCCCGCCACCACCATGCCGACGCCCTGTATCCACATCAGTGAGTCCGGGATGCCGACCAGTGAAATACCGATGGCCATCAACAAGACGCGCGTGACACTCCACGCTGGCATGAGAAACACCAGTGCCATGGCCATGAACAGGCCGATAAACTTTTTCAGGTTAGGCGTGAGCAATGCGATCACGAAGATAAGCGGCACGAATAACAGCGAGCCAAGCTTCTCCACACCCAGGGCATACGAGACTGACAGCCCTATTCCCAGCCCGGCGCCGAGATTGATCAGAATGCGACCGACCACGACAGGCAAGACGATGACCAGCAGCATGAAGGTGAGCTTGGCCAGCAGCCAATTCGCACGCGAGATCGGCCGGGTCAGCCAGTCTGCGTGCAAGCTCGCGGCCGGGTCCTGTTGCAGCACCGAGATCATTAACAGTGCCGCGAGAAAGAAACCGATGTAGTAGAAATTGGCCTGTAAGGCGACCCAGAATTCCATCTCGGCGGCGAGGCTTTCGATATCGATGTTGGCGATCACCGGCATGAGGAAGAAGATTACCCAGGACAGACCGATGAGCGGCAATAGACCGTAGACGTCTTTCCTGACGATGGCCAGAATGACTCTCCTGTTCGGCATCATGCGGCGAGCTCCCTGCGCGTCTGGCGTGCATCGCGAATCAGTACCTTGCTGATTTCGCGCAGGTTCATGGGCTCGGCTTCGAACTGTACGGCCCCGAAATACTGGGCAAGTTTTTGCTGCAGGCAATCCGCCCCCTGAAAGTCCGATTCGATGAAACGGAGCAGGTGTCCCTCTATCTGCGGCGCGATCCATGAAGGAGGTGGCGACGCTGGCATCACTTTCTGTGCGGACAGCGTCACGTAGACATCGCGAAAGCGGCTATGCAGTGACTCGATGGATTCCTGAAACGGCAAGGTGCCCCTGTCCATGAAGGCGATGTGGCTGGTGAAGCTCTCGATTTCAGATAACTCGTGGGACGAGATCAGGATCGTCGTCTCCCCCGCCTGTTCGAGCAGGCCATCTACGACTTCGTCGCGGGTCAGCGTGTCCATGCCGCTGAGCGGCTCATCGAGAATCAACAGTTTGGGTCGAAAGGCCAGGCCTGCGATCAATACTGTCTTCATGCGCATGCCGTGGGAGAGCTTGCTGAGCTGGCGCTTGGGCGGCAATTCCATGTCGCGCCGCATCGACTGCTCCAGGCCGTGATCCCAGCCGGGATAGAGTGCGCGCAGATAATCGAAGTATTGCGCAATAGTCAGCCGTTCGGGCAGCTCCTGATTCTCCGAGACATAGCCAATCTGCTGGAACGCTTCAGGCAGTAATCTACGCGAATCCGTACCGAGCACACGCGCGACACCCGAGCTGGGTTGCAGGATGTTCACCAGCGTGCGCATGGTCGTGGTCTTGCCCGCGCCGTTGGTGCCCACCAGCGCGAACACCGACCCTTCCGGTACTTGCAGATTGATGTTGTCGAGCACGCGCACGCGGCCGTAGGTTTTGCACAGATTTTCGGTCTCGATAATCATGGCCTTCCCTCGCAATTAGTCATCTCCGGAAACCACCTTCAGGTTCTGAAGACTTTTTTCGTGGGACTCGACAGAGTGCTGCACCTCATCCAGCGTCGCGCCGACGCGCCTGGCCTCGACCACTAGTTGCTCGACTTCCTGACTGAGCAGACGTTGGCGGTCGCCACTGCGCGCCTGCGGCGGCTCGGCAACCGAAGTGCCCCGGCCCGGACTGGAAACCAACCAGCGTTCCTGGATCAGATGTTGAATCACCTTGTGCGCGGTGTTGGGATGAATCTTCAGATCCTTGGCGAGCGCCCTCACCGAGGGAAAGGCATCGCCGGGCTTGAGCGCGCCGCCGAGGATCGCTTTGGTAGCGGCGAAGACCACTTGATCAAAAATGGACTGGCCGGATTTGGGATTGAGCTTGAATGGTGTCATACGTGTAGTGTGACACTAGGAGCAGGAATGTCAAACAACTATTTCAATGGACAGGATTATTAAACAAAATCAATGAGATGGAACCAACCTGGTACGAAGGGACACCCATAACTTAACAACATAACGTACAGATCCTAATTTTATGTTGTTAAGTTATGGGTGTCCCCTCCACGCTTCCATTTTGAATTTGGCAACTTCAGCCTAGGTTGCTCCGCACCTGGCTCTCTTCTGATCCATGCAAGTTTGGAATCCAGGTAATGAACCAAGTCTCTGATCTCATTCATTCGCTGCAAGAGTTGTGCACGCCGCTTTTCGACACGAACAGCCATTTCGTTATTTCTCATAGATCCGGCTCGCGAAAGTTCGAGAATCTCCCGGATTTCCGAAAGTGTCAGACCCAGCAGCTGACAAACTTTTACTGTCCGAAGATCCTCCAGGTCATCTTCAGTAAACATCCGATAAGGGTTGGCTCCTCCTTTGTTTCCGTACTGCGGTGTCAATATGCCGCGCTTGATATAAAAACGCACCGTGTCGGTACTAATGCCTGCCTCCTGCGCAAACTCGGAAATCAACCACTGACTGTTTTCCTTGACCATGGACTTCACTCCAGACTTATAGTGTGAATCATCTTAATGGAAACCGCGAATCTGACAACCCTTAGTACGGAAGCAATATCGATGCATAAATCAGATCATCCTATAGTATTGATCACTGGGGCCAATAAAGGCATTGGCTTTGAGATCGCAAAGCAGTTGGCCAAAAAAGATTATAAGTGTATAGGAAGGATAAAAGGTATCTCTTGAGTAAGAGGTTGTCCAGATCGCCGGGCTATGCTCCACAACCAACAGATTCTCAGCCTAAATCCCCAGCAAATCGGCCGTTCCAGTAGCCCAAACGAACCAGAAAACTGACTCAACTACCCCTTCATCCCCCAGCGAGCCGAGTGCGATCCGGCCACCCTCCCTGGCAGACAGATATCCCTTTGTACTACGCGTCAAACAACCCAAGCTGGGGCGGCGCCCTGCCCGGCGGCGGCCGTGCCTGCTGATCAGCCAACTCCTTTGACTTCATATGATCCAGAATCTGCCGGATAGCCACGGGGTCTTCCACACAGGCAATAACCTTGACTGGCCCCTGGCACTGCTCACAGACTTCAATATCGATGTTAAATACGCGCTTCAAGCGCTGGGCCCAAGTCATTGATGCGTGACGCTCGGTAAAGCTGCAGCCATCCCTGTCCTTACTGACTTTCTTGCTACCCTTGCCCCTGCCCGCAGGTGTGATCAACGCCCGATGCTTGCTATTTGGCGCGAAAACGCCGTGGAAGCGGGTGAGGTTGACCCTTGGCTTCGGCACCAGGGCAGCCAGTCGGGCGATAAAGTCCAAAGGCTCGAAAATGACATGGGTGGTGCCATTGCGAAACGGTGTCTTGAGTTCGTAGCGCACCTTGCCGGTGGATGTCAGGGAGAGACGTCTTTCCGCAATGGCGGGCCGAGCAATGTATCGACAGAGCCGCTCCAGCTTTTCGCGCTGATGAGCGTGGGCGGCTACGCCAGCGTGTAGACTAAATCCATTTAGCTTAGCTACCCGGGCATTGTCTGTTGCTGGTTGCGGTTGTGGCGGGATGGTCTGCAAGGTGAAGACTTTTCGGCCTTTCTGGGGACCGATAGCCACGCGGTAAGTCACCGAGTGACTGTGAATATCCTGTAACGGATCTTCTTCCAGCCCTTCCAGGGTCAGATAACTGTTGCCCTCATCCCTTTCAAGAATGCCTCTGCGTTCAAGAAACCGGGCAACCCTTTCACTGATCACGTGGAGTAGTAAATGCAGTTGCTCAACGGTGGGCGGTCCAGTTCGTCGAAAGTAGTAGCGACCGGATGTATCCTGGGCATAGACCCCATCCAGAAACAGCATGTGGAAGTGTATATTCAAGTTCAAGGCAGAACCAAAACGTTGAATCAACGTGACTGCGCCAGTGGGAGCTGCGCGTTTGGTGAATCCAGATTGCCGGGCCAGGTGAGTTGAGGTGGCCCGGGTGACGATCCCCAAAACTTTGCTCATCAGCTCTGGATAGGCAGCGAACAGAAAGCGCAGCGGAAATGGAACGGTCAGTACCCATTGCCGAATGGGCCTGACAGGGAACACTTCATCGACCAGCAGGGCCGCTATCTCTGCCATGCGGCGAGCGCCGCAACTCGGGCAGAAACCTCTGCGCTTACAGGAAAAGGCCACCAGCTTTTCGTGATGACAGCTTTCGCAACGAACACGGAGAAAACCATGCTCCAATCGTCCGCATCTAAGAAAGTCGGTGAACTCCTGCTGCACATAATCTGGTAGTGAGCGATCCTCAGCGGCCTGATGCTGCAGAAATGCCGGGTAGTACTGCTCCACCAGTTGGTAGAGCAGTGTCTGTTCCGGCTGATGCCGCTGATAGCGTGGAGCGTTGGTGAGCAAAAACACACTGGTTGGCGTGTCTCTCTGAATGGGCGATTGCATACCGGAATCCGTTCCTTGGTATGCTGAAGCAGTTTAGGTGGGGTGACCGTACCCCAATAATTCGAGCCACCCTGGATGTGGGATTTCCTTATAATTAAGACAACAGGAGATCCCGATATGAAACGCAAGCGCTATACC
>JALEHB010000008.1 GCA_022763285.1 Pseudomonadales bacterium | reverse complement strand
TTCATTTCATTGGCCATCCTGTGGCCCACCTTGTTGTCAATCTGGCCCGGCGGCATGCGCTTGGTCATCACCACTTCACGAATCATGGGTGACCAGCCTTGCACGGCCTGTTTGTTGTTCATGGCGAAGGGGGCGATGCCGCCTTCCCGGTGACATTCGGCACAGTTCTCGGCAATGATGGGGGCGATGTCCGCACTGTAGGTCAGCTCGGCGCCATTAAAGCCGCTATAGTCGATGGCGGCACCCTGGCTGGCTACGGTCACCAGGTCACTGCGGTTGCCAGCAATCAGGGCATTGACCGCTGTTTCCAGTTCGGCGCCCACCGGGCCGCGATAAACCACTTCGAAACGGGCCGGATCATAAACCACTGCCTGGTCCATATGGGTCAGGCCCAGAGCTTCACTGACCACCTGGGCATCGTCCATCAACACCGCAATGTCATGGGCGTCTACCGCTGTGGCTACTGCCAGGCGGTCGGTCTGCTGGCCCGGGTTTATGAGGAAGAACTGCACACCCTGGTCATTGTAGTCATTGCGCAGTTCCAGCAGAGCCTGCAGGGCTGTGGCATCGGTTTGGCCCACAGCCTGGGGCAGCAGCACGATGGCGCTGTGGTCGTCGTACCAGGCCATGTGTTGTTGCATGCCCTGATGATCGATAAGTGCGAAATCACCCACCCGTTCACCGGCCTGGGAGATAGCAGCGGCCAGGGAAAAAGTGGCAGCAGTCGCGAGTCGCAGAGAAGTTTTCACAGAGTGTCCCCTCGATTTTCTGAGTTTTAATTGACAGGAAATTGAATTTTCTAAAGCACTGAAACAAGTCTACGCCCTTTGTAAGAGAAAGTGCCGAAAAATGCAACTTTTTGTTACGATACTACTCATTCCTCTGAAAGCCAGAGAATATGGGGCTTTCAGGTTATTCCGATGGCCTGGGCGAGGCATTTTTCGGGACCAAAGCCAGTAACTGAAAGTTAAAATGCGGGCCCGTCACATCTGCCGGCTGACAGTCTGCCCCTGTTTAATGGCATCAACAGTCCCCATAATGACTGCTTCTGTCAGTCATGCTTTTAATTCAGAGATCCCGACATGCATAGCGAACCCCTGCTGCTCAATGCCCTGTATTACCTAATTGCTGCGGTAATCGCCGTTCCCCTGTTCAAACGCCTCGGTCTGGGTTCCATTCTGGGTTATCTGTTTGCCGGCATTGTGCTGGGGCCCCATGCCCTGGGCCTGGTGGCCGATCCCGAGCAGGTGCTGCATTTCGCCGAATACGGGGTCATCCTGCTGCTGTTTATCATCGGTCTGGAACTGGCGCCGGAAAAGCTCTGGAATATGCGCGGTGAGATCACCTTTATAGGTGGCAGCCAGTTGCTGTTCAGCGCCTTGCTGTTAAGCCCGTTCTTCTTTCTGTTGCTGTCTGACCTGGCCCTGTCAGTGGTGCTGGGTCTGACTCTGGGGCTTTCTTCTACCGCATTTGCCATCCAGTTGATGAGCGAGGAACATATTCTGGCCTCTCCCCTGGGCCGCAAGGGCTTCTCCATTCTGCTGCTGCAGGATCTTGCCGTCATCCCCATTCTGATCCTGGTGGGCCTGCTGGCCAGTGGCGCCGATAATGGCCACGGGGCGCCCTGGTATCTGGCACTGGCCGCGGTGTTGGCGGTACTGGGATTCAGCCGCTACGGTCTCAATACCGTGCTGGGCATAGTTGCCAATACCCGCAACCGCGAAGTCATGACTGCTGCCAGCCTGTTGATCGTCATCGGCGTAGCGGTATTGATGGATCAGGTGGGGCTGTCCATGGGCCTGGGTGCTTTCCTGGCGGGCATCATGCTGGCCAATTCAGACTATCGCCACCAGCTTGAATCCGATATCGAGCCCTTCAAAGGCATTTTACTCGGGCTTTTCTTTATCGCTGTGGGTATGACGCTGAATCTGGAACTTTTGATTAACAACCCTCTGGTAATGCTGGCCGCCGCGGCACTGTTGATTACTATCAAGACGCTGGTGATAGTGGCGATCCTGCGCTGGGCCAGGGTATCCTGGAAAGAAGGTTTCCAGTTGGGGCTGATGCTCTCCCAGGGGGGTGAATTTGCTTTTGTGATTCTCAGTCAGGCCAATCAACTGGGCCTGATTGCCATGCAGTTTTCAGAACAGATTACGCTGGTGGTGGGACTCTCCATGGCCCTGACATCGCCTCTGGTCATGGCACAACGTAAATTGTTTCATTGTCGCAGTGAGCGCCAACCGGATCAGGATGCCCACTGGGATGATCACGAGCCGGAAGTCATCATTGCCGGGTTTGGCCGTTTCGGCCAGGTGGTGGGGCGTATGCTCACTTCCCAGCATATTCCCTTCACCGCTATGGACAAGGACCCGGCCCATGTTGAGTTCGTAAAGAAATTCGGCAACCGGCTGTTTTTCGGTGATCTGACCCGCCTGGATATGTTGCTGGCTGCCGGGATCAAACAGGCCCGTACCCTGGTGGTGGCCGTGGATGATATAGAGGAATCTCTGGAGATTGTGGACCAGGCCAGGGCCCAGAATCCCGATATCCGTATCGTCGCACGCGCCATTGACCGCTTCCACGCCTATGAATTGTTTGCTCGCGATGTGAACAATGTCATTCGGGAAACCTTTCCCAGTGCGATGGAAGCGGCTACCAGTACCTTGCTCAATCTGGGTTATACCGATGGTCAGGCGCTGCAGGTTGCTGACCGTTTTCGCAAGTATGATGAGGCGCTGCTGCAAAAGTCCGTGGAGCACAAGGACGACATGGAGGAGTTGCTGACCATCGCCAGGGAAGGGCGCAAGGAACTGGAGCAGCTGTTCGAGGAAGACAAGAAAGACCGGGTGTCTGCCTGACGCTGCTCTTTTACTGCCGGTCCATCATGCTGTAGCGGAAACGGCTGGACACCACATTCATGCGCAAGGCGTACAGGCCAGTGCGGGCGGTGATATAAAGAGTGTGCCCGTCGACGCCACCGAAGGCCACATTGGCCGGGTTTTCCGGTACTGCAATCTGCTGCAATAATTCACCGGCCGGGCTGTAAATACTGACCTGGCCAGCCCAGGTCAGATAGAGATTACCCCGTTCATCCATGGCCATGCCGTCTGAGCCCTGATCGGCAAATTCCAGGCGGTTTCCCACACTGCCATCGGGATTGATGTCATAGCGAAACACCTTGCGCAGTTCAGTGCTGGCCACATACAGGTGGGCACCGTCTTCGGTGCCGATGATGCCATTGGGTTTCGGCACGTCGGTGATGATGGCGGCCACTGTCTCCCGCGCCGGATCCACTCGATAGACATACTCCCCGGCCTGGCTCGGCTCGCCTTCGGGATAGCGATAGCGGGGATCGGTGAAATACAGGCTGCCATTGCGATGCAGCCAGATATCATTGGGGCTGTTGAAAGGTGCACCGTTATATTCGCTGACTACAACACTGCGGCTGCCATCGGCATTCAGGCGGCTGATTCGCTGGCCCGACTGCTCGCATATCAGCAGACTGCCATCCACATCGAGGGTCAGGCCATTGGCATGATAGCTGGGTTCCAGCAGAGTCTCGATTAGGCCGGCAGGGCTGAGACGGTGGATGCGGTTATTGTTGATGTCGGTAAACAGCAGATTGCCTGCCTTGTCACGCACCGGTCCCTCCAGAAAAGCAAAACCATCGGCCACCAGTTCAACTTTCGCAGCTGCCCTGATCAGGCCTGTATTCTGGGCGCTGACCAGGAGTGGCGAGAACAGGTAAAGGAGCAGAACAAGGTTTGAAATTCGCTTGTTGACAGAAATCCACATGCTCGTTTCCCTCCGTTTTCATGTTATCGTTCCGCCAGTTTACTCCTGTTGATTGTTTCTGCCAGCCTTGTTGAAAGTCTGGCCGGGGACAGGGAAATGTTCGTTTTCTGGATGTCAAAGTGATCCTGGCGACCGCCGGTCGGCGTAAATAGCGGCTCAAGTCATGGCTGCCCGAGGCACTTGCCGAGCTGAGCGTGACATGGATAATGGCCTCGCTCCCGGCGCCAAGCGGGTTCCGGGAGAGTAATTTGTTCAGCAACCATACCAGCAACTACAAAAGGATTCAGGCGTTATGAGCAAAGCAGTGATCTTGCTCAATCTGGGCACACCAGCCGAGCCCACCGCAAAAGGGCTCCGGGATTTTTACCGGCACTTCTTCTCCGACCCCTATGTGTTCGATTTCAATCCTGTGGGTCGCTGGTTACTGCGCAATCTCATTATCCTGCCATTCCGGGCGCCCCGAATTGCCAAAGACTATGAGCAGATCTGGACCGAAGAAGGCTCGCCGCTGAAGGTTTATGCCGACCGGATGCTGGCCAGTGTTCAATCCGCCTTTGATGCAGAGGGTGATCAGGTGCTGGTGCGCAATGGCATGGCCTATAGCGAGCCCTTCGTCAACGATACCATGGCTGAACTGGAAGCTGCAGGGGTGAAGGAGATTCTTTTGCTGCCCATGTTTCCCCAGTACTCCACCGCCACCACGGCATCTATCTTCAATGATGTGAACAAGGCCGCTAAAAAGTGGCAGGTGGCGCCAAAACTACACTTTGTCAATGATCTGTTTGCAGAACCGGCGTTTATCAAGGCCTGGGCAGCATTGATTGCAAGAGAACTACAGGCTAAGGAAATCGATCATCTGGTATTCAGCTATCACGGCGTACCGGAGAAAACCATCAACAAGGCTGATGCGGCAGGAGTCTGTCAGTTCGGTGACTGCTGTCAGGAGATTACTGAGCAGAATCGCAACTGCTATCGCATGCAGTGTGTGCAAACCACCAATGCCATCGTCAAGGCACTGGACTGGGAGCAGGACAAGGTGTCCTTTGCCTTTCAGTCACGCTTCGGCCCCTTGCCCTGGTTGCAACCCTATCTGGATGAGCACCTCGAGGCTTTGGTGCAAAAAGGGGTAAAGCGGGTGGCGGTGGCGACACCTTCATTCATTTCCGACTGCCTGGAAACCCTGTTTGAGATTGGTATTGAATACCGCGAGCAGTTCGAAGAGGCTGGCGGCGAACAGTTTACTCTGCTGCCCAATCTCAATGATGATCCGCAGTGGTTTTCTGCAGTTTACAGTATTGCCCGCAAACACCTGGAAAAACTGCCCTGAGGCTGCAAATCTGAATCGGTCGGAAAACTGACCTGTATCAATATTCCCGGTTCGGGAGTCGCTATATTGATTCTGCATTGATTGTGAATGGAGAGTGCAATATGAGCGAGCAGGCTATTACTGGCAACAATGAGAAAAGGGCGCAGTTGCTGCCCGTGGTTCTTGGCATCGCCGGAGCCTGTTTTGCCATCATCACCACGGCCTATTTCGTCGGCAATTTTATCAACAAGATTCCCTGAGCTGCAGAATCTCGGCCCTTCTGCTTATTGGGAATAATAAAAAACCCGGCTCCTGAAAAGGAGCCGGGTTTTTTCTGCGAAGCCCTATAGCTATATATGCTTCAGCAAGCTGGCCGAATCAATCGGCCAGCAGCGGTTTCTGATCAGGCGGCAATTGCCCGTTTGACCAGGTTCTGCAGCAATGGAATCTTGAAGCCGTTATGTGCCAGGGCACGGGCGCCTTCAGAAGCCATGGGAGCTACAGATTCAGCCGTGGCCATGTCCTTGGACTGGCCGCGCACTGCATTTTCTACATTGCGCAGACGACGGGGTGTGGTCTGCACGGCACCGGCGATAATGCGAGAGTCTTCAATGGTGCCGCCATTGACGCGGAAGGCCGCGGCAACATTAACCAGAGAAAAATCCCAGACATTGCGGTCAGCAACTTTCTCGAAATAGAACGTCGCATTGGCCCAGGTGGAAGGAATCCGCACCGAAGTGAGGATTTCGCCGGGGCGCAGTACCGTAGTGCTTTCGATATCCAGTGCCGGACCGACAAAGAAATCCTCGGCCGACACGGTACGCTCACCGTCGACACTGCGAATCACCATGGTGGCATCCAGTGCTACCAGAGCTGGCGCGGTGTCTGAAGCGCCGGCTGCCACGCAGCGGCTGGCATCAAACAGGGCGTGTTCGCGGTTCATGCCCTGGGGCGTGTCGGCGTAACAAAGGTTACCGCCGGCACGATAGCAGGACAGGCCGCGGCGATAGTACCAGCAGCGAACATCCTGGGAGACATTGCCGCCCAGGGTGCCGATGTTACGAATTTGCGGGCTGGCAACGACCTCGGCGGCATCAGCCAGTACGCTGTAGCGCTGCTTGACCAGATCGTTGTTGGCGACCTCGGTCAGTGTGGTCAGGGCACCGATTTCGATACCGTCGGCGGTTTCCCGAACCCCGCGCAGGGCTTCGATGGCGCTCAGGTCAATCAGGGCGTCCACAGACTTGGCGCGGTCCTTCAACCAGCCATAGGTGTCCTGTCCGCCGCCTACCAACCAGCCTCTTTCCGCGAGGCGGTCAGCAATCGCAAGCGCATCTTCAACCTGTACCGGCTGGTACAGTTCCATATTTGGCATTACGTCATGTGATGGCATAGTTCACCTCAGAAAGTATTGGTTTTCAGGGACTTGGAGCTATAGTCCAGGCCGCCCAGATGACTGACAATCATGTCAGTGGTGATGGGTGCGGTATTGAAAGTGTAACCGCCCAGTGCATCGCTGATGGCGCTGGCATAGGCAGCGGCAGCAGCACCCTGGGTCGGCTCACCAATACCACGCGCACCCACCGGATTTTGCGGATCAGGAATATTGACCGCGCTCATATTGGTCTCAATGGGCACATCCATATTGGTAGGTGGCTTGCTCTGGTAGATGCCAGTGTTGGCCGGCAATCCATTCTGGGGATCGTAAACATGTCTTTCGAGCATGCCCATGCCCACACCCCAGACCATACCGCCACGCATGGCATTCAGGAAATTCTTGGGATGCACGACGGTGCCACAGTCAGCCACCATGGTGTAATCGACAATCTCTACCTTGCCGGTATCCTTGTCCAATTCCACTTCCATGAAGCCCACCTGCACGCCGGGCGGTTGGCCCGAGCCTGGAATATTATCCTTGGCGACACCCACCAGACCGCTGCCGGCCAGGCCCTGAACCGCCAGTTGGGTCAGGGGATTGATGTCATCAGGGTATTCCTGGCCGTCGAAGCGGCCTCCCAGTTCCATAGCGCGCTGGGCAGTTTCTGCATAGCTCATGCCGACACTGCTGTCGTCAGTGCGGAACACACGCTCATTGCCGATGTCGTAATCCTCAGCCGTTCCACCCAGGTCCATGGCTGCGATTTCCTTCATCTTGTTGACCATGTCTTCAGCGGCTACCCAGTTGGTACGGGTGTGGGTGAAGATGGTGTTACTGCCACCCTGGCCAGAGCTATGGGGCAGATGGCGATCGGTGCGGCCACGTTCGATGACGCAACGTTCCCAGGGAATCTGCAAACGCTCTGCCGCAGCACGGCAGGTGCCAGCATAGGAATAGGTACCCAGGTTACCGACACCGCTGTGGATATGCAGAATGCCATCAGTATCCATGCGTAGCAGGCCGTCATAGCCGCGACCACCAGCGCCGTGATAACCGATGCCGATACCGATACCGCGTACCTTGCTGTCGCTGATCTGCTTGGGCAGAGCCAGTTTTTCCTGCCAGCCGAAACGACGTTCGCCTTGCTGGATAGCTTCGCGGACAAAGGCGCTGGTAACCGGGCCGCGGCTGCCGCCCTGGAAGCCATCGCTGTTCATGGCATTGACCTTGCGCATGGCTGCGCGATCCATGCCAATGGCATTGGCCAGTTTGTCAGTGAAGGGGGCCAGAACTGCCGCCATTTCATTCTGACCGGGGCCACGCTGGGCGCCGCGAGGCGTGGTATTGGTGTATACCGAGATATGACGGAAGCGCATGTTCTCGGGCTGGTAGGCCACAGTGACATGCTGGGCGGAGGAATTACCGCTGCCGCCGCCGGTCATGCCGCCGTCGTTGACGATGACCAGGTCCACGGCGGAAATCTTGCCGTCGGCCTTGACGCCGGCCTTGATCCAGCCCTGCATGCCGGAACGGGCGGAGCCAATATAGAACTCCTGTTCACGGGTGATGCGGGTCTGTACCGGGCGGTTGAGGACACGGGCAAAATTGCCGGTGATGGCCATATAGGGATAGGGGCCAATCTTGGAACCGAAACCGCCGCCGGTGGCTTCATTGATGAATACCAGATCGGCAAGATCGATATTCAGCATGCGGGCCAGGCCGGCATTATTGGCGCTCTGGGACTGGGATGAACCATGGAAATAGCATTTGCCATTTTCCCAGTAGGCCATACAGGTGCGTGATTCCAGCGAGTGGTGAGGATAACCCATGGTAACGAAGGGCATTTCGATAATTTCTGCCGCTTCAGCGAAACCGGCTTCGATATCGCCAAAGGCCCATTCGTTGGTGAACTCGGCGCCAACTGGTTCGCGACCAGCACGCAGGTCATCAATGGCGGACTGGGGCCATTTGATATCCCGGATCTGGGCACCGCGAATGGGTGTACCTTCCGGGCCTTCTTCCTGGGTTCGTACCAGGGCATTGCCATCGGGATAGGCATTGGGGCCGCCGGGAGCCAGGCTGTCCAGCGGATCAACCACGAAGGGGCGACGCTCGAAATCGACCCGGATACGGTCCAGGGCAGTCTCGGCAATCTCTTCGGTGGTGGCGGCCACTGCCAGAATCGGCTGGCCGACATAAGTGATGTAATCTGAAGCCAGAGCCGGATTGGCCGGCGGTGCTACAGGCGGCAGGTCATCGGCAGTAAAAATACCGACCACGCCGTCCATGCGCAGGGCTTCCGAGGCGTCGATATTAACCACCCGGCCGGAAGGCATTGGGCTGGTTAACAGACGGGCGAAGACCATGCCTTCGGCTTTGTAGTCTTCGGCATACTTGATCTCACCAGTGACCTTGCCAGGTACATCTGGTGGCGTGAAATCTTTTCCTATATGTGTGCTCATGCTATCTGCCCCGAGGCGCGCAGAACGCCGTTGATATAGTGTTCATAGGCTCCGCAACGGCAAAGATTGCCGGAAAGACCCTTACGCACTTCCTCGCGCGTGGGCTGCGGGTTGCTGTTCAGCAGGGCCACTGCCGACATCACCTGACCCGGTGTGCAGAAGCCACACTGGGGGGAGTTCTCTTCGATAAAGGCTTGCTGCACCGGATGCAAAGATCCGTCAGCCGCTTTCAGGCCCTCGATGGATACCACCGATTTGTCCTTGACGTTATGGGTCAGGACTGAACAGGCATAGTTGGGGACGCCATCGATCAACACAGTACAGGCACCGCACTCACCGCGATTACAACCGATCTTGGTACCGGTCAAATCCAGTTTGTAGCGAAGCGTGTAGGCGAGTGTTTCGGAAGGCAGGACATCGACAGGACGGGGACGCCCGTTGATATTGAGTGTTATCAAGCGTTCGGCTGCACCCTGGCCCTGTTGGGCATTGGCGGCCAGGTAAAATCCGGTGCCGGTTGTAGCGGCAGCGCCGGAGAAGATTACCCCCTTGATAAAACGTCTGCGAGTAAGTTTGGAATTCACTGACTTGGCTCCGTTTTATTGTTTTATGGTCGCATGCAGAGAGCAGGGGATCTGCACGCACTTTTGCTGCATATATAGCTACTCACGAACTTAGTCCTTTTACCGGGGAAAAGCAACAAAGCCGGGGCTTTGAGGCGGTTTGAAGTTCAATAAAAACAACAGCTTGTGAATGCTTGTAGCGCTAAAGTTACACACTGTTACAAAGCCGCCGGCCGGATTTCGAAATCGATCAGATGCTCGGTCCATGCTTGCCTTCCCCGGGGGCCTGCATTACCTTGCGGCTGGTCCCATTGGCAGACTCAAGCGCATTCCCGGAGCCCCCATGAAAATATCCCTTGTCCCCTTGTTAACAGCACTGGTCCTGAGCCTGGTCGGCAGCCCCTTGCTGGCGGCAGAACAGCCTGTGTTCAGTGCCGACATGATCACTGCGGCGGAGCGTTCCGACTATGCGCGCACCTCCACCCTGGCCGAAGTGGTTGCGGTGATTGATGCCCTGGATGCCGAAACCGACCTGATGCACCGGGAGCGGCTACTGCTGACCCGGGAGGGTCGGGACGTCCCCATGGTGGTGCTGGCCAATCCACCGGTGAACTCACCCGAGCAGGCCGAGGCCAGCGGCAAGCCGGTAATCTATATCCAGGGCAATATCCATGGCGGCGAAGTGGAGGGCAAGGAAGCCTCGTTGATTCTGATGCGCGATATCCTGTTCGGTGACAAGCAGCACCTGCTGGATAATCAGATCCTGATTTTTGTGCCGGTTTACAACGCCGATGGCAACGACGCCATGGCCGAGAACAGTCGCCCCAATCAGGAACTGAGTCCGGTGATGACCGGAGTACGCCATGCCCATGGTCTCGACCTGAATCGTGACGGCGTGATTGTGGAGGCTGATGAAACTGCCGCCCTGTACGAGCGGCTGATCAATCGCTGGGACCCGGACCTGCTGGTGGATCTGCATACCACCAATGGTACCTGGCACGGTTATTCCCTGACCTGGGCGCCGTCCTACCATACTGCGGGAGACCCGGCACCTTCCGATTACAGCAGTGAAGTGATGCTGCCTGCCATTACGGAATCGGTAAAAGAAAAATTTGATCTGGATTTTAACTGGTACGGAGGTTTCGATTACCGGGACTGGCCGCCGTCAGAACTGCGCACTTTTCACCATGCGCCGCGCTACCTGACTAACAATATGGGACTGCGTAATCGCATGGCCATACTCAGTGAAACCTTCTCCCATGACCGTTTTTACAAGCGCATCCATGCCGCCAATGCATTTATAGAGGAAATTCTCGAATACAGCCACCGGCACGGCGCCGAGATTCAGCGCATCAATGCCGAGGCGGACGCCCGCAGTGCCAACCAGGAAGTGGGGCATGAGAAGGGCGTGCAGTTTGAGATGATTGCCCGGGATGAGCCCCTGGACCTGCTCAGTTATTCCTATATTCCCTATCAGGCCGAGGATGGCAGTACCGACTTTGTACGCAGTTCCGAGTTGGTGGTCACCGAGGGTGTGGCCAATTTCAATGCCTTTGCCGCTACCCGGACTGCCCGCTTCCCGGAAGCCTATATTTTCAGTTCCGCCTTTGTTGGCCTGGCCGACAAACTGCGCCAGCATGGCATCGAAGTGGAGACTCTGGAAGCCGATTCAACTTTCAATGGTGAAATCTTCATGATTGAGGAGATCGGCAAACAGAGCTTTGTGCAGAACAATCATCGCAACTCCCTGTTGCAAGGAGAGTTTCGCAATGAAAGTCGACGTTTTTCCCGGGGTGACTACGTGGTCTCAACCCGGCAACGGCTGGCCAATCTGATCTTCTATCTGCTGGAGCCGGAGTCCGATGACGGGCTCGCCTACTGGAACCTGTTCGATGCCTATCTCGAGCCGCGCCTACAGGATCAGGAGCAGGCGGAATATCCCATATTCAAGGCGCTATGAGATATTCTCTGCCCTGCCTGGCTAGCTAGCCCTGAGAATCAGTGGCAACAGTATTCAGGCTGGATGCTTCATCCTGGGCCGAACTGCTGTTGCGGAATGTGCGTTTTAGCCACTTTCTGAATCGGCGGTAGCACAATGCCAGCCCGGTCCACACCAGAATCACGCCGGCGAAAGAGGCCAGTCCTGCCAGTGTCTGACCGAACAGTCCCAAGGCTTCTCCGGTGTGCAGAAAGCGTACCCAGGAGCGGGCCTGTCGGCCGGGCGACTGGCTGCTGAAAGGCTGCCAGGCGCTGACTTCGCCATTACGCGCATCCAGAACCAGAGTGTGACGTTTCTGGGGTTCGCCGCCATTGCCCTGATCGATGGAAAAACTGACTGTTTCTGCCGTTGCCGCGGGAATTGTCATGGTCAGCATGCGCCAATCGTCCAGATGAGTTGCGGCAACTGCCATAAGATCGTCGTAAGCCAGCTGCTGAACAATAGTGCTGTCTGCTTCGGACCCCCGGTTTCCACCCGAACCGCCACCGCCTCGCTGCGGTGGTTCTTCCCCTGCCAGCTGATAGACCAGATTATTGGCCCAACTGTAGTTGAAGACCGTCGCCGTCGCCACCACAACCGCCAGAGGGATGGCGAGCCAGAAACCCCAGACATGATGCCAGTTAAAATCTCTGGCAGCGCTGGTTTTGGCATTGGGGTGAAACCACAGGCGCAACTTCATGGTGTTCCAGTTGTAAATATTTGGCAGCCAGAGGTAGAGGCCGCTGATGACCAGAAACAGGAACATGAGATTGGCGGCGCCGGTAATATCTCTGGCAGTGCCGCGACCGTCGCCACTGATGTTGAACCAGCGATGCCAGCCGGTGACGGCGGAGAAGAAATTATCAAGAGTCTCGCTGGCAGGTGGCAGGATCTCACCGGTATAGGGATTCAAATAACGGCTACCAGAGCGGCCGGCGCGCAGAATGGCCGGGCTGGCCGGGTCGTTATAGTAGGCGACACTACTGGCCGTGAACTCTTCGTCATTGCCGTTTGTCAGCAATTGCTCGACAGGAAGTCTGGTCTGATCATTTGCCGGCTCATTGAAGTAGGCATTTTCTTCCTGCCAGGCCAGTATCTGCCGCTCATAGGTGAGGATGACGCCAGTCACACTCATCATGAGTACGACCAGACCGGAAAGCACTCCGGCACTCAGATGGATCCAGAATAGTATTTTTCTAAACATGCTTCATGTCTCTCGTTGACTCGGGGTAGTCATTTTTCTCGGGCCTGTTGCTCACTTGTACCTAGAAGTTGTAGTTCAGGCTGACCCAGTAATTGCGGGCTTTGTCCTTGTTGTTGTAGTTGTCGATAAAGTCCGGCTCAAACACGCCCGGCGATTCTTCGATGAACAGGGTCTGGAAACTGGTGAAATCTTCATCGAGAAGATTGTTCACCCGCACGCTGAGAGTAAGCGCTTCATTGAAGTGATACTGGCCGCCCAGATGAAGTACATCGTAGGGTTTGTAGTATTGCTTGTTGCCATTGGCATCGGTGCCGCGATAACGATCAGAACGAGACTCCAGAGTGAGTTGCAGGCTCAGGTCATCATTGACGAACCAGTCCAGAGTAGAGTTGAGCATGTTCTCTGCGGTATTGGTCAAGGGCAGACCGGCGTCGGCACCGGTAAGTTGTTCGCTATCAGTCCAGGTGTAGTTGGCGCGCAGGGAAAGCTGTTCCAGAATCTGATAACGGCCAGCGATCTCCACGCCCTGAATTTCCGCCTCGTCGATATTGACGCGCTGGGAATAGCTGGTGTAATTCAGCTGGCCATAGGCACCCAGGTTGGCACAGGGGCGGACGCCGCCGGTTTGTTCACAACTGAGGCTGGTTTCACCACGATCAATCTTGTCTTCGAAGTCATTCAGGAAATAGGTGACATTGAAATTATGCCCGCCGTTCAGGGAGTTCCAGTAGACGGCGATTTCTTTGTTCACGCTGGTTTCCGGTTGCAGATCGGGATTACCGACAAAGGGCGAAGTGCCCTGGCCACCGAAACCGGTTACGCCGTCGTAAAGGTCTGTAGTTTTGGGAGTCTTGAAGCCGGTGCTGACGCCGCCCTTGACTGTCCAACTGTCGCTGATGGTGTAGACCGCATAGGCGCGGGGGCTGAGATGGGTGCCGAATACTTCATGGTCATCATGGCGCAGACCAAAGGTAAAGGTCAGGGGGTCCACTGGCGTCCAGTTGTCTTCAATGTAGAGTGAAAACATTTCGTGATCCTGCACCACGCCCGCGCCATCATTACCGGCCTCCATGCCAAATACGCCATCATCCAGTTCACCATCGATGACCTGGCCACCTACAACGAAGATGTGCTCGCCGGCAAAGCCTTGCACCGGAATCTCCATGCGCGCATCGAGGGTGTACTGGCTACTGGCCAGGTGGCGGTCCGGACGGGGCAGAAAAGTCGCTTCCGCCAGATTGCGACGTTCCTCTTCACTCATGCCGGCATAGGGGCCCACCGCGTCCCACATATCCTGCAGGTCAAGGCGTTCTGCCACAGTCAGAGGCAGGGTGCGCCCTTCGTTGACAGTATCAATATGGGCCAATGAGACCAGGCTGCGAGTGACACCCCAATCTGCCTCCCAGGTGACAGACCACTGGTCGCGGTCAAACTGCTGGTCGGCAGCGTAGCCGGCTCGCGGATTCACCCTGCCGCTGCGAACCTGCCAGATGGAGGAAATATTGTCCACGGTGCCCAGAGGATATGAGAGGGTGCCCAGATTATTGGTGAAGGGCGTATTGTCATATTTTTGTTGCGACAGATCGTAATCGAAGGCCAGGCGTTGGTCTTCACTGAGATTCCAGTTCAGGGTAAAGCCGGCAGATTTGTTGGTGTTGTCCACCGTCTTGCCGCCACGACCAAAACCCAGAGCGCGCTCATGTTGGACACCAGCCGGGTCAGTAATCAATTCGTATTCTGGCTGGGACGCGTCTCGCTCATACCAGGAGCCACGCAGGGCCAGTGTCAGTGTATCGCGAAGGATCGGGCCAAATAGCGACAGGTCATAGGTGCTGTCCGTGCCGAAAGCGCTGTTTTCCTGAAAGCTGTGACCGGCGGTGAAGGAGCCAGTCCAGGTCTGGGCTGATTTTTTGGTGATGATATTAATCACGCCACCCAGGGCATCGGCACCATAGAGAGTGGAGGCGGGACCGCGAATCACTTCGATGCGTTCAATGCTGTCCAGCGGCGGCACGTGATTGAACTGGTTGCCGCCGAAGTTATTGGGGTAGATATCGCCATGGTTGTTCTGGCGTTTGCCGTCAATCAGCAGCAGGGTATAGTCGGCACCCATGCCGCGCATGCTGATAGTGCGCTGGCCTGTTTTGTCGGAGGTCTCACCCACATCCACGCCTTCCAGTTCACGGACGGCGTCAGTAAGAGTGATATAGGGGCGCTTCTGCAGTTCTACCGCACTGACAACGCTGATGCTGGCGGGAGCATCCACCAATCGCTGGCTGATTCCGGAGGCGGTGACAACGATTTCTTCAACATCATTGCTGTCGGATTGCGCGTTGGCCACTGAACAACCCATCATAAACAGGCCCAGAGTGATGGCGTGGCTTAAAGGATTCGCTTTGGCAGAATATCGAGTAGGTTGATCCTGAGTGATACGGCTCATTTTCAAGATTCCATGATTAACTAAAAAGCAAATGATAATGATTATCATTTGACATCGCAACAACAAATTCCCAAAATTGACACTGAACGATCCTGGCAGCAACGCAGTTCTGGCGCATAACAGGCAGTCAGTCGCGGCCCTGGCTGGCCCGCTGCTGCGAAACAGACTGAGATGGAAGAGAGCTGGTTGAGGAGCGAGAGGTCTACGACAGGTGATCACACCTGCCGTAGCAGCCCTAATTGCGGGTGAACAGCACGTTGTACGGGCCGATACCGCCGCGGTCGATGACCAGTTTCTGGTAGCTGGCCTGGGGGCCCTGGGCACGTACATAGTCGTCGGTGCCAAAGGATTTGACGTCGGTAT
>JALEHB010000076.1 GCA_022763285.1 Pseudomonadales bacterium | reverse complement strand
TCTCGCTGTTCTGGGGCATGACCACCATCGTCACCCCACTGGCGCCATTTCTCGCTTTTTCCATTTCTGCCCTGATCGGCGTTATTTTCGGTATCTATCCCAGCATGCGGGCCGCCGATATGGACCCGGTGGAAGCACTGCGGCATGAATAGCTGCGGGGCAGGCGGGCTAGCTTTCCAGTCTCAGTGTGCCAGCCATGACGCTTCACAACGATGCCCTCTCCAGTGCGCTGCAGACCTTAATACTACGCAAGCCGGTTGACATCCAGCTACACTGGCATTGACACCCTGTCGAAAAGGACTTCGACGTGTTGCAGCCAGAATCCTCGTTCGGTGCGCCGCTGGCGGCCGGATCGTTGCCGCGCTACCGGCGCCGCCAGCCGGAGTCCACGCTACTCTACCAGATTGTCGAGCAGCACTTTCCTACAATTCTAGTGCTGCTTTTTCATGGTGAAGACGACACGGCAGTATTAGTTAGTGGCCACGATGAAATTTGCGATTCCGTCTCAGCAGACAACGCAATGCTACGCGTACCGGGCGCCAGCCACATGGTTCACCACGATGCGCCAGAGCTGGTGAATTCCACTATTCGTTCCTGGCTGGACCTGCACAGGGAATCGCCATGACGCCTGATCCAATTCGGAAACACATCTCAGCCCACCAGCTCTTGCAGGTTGGCAACAACCCGATACGTCACTTCTTCGAAGTCCTCGAAATGGCGTTTGGCGCAGTCGATCTTGAGCTTCTCCAGCGGTCGCAGTAAATCGTGCCCCGGATCTTCGGAACTGCCTGTCCCCTTGGTCTCTGCAACAAAATAGATGGCTTGCTGGTTACGATAAGCCACTGCCCAGTCCGGGTTATAGTTGCCCACAGGGGTGTCGATGGTGAACCAATTGGGTAACTTGATATAGAACAGTACGTCGTCATTCTGCTCGCAGTCTTCGGCAAATTGCCGTTCAGGAGAGGAATTGGAATCGATAACGATATGGGAAAACAAAGTCTTAGTCTCGTATTCCGGCGCCACCTCTCTCACATTGGAGGAAAACACTTCATTCAGGTCGTCGTCTTCAAATCTGCGCATTTCATAAACCACATCGTCCACCCGGAGATATTCCACACCGGCAACCAGCAGCTCTCGCTTGACGCTATTGATCAAAGAGGCGCACTGGTCGATGTAACTCTGGGGGTTGTTGAGGGCATCTGCCAACCGGTTCGATTGCAGTAGTATCTCTGCAATGGTATGCCGTCCCAGACCCGTGGCATTCTGCACCTGGGCCACTAGATCCGGAATGACAAAGTTCGCCTCCACGGTTTCCGTGCGCAACCCGGTCTGCCGAGCCTCCACGCCGGTATATTTCAGGTCGAGACTGGCTCTGGAAAGCGCGATCTTCGGTTTCTCAATAGGCGGCAGATCCTCCGCGATCCTGGCGGCGGACTGTTGAATCAGCGCAGCGCTGTCATAATGCACCCGGTAGCGGGTACGCTGGCGAATGCGCTCCCATAGCTCGAGAAAACGAGAATCCGTTTCATAACCCTTGCGCAATCGCACCTGCACTTTCTCGCGCTCGTTCCTGACCAGCTCCTTGCGAAATTCCAGACCGTCCTCCTCCAGCTCGGTTTGCAGTTGGCGGGCGAAGTCTTCATAGGATTCATTGGCGACCACGGTCAGGCGATTTATGTGCCGGTCGAAGACCCGGTCTCCCGCCTGATTTACACAGATGCGCAGGCCGCGGCCCAGCTCCTGTCGTTTGCGAATCTCGGACGCCGATTCCGCCAGGGTGCAAATCTGGAATACATTGGGATTGTCCCAGCCTTCCCGCAAGGCACTGTGGCTGAAGATAAATCGCAGCGGCTCGGCCTGGTCCAGCAAGCGCTCCTTGTCCCGCATGATCAGCTCGAAAGCACCGGTTTCGGCCTCACCCTTGGTTTTCAGTTTCATCTCACCGTAGGGCGACACGGCCTGTTTGTCCTGGGCGAAATAACCGTTGTGCACCTGCGCGGCATCCCTGTCATAGAGCCCGGCGAATTCAGGCTTGTTGCGATATTCCTCATACAGCGCCTCGAACCACTGGCCGAAGGGACCCAACGTGGTGGCGCCATCATCGTGGTACACCCGGTAACTGGAGACGCGATCGATAAAGAATACCGATAACACCTTCACGCCCTGTGCTTCAAGCTTGATGGCTTTCTCAAAGTGCCTGCGAATAGTTGCCTCGATCTGCAGTTTCAGAATTGTTTCGGTCAGGGCACCATGGGCAACACCCACTCTGGCAACCACATCGTTGGCGAAGCGCACGAAGCCCTGCTCGGCGTCGATCTCATTAACAATAAAGCCGTCCTTGTATATCTCCCGCTGCTTCGACAGCTCATACAAATTAGCGCCATTCTTCAGCGTCACACGTTTCTTCTTTGGTCCCGCGCGTTCGTTTATCCACAACAGGGCCTTGGCAGAGATGGAGCGCGTGCCGCGGGTGAAACTCTCCACTTCTATATAGGCCTGGTTGTTGCTGGACAGATCGATTACCGAATCGACACTGATCTGTTTTACCAGCCCCAGTTCATAGGCTTTCACAGGATCCAGTTTGTAGATCAAATTGTAATGTTGCTTATGGGTCGCCGAATAACGCAGGGTGCAGAGGGGGTTCAGCCGCGCGATGGCACGCTTGCGTTTGTCGGTTTCCAGGTTCTGCGGTTCATCGAGAATGACGATGGGGTTGGTAGCCTGAATAAACTCGATGGGCGCCACGCCGGTTTCCCGCACCTGGTTGATGATGTTGCCCCGCCGCCGGGAATTCGAATTCTCGTCCGAGTCCTTGGCAAACGCATCGATGTTGATCACCAGAATCTGCAGCGCATCCGACAGGGCGAAATTGCGCAGTTGGCTGGCGCGACTGCCGTCGTAGACCGTGTGTTCCAATCGGGTGTAATCGTAGAGGGTGTTGAAGTGTTCGTGGGTAATCTGCAGCGACTTCAATACCCCTTCGCGAATGGCAATGGAAGGCACCACAATGACGAACTTGCTGAAGCCATAGCGCTGGTGCAGCTCAAGAATACTGCGCAGGTAGACATAGGTTTTTCCCGTGCCCGTCTCCATCTCGACTGTAAAATTCGGGAAGTCGGCGAGCTGCGTGCCATCTTCCAGTACCAGTGACTCCAGTGATTCTGAGGGTGGAATGAAATTGTCCTGCTGCACTGTGTGCAGGTTCTGCAGCCACTGCTCGTCACTGAGCACCCGGTTGTTGGCGATGCCATTCTCGGTCAGGGCCAGGCTGGTGTGGCTGGCTACATCAAAGCTGCTAACGCCCTGATCGGCGCCGGGCTGACCATCGAACAAGTCAACCACGGCCTTGATGGCATCGAGCTGGTACTGCTGGTCGGCATCGAACTGAAGTTTCATGGCGGTGGCCTCACACGCAGGTAAACTTGATGCCAGCATCCCGGCAATGAAGCTCCAGGTTGGATTTGAGTTCGTCAGACCCCTGGAACACAGAGTCCAGCACCATCACCGAGTCGGGTTCCAGCGCCACAATCGGGTCGATCATGGGCTCGGAAAAAGACTCGAGAATAAAGAGCATTTTGTTGTCGTTAATCGCGTGGAGGGTTTGGCCTTCGATCTCAAGGAGATCGACATTTGTGGTGAGGTCCTGACCTTGTCGAAGTAAGAGCTCATAGAATATCGCTTCTGTGTCAGCACCTTTCTTACCAGACTCTTCAAATATGCGTATCTGGTCTGCCAATTGTTCTGCTGTTTCAACGTCATCACCTCGCCATATTTTGAAGTTAGAAGGGGCAAGTAGCAGAGACTTGAATCCGTTACCGTCATTGACAGGCGTAGCGAGGTCCGCTTGCTCCTCAATCAGCTTGAATACTCGTCGAATTCTATCTCGGCACAAGTCTGCAATAGTCTGATACCCAAGTGCCAAAGCGTTCTTGCCAGCTTCACTGTCATCACTGATGGGTTCCGGTAACTGAACGCAGATAAATTTCCTGCCTACAGTCTCACTTTGATTGCTCAGGATCACGCCGTGTGCTGATGTGCCAGAACCTGCAAAAAAGTCCAAAACCAGATCGCCCGGATTGCTCAAATAGGCGACTATCTGTTCGAGATCGAAATAATTTTTGGGGTTATCAAACACTTTCTTCCCACCAAAAATCTTATCGAGATCTTTGGTGGCTTTCTGTGCATAGCTAAAGCTCACACTCGCCATCACTTGCTCAGTGTTTTCGAACAAGTTCATTCTTACGCTGGGAATCGTCGACTCATCTGGGCCAAAGATGATGCGACCATCATTAATCTGCTCTTCCATGCGCTTGTAAGTGGGCCATAACCAACCTCGTCTGGGCACTTTACATGGCCGTCCAGTTTTAGGATGAGGTACATCATATCGAGGGCCTCCTCCCCCAGGCCAACTTGTATCGCCATCAGTTCGATATGGGCCTTTGGCATCTACCTTCTTAAATCTGGTCAGAGGAAAACGGGGGTCATTTTTGTCGATTTCTTTGTAATACAACCTCAACTCAGTTTCTACTTTTTCCCAGTCATCTGAATATTTGACGCGCAGCCTTTCAAACAGTTCTTTTATCTCTTCCAGGCCTTCCTTCTCTGTGCGGAGCCTGACGTCGTTTTCCGAAAGGTATGCTTTGTCTCTTGCATAGACGACCATGTATTCATGGCCAACAGAGAATAACTTGGCGTCATTTTTCCTGTTTCTGTCGTAGACCAGAGATGCAATGAAATTTTCTTCGCCAAAGACTTCATTCATGATAGATCGCAGATTCTGAAACTCACTGTCATCGATGCTAACTACAATAAACCCGTCTTGCCTCAGCAGATTGCGTGCAATATATAGTCTCGGCAACATCATATTCAGCCAGTTCGAATGATAATGCCCATTCTCCCTATTGTTCTTGCGAAAGAAACCCTCCCGCATGAGTGTTCCGTCATCATCCAGCTCATTGACGCGTTTCAGATAGTCTTCCTTGTTTTCCTGAAAACGGTCGGGATAGATGAAGGAGTCATTGCCGGTGTTGTATGGCGGATCGATATAGATGAGCTTGATTTTGCCGAAGTAGGATTTCTGCAACACCTTTAGCACTTCCAGGTTTTCGCCTTCGATGAACACGTGCTGGGCATCGTCGAAGTTCAGTGACTTGTCACGCTGGGGGCGCAGTGTTGCCGTGGTGGGTGTCTGCAGCACTTTGTAGGCATCACGCTTCCCGGCCCAGTCCAGGCGGTAGCGCTCGCCATCTTCGACTACAAAGTCTTCGCCGAGTGTGCGCCTGAGGGCATCGATGTCGAGTCGGCCTTCGCTAAACGCCTCGGGCAGCAAGGCTGCCAGTTTGTCCCGGTTCAGTGCGGCCTGATCTTCACTGCTGCCGGTGATTTCTTCTTGTTCGTCGCGCATGGTAAATCTTCCTCTTCTTCTACTGCGCTGCCAGTACACTGCAGCGTAGTCAGTCGCTGCTTTGTTTATTCTGTCGTCGTTGCTGGCTGGACCAGCTCCCACTTCGCACCCCGGCCGCGGCCGATGGCACGGATCACTCCTTCCTCTTTCATCTGCCGCAGCACATGGCGCACCATGTCATGGCTGACGCTCTTGCACTCTGCTTCAATTTCCGAGATAGCGAAAGGAGTCGTGCGGTTGATCACGGCGAGCCGGACCTGCTCGGTCTTGGAACCCCTGCCCGCCGGCAGCACACTGACCCGCTTCTCGAATTCACGATAGGCTGCCAGTAGCACACCCCAGAAATAATTCAGCCAGGGCATGGGGTCATGCTGAGCCTCGTGCCAGCCCTGGGAGCTTTGCCCTAGGGTTTCGTAGTAGCTCTCCTTGCTGTCCTCGATGACCCGTTCGAGGCTGATATACCTGCCCACTTCATAGCCGGCCTGATAAAGAAGCTTCAGGGTTATCAGGCGCGCGATGCGTCCGTTGCCATCGGTGAAAGGATGTATGCAGAGAAAATCCAGCACCAGCAAGGGAATCAACAGTAGCGGATCGTAGGTTTCCTGTGCCCTGAGAGTGTTGAACTGGCTGGCCAGTTGTTCCATATGTGCAGGTACCAGATGGGCAGGGGTCGGGGTAAAGCGGACCCGGCGCTCGCCATCGACACCGGTTTCCACGATTTCGTTATTGGTGGCTTTCCATTGCCCCCCCGGATTAGGCAGGTAACGGAACAGGGTCTGGTGCAACTGCAGCACGATATTCGGCGACATGGTCATGTCATGGGCATTGTCGTGAATCAGGCCCAGCGCATCGCGGTAACCGGCCAGTTCTTGCTCGGAGCGGTCGCGGGGGTCGGTAGTCTTTTCGATCAGGGGTGCCAGCCGCCCCTTGCGCACGGTAATGCCCTCCAGTCGGTTGGATGACTCGGCGGACTCGATGACGGCACTTTCCCTGAGCTGTTTCAGGATTTCCGGTGCCTGCTGGTAGAACAGCGCCTGCCTGCCCCGGCATTCACCGATGGCGCGCAGGGTGGCAGCCTGCGCTGGAGAAAACGTCAGGCCGGAGATCTTTTGCGGGTGAAATGAATGCATGTCTCGGCATCCTGGCGGCAAAACAGGGTAATAATATGCAATAAATAGGGTAATTACAAGGATATTACACTGTTTTAGAGAGGTCTATTACCCTGTTCGCAGTGAAGGGAGGGAGTGCAGGGACAGAATTTCCTTACTGCGGCGCCGAATGAAACTGGAACAGTTCTACAAGTGTGCCGTCCGGATCGCGCAGAAAATGGTCGAATCGGCCGTCGTCCACAGGCGGGAATCCTGCTGTCGTATTCTTCTCTATCGGGGCGTCGGCGTCAGGTACTACCAACACCAGGCGCCCGAAACTGTTAAGCGCCGTTTGCTTGCCATCTGCTTTTGTCAGGATAACTACGGGGCTATTGATTGTCCCGTCGGCGGACAGCAGGTACTCGAACACCGGCTGGAGTTTGAAGGCTTTTCCAATCTCGGTCAGAATCAGGCCGGCAGTTCCAATGCCGCCCCCAGTCGTGTCTTTATGCCCATTACTTCGGTACGCAGCCGCTTCGGTGAAACCACCACAAGACAGACCGCCGGCGGTGTGGAGTCGGAAACCGTGGAACTGCACGAGGCCATTATTCAGGTTGACAACCAGGACACGGTGATCGAAATCGGGGAAGTGATCGAGCAGATCCTGGCCCGGC
>JALEHB010000075.1 GCA_022763285.1 Pseudomonadales bacterium | reverse complement strand
GAGGCTGGTAAAGACAGCCATTAAAAGTATGATCAGGGATTTCACGATGTACTCCTTCAACGTTGTTCTTGTGTAGAACGGGACCTGGTCCCAAAGTCGAACATTGTAGGATGCTGGGTATATTCGATATATGAGCAAATATCGAAAACACTATTGCGAATCGTTTGATAATCCTTCTGAAGTACTCGGGAACACTCGTAACCTGGAAATTTTTCTTAAGGCTTATGTTACTGAACTACGAGCGCCCCCAAGAATCTGGTCGGGAATTCCTAAATTATCAAGTCTCCAGCAGCTACCGTGCCAGTGATAGTGCCGACCAGTGTTAACTCGCCGGAAACTACTTCATCGGCTGATACGGCAGTATTGGCCCATTCGTAAACCGCTGCAGAATTATCATCGGAAACCAGAACCCAGGCCGTAGCATCGTCATCGGTCCATGCGGCGGCCGCACTTAACGCAGCCGCCACTGCTGCTGCAGAGTCAGCATCACCTGCTGAGGCGCCAGTGAGATAGTACACGGTGCCTGCCGTGCTGGTGAGTGAACCCGTTGCTTCCACCGTTGCGCCAGCAGTTTCAAACGCACTGAAGTCAAGCTTGTCAGAACCAGACAGGAAATCAGACAAGGTATCGGCGCCATTATTCGCAGCGGAATCTGCAAACACGACGGTATCACTACCGGCATTGGTGACAATCACGTCATCGGCAGCAGTGGCGGTAATACTGTCATTGCCGTCATTGCCATTGACAGTGACGGTAATGTCATCCTCATCGACAGTGATGCTGGACAGATCCACAGTTTGACCACCCGGGGCGAGATTTACAAAGAAGGATTCGCCACCGTTGTTGCCAGTGCCGGTCAGATTGAAGGTTTCGCCTGTCAGAGTACTGCCATTAAAACTGACTGAGTCAGCAGCGGCCAGGATCACATCCGTAACCGCAGTCATATTTATAATCTGAGTGGTATTGTTCTCGACGGTAGCCAGATCAGTAGCGTTAACTGAGCCAGCCGCCAGAGTTACATCAATATCCAGATCCAGAGTTATCCCGATTGAGGTCATGACATTGGCTGCACTGGAAGCCGCACCGGTTAAGGTGCTCAGATTACTGGCGTCGATAGTCGCATCAACGGCGCTGTCGACGCTGTCGAGAGTTCCTGCATCGGCAGTGGTGTCGCTTAACAGGATACTGCCACTGCCATCTACAGTGTTGCCAGCGGTAACGGCAATGGCAGTCAGTTCCGTGATGTCAGTGGCAAGGACCTGCCCGGCAGCCACTGTAATCGTGGTTGCTGTGCCGGAAAAATCAGGCGTTGTGCTTGCCGTGACCCCGCCGCGGCTAAAGCTGGCAACAGAGTTGCCGGCGGTACCGCTCCAGGCGACGGTGATGTTTCCTGTGGCGGAACCGCCAAACTCAACTACACCGGCTGTCTCCGTGACTGTGAAATCAGTCACCGAGCTGAAGTCCGCACTGGTAATCGTGGCACTGCCCGCACCCGGAAGGTAGAGCATTTCGATATCTCCGGCGCCACTCGCATCGTAAAGAATCAACATGTCATTGCCGGCGACAGTATCGACGGTGAACAGTCCGCCAAAATTACCACGGATGGCAGTGAATTCGCCGCTGCCAACGCCGCCATCCGGATCTGTCGTATCCTGGGTGGCAGCAGACACGGCGCCGACGAGCTGAATCAGATCTGTGCCGTCTTCAAAGTTTTCAATGCTGTCAGCGCCAGTGATATCAATATCATCACCATCGGCAAAGGCTCCTCCATCGAAGCCCGAGTCACTGATTGCGCCTACATCGGCTGAATCATTTGCGCCCTGAATGACCGTGTCGACAGCTCCGTCGGCTGCGCCCAGATCAATCTGGTCGGCACCGGCACCGCCTGTAATTGTGTCACTGCCGGCGCCAGCAGCAATCAGTGTATCTGATCCCGGTGCGATGATCGTGTCATCGCCAGTGTTGCCACTGATACCGACGGCTACGTCATCGGTATCAATCGTAATGCCTGACAAGTCTGCGCTGGCACCGCCGCTGGCCAGTGTGATCGTAGCGCCCTCGAAACCATTGTCGCCGGTACCATTCAATGCCAGGGTTCTACCGTCCAGAGATGTAGCCGCAAAGTTGACGACTTCAAGATCCGCGAGAGTAATCGCAGTGATAGCCGACAGATCAATACTGCCGGTAGTATTCGCTTCGATCGAGGTCAGTTGCGCTCCGGTCATGGTACCGGCATCGGGAGTGACGCCTATACTCGCTGAGAGGTTGAGTCCGGAAGCGGTGAGGGCAGTGCTGATATCTCCGCCACTGCCGGTAATGGTCGTCGCCGCTGTGGCGGTAACTTGCACCGAAGTCTTGCTATCCAGGGCATTAAGTGCCGAAGCGGAAACACTGGCATCTGTGACGGTTACTGTCAGTGCATTATTGCCATTGCTGTCTGCCAGCCCAGCCAGGGTAGCAAGGTCATTCTCGGCAATGGTGGCAGTGATGCTGCCGGTTGTGTCACCATCCAGCGCCGCCTGCTGGGCCGTAGTGGCAGTGCCGGAATCGATTGTCACAGCCACATCGGCGGCCAGGTTCAGACCTGAGCCGGATGCAGCCAGGGCGGTAACGGCGGCTGCCGCAGAACCGGTAACAGTGTTAACTGTAGTCGCGGTAACTGCTACTGAGGTCAGCCCATCCAGGGTATTCAGGGCGGCTGCATCTGCACTGCTATCCGTCACCGTGATGCTGAGCGCATTATTGCCATTGTCATCGGTGAGATTTGCAAGCGAAGTCAGGTCGCCATCGGAAATGGTGGCTGTGATGACACCGGTGCCAAGTCCATCCAGTGAGGCAAGCTGGGTGCTCGAGATTGAATCAGACACACTGAGCGCCACTCCAGCCGCGGTATTGATGCCAGCAGATCCCAGAGCAGTGGCCAGCGCTGTGCCGGTGCCGGAAACAGTGGCAGCCGAAGTGGCATTGATGGCAACAGTGGTTTTACTGTCCAGAGTCGACAGATCAGCAGCAGCCACTGTGCCGGCGTCGTTAATCACCAGCGTGTAGGCATTGCCGGAACCATTAAGTCCATTCAGGTTAGCCAGCGTGTCGGCGGCGAGAGTCGCCGTGACAACACCAGTGGTGGCGGCATCGATTGTATTGGCGTTCGCGACTGAAGGGTTGTCAGTGAGGGTAATGGCAATATCTGCCGGCAGATTGATATCACCGGAGAGTACTGACAAAACATTCGCTGTAGTGCCACTCAGGGCCGTCGACCCGGAGGCGTCTACTGTCACACTGCTGGCGGTATCAAGTGTGATCAGATCAGCCGGGTCATTGCTGCCAGTCACAGTCAGTGAGTATGCACCGCTCAGGCCACCAAGGTCGGCAGCCAGGCTGGCTGCAGTGGCGGCGGTGACGGTTGCCGTCACAGTCCCACCGGTGTAGCCGGTAATGGTGGCCGCATCGCTGGAACTGACAGTTCCACTGACGGAAATATTTTCAGAGTTTGAATAATTGACGCTGGCATTATCGTACAGATCAATCACTTGCGCGCCACTGCCTGTGATTGTTGTTACTGCTGTAGCAGTCACGGCAACGCTGGTTTTATCCGCCAGACTTTTCAGCGCCGCTGCCGCAACACTGCTATCAGTGATGGTAATAGTGAGAGCGTTGTTCCCATTGGCATTGGCGACTCCCGCCAGGCTTGTCATGTCGCCATTGGACAAGGTGGCAGTGATAACTCCGCTGGTAGCGCCATCAAGTATGGCTTGCTGGGATGAGCTGATGGAGCCAGTGGCATTCACTGCCACTGCGGCGGCGGTATTGATTCCGGCGGAGCCGAGTGCTGTGGTCAACTCTGTGCCGGAGCCACTGACCGTTGCGGCAGACGTGGCGTCAATAGCGATAGTGGTCTTGCTATCCAGGGTGCTCAGGTCGGCAGCAGCCACTGAGCCGGCATCATTGATAACCAGAGTATAGGCATTACCAGTGCCGGTCAGTGCATTCAGACTGGCCAGTGTTGCTGTGGCCGGTGTCGCTGTGATTACACCTGAGGTGTCGGCATCAATCGTGTTCAGATCGGCGATAGCTGGAGTACCCGTTACCGTGGCCGAATAGCTGCCTGAAAAGCTAATACCTGTTGCTGCGATTGCCGTGTCAAACTCTGCACCCGTTCCGGACAGGCTGCTTGCCGCGCTGGCGTCTATGTCTGCGGTAACGGCTGTGTCGAGTGTGATGACGGCAGATACTGTCAGTGAGCTGTCAGTCAGGGCTATTGAGCCGTCACCGTCGAGTGCAGTGATGTTGGCAATCAGGGTCGAGGCATCAGCCGCACTTAGTGACAGGGCCTGACCACTGGCCAGTGTGATGGTTGTTGCGGTGCCTGCAACACCGACTTCAAAATCCGGTGTTTCGCTGGCAGTGATTCCGCCACGCGTAAAGGTAGCCACCGAATCACCAGTGATGCCGGCCCAGCTAACGGTGATATTACCGCTCGCTGTGCCACCAAAGGTCACTACGCCAGCCGTCTCTGTGACCGTAAAAGTAGCTGCCGGCGAACCACCACCGCCGCTATTGTCAGGCGTTGTAGCATTGGATTCCCCATCCCCATCTACATCGCCCAGTTCAGTTTGAGCCTGATTAAGCGCATCAGTGAGACTATCGCCGTTAACAGTGCCAGCGGTATCGCTGAGGTTGCCTGAGCCTGCTGCCTGGGATTGCACCGTGTTGGCTGTATTGCTGGAAACAACCTGAACAGAGGCCATGCCATTCAGAGTTTCAGTCACATCTCCACTGCCATCACCCAGGGCATTGCTGATGGCATTGTTAAGATTGGTGATAATGCTGGAGGCGTCATCGGCCATGCCATCAACCGTGGATTGCTGGGTGGAGCTTGCTCCTGCTTTGGTCGCTGCTGATTTGACGATATTGGCAATAGCGGTGCCGGAGCTCAGGTCAAGCGTGCCATCTGATACAGGTGCATCCGGATCGTTCGGATCAGTAGACAGTCCGGCGGAGGAGGCGGCGACAGAGAGAGCATCGGCCAGTGCCTGATAGGCTGCGCCAGTGGAGGCATTGCTATCACCGCTTACTCCAGATCCCTGCAAGAGCGCCGAAGTTTGTTCGACGAAGGTGTTAACCTTGGCGGCAGCCGCCTGGACTTTTAAGGCCAGAGCTTTCTGCTCGTCGGTGGCTGCCGGATTTGCCGCTGTGGCGATAGGGTCAAAATCCTGCAGGTTTGTAGACGGGTCCAGACCCAGGGCGGTCAGTATTTTAGCACGGGCGCTAGAAACGGTAGTGCCGGGTGCCATTGATAGCTTGTCAATTAGCGTTGTGAGTGGATTCACCACGGTAGAGCCTGGAGAGGCGGTCAAGGAGCCTTTGAAGGGTTTACCGGTTGCGATGTCTGTACCACCGACTGCAATAATCGGCCCCCAATTGTTTTCGCCGCCAGCAAAGGAGAAGTTGCCCATGGCGTCGGTAGTGGTTGAAGGCTCCGATGGGCCCTGGACTCCATCACCATCCAGATCGACGAAAACAGTAGCGCCGGCCACATAGCCGTCCACTACCACGCCCGTCCACGCTTCACTAAATGCTGAAATAGCTGCTGTGACGCTGTCAGGATCTGCGCTGACGGAACTGGTTACGGCTTGCAGGGTATCGAGTGTGCCTCCTGCGCCCTGATTTGTAATAGCGTAAGAACTGGCAACCTCGACCTTGTTTCTGAATTGGGTAGCTGCTTCACCCCAGTCCGGGTTTGAAGCGCCGGTTTCGAACAGGGCATCGGCCACCTGGCTGATCAGTTGGCCGCGAGGCATACCGGCATCGAGAAACTTCGCAGCCTCCGCCGCTGCCCAGTCCTTGTTCTCCTGAGAGGCAGCCGATCCCACGATATTATCGATAAATGCTGCGCCAAACTCTGCATTGCTCAGTGAGCTGGCATACATCTCAGAGCTGAACACGGGATTGTCCGCAAGCCAGTTGGCCAATTGCAGTACCGAAACATCGGGGCTTTGCAGGAGCTCACTCAATTCATCCAGAATTGAGGCATTCGGTGCGCCGTTGAACATGGCCTGCACCAATCGGATAACCTGGGACTGTACTTCGCTCATAACTACTCCATCAGGCGGCAGCTATGGCCGCTCGGGTTGATTCCTGAATGCATATTGGTAGAGAAATCGCGAGGGATTACACCAATCGCCGAAACAGAAAATTGATAAATTACAGTCTGCTTCGAACTTCCCTGGAAGATGATGGAGAGTTACTGCAAGACACTTCTTCGGTTGATTATATTGCAATCAGAAGTAATAGAAACACAGACGAATTCAGAATTCGTGAAGAATCTCCCAACTCAAGGGGGAGCAGATGCACCACTTCGCAGGCGACAACTGTTTCCGCAATCGATGGGGGATATGGGGGCACGGAATTCAGGGACCGGGATACAGGGACACTGACAAATTAACAAAATAAACCAGGAATATGCAGGCCTGTCAGTACTCCCATTGCGTTTTGAAATAGCGAATTTCTGGCAGGGTTTACTGTTGCCAGGCTTTACGCATTGCCGCCCGCTTCAGAATCTCCCGATTCTCCGCCGAAGCCGGTGGCTCGGATTCACCATAGATGGCTCGAATCCAATGCCCATCAGTAGGATTGGGGAACAGAATAAAACGATTGCCAAAGGCGTCCCGGTCTTCGGTCATCAGGGCTTCCCGCTCAGCGACGTCGGTGACATAGTAGCGACGGGAGAAATCATTGAGATTGTCCCCCAGCAGCACCACCACCTCATAGTCTGACATGATGGCTTCCTGCACTGACTGTTTATTGGATGTCTCGCGCAAGATGCTAGTGTGTTCCGCATCGGCATAGGGGAAACCCAGTTTCTGCAGATGGGCCAGGGCATAGGCATCGGTGTTCTCGCCCTGATCCCGGTTGGATACATAAAACACTTCCACATTATTGGCCGCGCAGAACTGCAGAAACTCCAGTGCCCCGGGAGTGACTTCCAGACGGTTCTCGGCAATCCAGGCATCCCAGGCGGTATCATCAAAAAAGTCCGCATCACGGCCCACCTGATAACCCCAGTATTCGGCGGCGTCGAGCAAGGTGGCATCCAGGTCTGAGATCACAGCCAGTGGCCGGTCGCTGTCTTCATGTCGGGCCAGGGCGTCTTCTACCCGCGCTCGTGCCAGGTTGAAGCCCTGATGATACAGCGCCCGATACTCGGCGGCGGTTTGCTGCCAGGCAACGGCATAGAGCAGGTTATTACGTGGTCCGCCATTGTCTGGCATGGTACCGACGCAACCCGGAAGTGACAGAAAAATCAGCAGAAGAACAACAAATCTATTCGCAGGCATGTGGGGACACTCGCAATTTGGCAACTTAGCGATTACCTTAAGGTACCAGCTTGTCAGGGCCCTTGTACAAATTGCATGAAAGAATTACTCAACACCCATTCCTTGATTCTGATGGAAGCGGCGATCGTCGAGCAGTTGCGTCGCGGCGTTCAGTTGTCATTGCACGATACCCTGCTGAATGCAGCGCTCATCTATGAGGATGACGGCCGCGCCGCCATGGCTTCCCTCTATCAAAACTATATGGATCTGGCCCGCCAGGCTGGGCTGCCCATGCTGGTGTGTACACCCACCTGGCGGGCAGGCCGTGACCGGGTGGAAGGCTCCGATGTGAGCGTAACAGTGAATGAAGATGCAGTGGCGTTTATGCGTGAGATTCGCAGTCATGACGAGGTGTACATCGGTGGCCTGATCGGCTGCAAAAACGATTGTTACCAGCCCGATGAAGGCCTGGATGCCGAGACTGCAGAACAGCATCATGGCTGGCAGATTGAGCGGCTGGCGGGCAGTGCTGTGGATTTTCTGATGGCGGCGACCCTGCCCAATGTGCAGGAAGCCTTGGGCATTGCCCGGGCCATGGCAGCCACCGGCACGCCATATATCATCAGTTTTGTGACAGGCCGCGATGGTAATATCCTTGATGGCAGTTCCCTGCAGGAAGCCATGGCATTGATTGATAGTCAGTGCAGGCATGCTCCATTGGGATATATGGTCAATTGCGCCCATCCTTCTTTTGTTGCTGCCGCGGCAAAGTCCGGGCAATCCTTGTCACGGCTCATTGGTGTTCAGGCCAATGCCTCTGCTCTGGATCACAGTGAACTGGACAATGCGGATGAACTGAAAGTCGACAGCATTGCCGACTGGGGTGAGTTGATGCTGACGCTGAACCGGGACCATGGGGTCTCTATTCTGGGTGGTTGCTGTGGTACCGGTGCTGAGCACCTGAGGTACCTGCTTGAACACAGGACCGCTGTTTCCCCAGGCAATCAGTGAACTGAATGCCAGGCTCATGCTGCGTCGAATTGAATGCAAATAAGAAGAATAAGTCTCAAAGATGATCTGCCCGCTCTGGTGCGCGATATCAATAGTGCGCGTTGGGATGACGCCAATGAGATAACTGCGTACAAGGCCGAAGATCTTGCTTACTTTCTGCAGCGCCAGGACACTGTCTTTATCGCCTGTTATGACACTGCAGCCGGGCACCATAATTTGCTGGGAATCGCGTCCGCCAGAATTCAGATCAAGCCCTATGACAAGGAGCTCTGGCTCTATATCGATGAGGTCGATGTCTGCGCAGATCAGAGACAGAAGGGTGCAGGCAAGGCAATGATGAGGGATCTGATTTCCATCTCCCGGGAAAGAGGCTGTCAGGAAGTCTGGTTGGGCACGGAGGTGGACAATATTCCCGCCAATGCCCTGTACAAATCGCTACAGCCCAATGAAATCGAACAGTTTGTAGGTTACAGCTATCGCGTGGACGAGCAGGCAGGACAGTAGTAATCTGCATTCAAAACGCAGCCACAGGGCTGCGATCAATCCATTCAGTATAAGGGAGCCGCTACAGCAGATGATCAAGCGTATTTTGAAATTTGCAGGCCTGGCAATGCTGGTGATTCTGCCGGCATTAAGCAAAGCCCAGGCGGCAGAGCTGATTCAGCACACGGTGATGTCTGAAGGTCACCACATGGCGGTCTGGGAAAAGTCAGTCGACAATCCCAAAGGGATTATTCTGCTGCATCATGGTCGCACCTGGAGTTCTATTCCGGATTTCGATTTGCAGGTCCCCGGGGAAGATTTATCCTTGATGGATGGCTTCAATGAGCAGGGCTATTCAGTGTGGGCTCTGGATGCCCGCGGCTACGGCGAAACGCCCCGCGATGCCAGTGGCTGGAACACACCAGACAAAGCCGCCAGAGATCTGGCTAATGTCTTGGCCTGGCTGAGTGAAAGAAGCGGCAGCGCTATCGATGTCTGGGGCTGGTCTTATGGTTCCATGATCGCTCAGCTCACAGCGCAGCAGTACCCGCAGAATTTCCGCAGCCTGACCCTGTTTGGATATCCGGTTGACCCCGAAACCGAGTATCGCGATTCTGGCGCGAGCGAACCAGCCAGGGCCACCAACACGGCTGAGGCAGCGGCCTCGGATTTCATTGTCGATGGCTCTATCAGTCAGCAGGCCATTGATGTGTATGTGCGCGAAGCTCTCAGGGCGGACCCGGTGCGGGCCGACTGGAACCAGTTGCAGCAATGGAACGCTTTGAATGCAAGCGAGGTGACTGTGCCCACCCTGTTATTGCAGGCCGAATTCGACCCCCTGGCGGACACCGGCGCCCACGCCCGGGTATT
Source organism: Pseudomonadales bacterium (assembly GCA_022763285.1). Taxonomy (GTDB): domain Bacteria; phylum Pseudomonadota; class Gammaproteobacteria; order Pseudomonadales; family Pseudohongiellaceae; genus UBA9145. The sequence goes on along the minus strand of JALEHB010000075.1, from coordinate 3,457 downwards.
CACCGAGCTGGCCAATCCCAACAAGCAATGGATAGTGCTGGCCGGTGGTGATCATGCCGCCCTGCTGGAAACGCCCAGGCAGCGGCTGATCCAGGCATCGGTGACTTTTATGCAGTGGCTTGATCTTTAATGCTCCCGAGCTATCGAAGCAGGGACACTGACAAAATAACAAAATAACAGCCCCACCGGACCGCTAATTTGTTATTTTGTCAGTGTCCCTTGTTGAATGATCCCTGATTGATTTATGAGGGGGTTCCAATGCGCACAATATTGCTGCTTGTATCGCTTTGCCTAAGCAGTCCTGGCTTTGCCACACTGTCTGTTCCATTTACACAGTTACAGCGCGAGGACCTTGAAGGACTGGGTCTCAATCTGGCTGTGCAGGATATCGCCGTACCGGCAGAAAACACTGCCGTGCCGCTATTTTTCACCTTGACCGCCAGCAACCCGGATCAGTGTCGTCTGGATGATGTTTATGTATTTCTGAACAATGCTGCTGGCGAGACTCTCTATGGCGCGAGTGTCGCACTGAGAAACAATCAGTATGACTTTCAGATGCATAGAGACCATGTGCAATATTCCACAGTCAGTCTGGTTTGCCTGGGTACCGGTAGCGCCGATGATGAGAAATACTATCGATTGAATCTGGAAGATTTCATCGCTCCCTTGTAGGTGACACTCGCAATTTAGTAACTAGGTAACAAGCCCTCATCGCTTGATAGATTGCGAAAGTCCCCTATGATTACTTTTAACCAATATAAATTGCCGAGTTGCGAGTGTGCTTATGTCCTTAGAAAAACGAGTTTTCCTGCTATTAGCCCTGGCCCTCTCTGCCTGTAGTAGCACCGAGGAGCGGGATCTGACCGAGCTGGACCAGCGCGCTGCCGGTATCACCCGGCAGTTTGTTGGCACGCTGCTGCCCACCCTGCAATCGGCCATGGCCGAAGGCGGCCCTGTTCAGGCCATCGAAGTCTGTTCCGTACGGGCTCCGGAGATCGCCGCCGAACTCAGTGCCGAGTCGGGCTGGTCGGTGCGCCGGGTGAGCCTCAAACCCCGCAATGCCGACATGGCCATACCCGATAACTGGGAACGACAGATGTTGCAGAGCTTCGATCAGCGCCAGCAAGCCGGTGAGCCGGGCCCGGAAATCAACACTTCGGCCGTGGTTAATGGCGATTACCGTTACATGCAGGCCCAGCCTGCCATGCCTCTGTGCCTGAGCTGCCATGGCCAGAACATCAGCAGCGAAGTTCGCTCGGCCCTGGCAGAACACTATCCTGCAGATACGGCCACAGGCTATCTTGCCGGGCAGATTCGCGGCGCCATCAGCCTGCGTACGGAATTACCCTGAGAGTGGACCAAAAAGCGAAATAGAAGCTGAAACGTAAGCTGAAACAAATGGTTGGTCAGTGACAAACAGGATTGCTCTCATTACCGGTGCGAGCCGCGGCATAGGCGCGGCCACCGCGCGTTTGTTTGCTGCCAGGGGCTACGCCGTTTGCATCAATTACCGCAGCCGACGAGAAGCGGCCGAAGCGGTTCAAGCGGATATCGAAGCAGCTGGCGGGCGTTGTGTCCTGATTCAGGCCGATGTGTCTGTCGAGGCCGAGGTCATTCGTTTGTTTCAGCAACTCGATGAGCAACTCGGTGCTCTCGACTGCCTGGTGAATAACGCCGGCATACTGCATCCCCAGAGCAAACTGCTGGCAATGACTGCCGAGCGCATCAACGAAGTGCTCAGCGCCAATGTCACCGGCAGCTTTCTCTGTGCCCGGGAAGCGGTCAAACGCATGTCGACTTCCGAAGGAGGTCGCGGCGGCAGCATCGTCAATGTTTCATCCATGGCGGCCATCAAAGGCTCGCCCAATGAATACATCGACTACGCCGCCTCCAAGGGTGCAGTAGACAGCATGACCCGGGGGCTGGCACTGGAAGTAGCGGCAGAAGGTATTCGCGTCAATGCCGTGCGGCCCGGCCTTATCTATACCGATATCCACGCCGATGGCGGTGAGCCGGGCAGGGTGGATCGTCTGAAGGACAAGATTCCCCTGCAGCGTGGTGGTCAGCCGGAGGAAGTGGCCGAGGCCATCTGGTGGCTAGCATCTGACCGATCTGCCTTTGTCACTGGCAGTTTTATTGATCTTTCCGGCGGCCTGTAGTTTCCCTTCCTGTAGTCCCATCTCTCCAGTCATAGTATGCTAGCTCGGGCCTGTTCATGCAGCGGGCTTTCAATTCTGACGCAGCAAAAACACCATGGCATTGAAGATTTTCACCACTGGCGGCACCATCGATAAAACCTACTTCGATCAGAAGAGTGAATATCAGGTGGGTGAACCCCAGGCACCCGGGGTTCTGGAACGCGCCAATGTGGTGCTGGACTATGAGCTGGTACCCATCATGCAGAAGGACAGCCTCGATCTGAATGATGCAGACCGGGAAACCATTCGCCAGGCAATCGAGTCTGCACCGGAATCGCGCATGATAGTGACACATGGCACTGACACCATGATCAAGACAGCGCAGCACTTGCAATGCATCAAGGACAAAACCATTGTATTAACCGGCTCCATGTATCCGGCCCAATACCGTGACAGCGATGCGGTATTTAATCTGGGCTCGGCAGTGATGGCGGCGCAGTTATTACCGCCGGGAGTCTATATCGCCATGAACGGGCGCGTGTTTGATCCGGCCCACAGCATTAAAAATGTAGACATGAATCGATTCGAGGAGACCCGCCCATGACCCCGGCCCCCATCAAAGACCCCATCAGCCTCGACGACCTGGACAAACTGGATATCCGTATTGGTACTATTCTCAGCGTCGAGGAAGTAGCGAATTCTGACAAGCTCATGAAATTGACCGTGGATTTCGGTGATCATCAGCGCAGCATTCTGGCTGGTATCAAGCAGGAGCGGGATAATCCCGGTGAGATCGAAGGCCTGCAGGCCCTGTTCGTGGTGAATTTGCCGGAACGCAAGATGGCCGGGGAACTGTCACAGGGCATGCTGTTCGATATTGGTTATGCCGACAAACAGATTCCCTGCCTGGCGGTACCGGAAAAACCATTGCCCAATGGCTGTCGGGCAGGCTAAGGCGGCATGAGGCCAAGGGCATCCTCCGAATTACAATGACTATGGAGCAGTAACAGTGAACAAGAAAAACCCCGATCACTCAGAACTCTCAGCCACACCAACCCTCAGCCGCCGTCAACTACTGGCTGGCGCCGGTGCCGCCGTTGGAGCCAGCATGCTGCCAGGCGCGGATATATTGGCCCAGAACAATAGCAGTGACACCGTAATATTCACCCATACAACCGTGGTCAGCAACGATGCCGAGCGGCGCACTCTCAAGGATGTGGCGCTGGCGGTAGACAATGGGCTTATTGCCGCCATAGGCGATACCGATGAGGTGCTGGCACAGTTTCCCCAGGCCGAGGTGTATGACGGGCGACGCAAGG
>JALEHB010000074.1 GCA_022763285.1 Pseudomonadales bacterium | reverse complement strand
TCAATCAATACCGCCAGGAATTCACCCAAAGCAGGCACCAGCAGCATCAAGCGAATGCCGCCCAGAGCAAAGCCCAGGGCGAAGACGCCTGCAAAGTACAACAGCCCTGCCTTGAAGGCTGCGTGCGTGCTTGCTTGTGATTCTGCCACAGGTTTAGCCGCTTGCTCAGGACAGGACTTCGCTGCGCATCCAGTCAGCGATGGCCCGACCTATGGCATGGGCTGAGGTTTCCTGCACATAGTGAGTACCGAAGATGCCCACCTCGGTCTGGTTTGGCAAAGCCCGTACCCACTCCAGCAGTGCCGCATCCTCAGGCGAGGTGGACAGCAGTGCACCAGGACTGGCTCGCAGAAACAGCTTGGGCACAGTGCTTTCGGCCAGGGCATCGCTATAGCTCTGCACCAGTGCCGTGGTATCTGCCGGGCCGCCGCGGAAGGGCAATTCCCGGGGCCAGGTCAGGGTGGGTCTGCGGCTCTCGCCCGGCTGCAGAAAGGGTCGGCGATATTCCATCTTGTCAGCCTCGGACAGGAAATAGCCCAGCCCGCCGATCAGTATCTGTTCCACAAACACATTGTTTTGCAATACCGCCGCTTCACCTTGAGCCGAGCGGAACAGGGCAAAGATCCCCTGCTCCGGTTCCGGTGGCAATGGCAAGGCCGAGGGCCGCAGGATGGCCTCCATATAGGCGATACCCTTGATACGCTCCGGGTAGCGTTCCGCCAATGCCAGGCCAACGCCGGAGCCCCAGTCGTGAATCACCAGGGTGATGTTTTCAGTGACACCTATACTTTCCAGCAGTTCGAACAGATAGTCGCGATGGGTGGCAAATTTATAGACCCCGGGCCCGGACCCAGGCAGCGGATCGGAATCCCCCATGCCAATCATATCCGGCGCAATGCAGCGGCCCAGGTGTTGCACATGGGGAATGATATTGCGCCAGAGATAGGAAGAGGTGGGATTGCCATGCAGAAATACAATGGGATCGCCCTGGCCCGCCTCAACCCAGGCCATATTGACATCACGCACCCGGGTGCGTCGCTTGCGCTCTGCCCAGGCCGGATGACTCTGGGCCAGGGCAGCAGGCAAGCTCAGACCGACTGTGGCGGCCAGGGAGAGTTGCAGTAATTGTCGTCGATTGAATCTGTGCATCTGCTTCTCTCCCGCTGTCGCGTTTATTGTTCGGCGATTTCCTTCATGCTGGCCAGAGCTCGCTCGAAGGTAGTGCGGCGCCGTTCAATGTCGGCATCTTTGGCGGCCTGGTCTTCCAGGTTGGACACATCCAGCATCAGGGTATAGAGCAATCTGGAATTATTGGCATCCACCGGCCGTGCTTCCAGAAAACCGTGGTAGAGATTGTAAAATTCTCCGGGGACATTGGGCATGGTGTAGCCATAGGAAAGCTCAGTCTCTCCAACGAGCACTTCGGTAATACGTCCACCCAGCAGGGAGCGCACCGTACCGATGCCACCATCGCCGGCGGTTATTTCACAGTCCAGACCCAGCCATTCGCTGATGTCACAGAAACCTCCCACCGCCGCCCAGGTATCCTCGGCGGACGCAGCAACGTCGATTTCCATATCAATGCTTACATACTCCTGTGCTGACAAAGTGGCAGAGGTCAGCATCGCAGATGCTGCAGCCAGTGCGATCAGGTTCTTTTTCATAAGGTTTTCCTGTTTATGGTTTTTGTTGTCAATGACTCAGCTAGCCGGCTGGTCCGCCAGTTCACTGCAAAGGCCCTGGATGAGTGATCTGACCACCAACTCAAAATTGTCGCGGGCGTTTTCGTCGGTGCTAAAAATAGCACTCAGGTTGGGTAGTTTGTCCATCAGCTCCGGGTCAGGATTACTGAATTGCAGGATATTCACCTCTTCATCGATGAGACCGATAACCGCCAGTGAACTGGCACCGGAAGCTCGCTGGGCAGCGACTTCGGACAAGCCACTGCGCAACCAGCAGGCGCGCCAGCGTTCGATCAGATCGAACATGCCCGGCAGCCAGATTTGATGAGCCCGGCGCAATTGCGCCACGGCCGGGTGAGAAAGAGTGGATTCCCGTATCCACAGGGACAGGGCCAGCAAGTCTTCACGCCAGTGGTCCTGTTCGGCCGGCATCGGATGCTCACTCATGACCGCTTCCAGAGTCAGGCTGGCGAGCGCATCCTTGTCAGCCACATAGTGGTACAAAGCCATGGGGGTGACATCCAGTTGCTTGGCCACGGCTCGCATCGAAAAACCCTTGAAACCGGATTCATCAATGACCCTCAGGGCCGCCCGGGCTATGCGTTCTCTGTCCAGATCTGCCAATCTCAATTCCGCCGACTGCGAGGCCCAGGTAATCATCTCTATGGGAGGATGCGCCTGAGCAGTTAAAGCTGTTCCTGAAGCCAGGTTGCAAGCACTTTACCAGTTGCCAGGACGCTTGCAAACTCGCCTGACGGCGGCCATGCAGTGACTGCGAGACATTGCCCTGCCGTCCCGGTCCGGGCACAATTCGCCTTCCTGCGGCTCTGTTAATCCAGACAGAGTCACCTGCTTACTGACAAAGAATTGACCGAGGTAACCATGATACTCAAATCCCTGCGCCTGCCACTGACCAGTCTTGCCCTGTTTGGCAGCAGCCTGTTGCTGAACCCCGCTCTGGCCGATGACAAACTTGCGCAACTGACTAAAGCTGAACATCGCAGCGAAGCCAATATCAGCCGCAATGCCTGGCGTAATCCGGTCGAGACTCTCGGCTTTTTCGGCATTGAACCGGACATGACCGTGATCGAAATCGGTCCTTCCGGCGGCTGGTATACCGAGATCCTGGCGCCCTATCTGCACGATGAAGGCCACTACTTCGGCGCCCATTTTTCACCCAACTCCCCGGTGGGTTATCACCGCTCCAATCTGGAGTCCTTCGAGCGCAAGATCCGTCAGTACCCGGAAGTCTACGGTCGGGCCACCATTCGTCATTTCCTGCCACCCAATGAAACCGTGATCGGACCGGCGGAAGGGGCCGATATGGCACTGACCTTTCGCAATGTGCACAACTGGATCATGGCTGAGCAGGAGCGGGAATACTTTGCGGCCTTTTTTGCCGCCCTCAAGCCCGGCGGTATTCTGGGTGTGGTTGAACATCGGGCGCCGGCCGATGCCAGCATGGAGTTCATGCGCACCAGCGGCTATGTCAGCGAGGCCTATGTCAAACAGCTTGCGGCCGAGGCCGGTTTCGAGTTTGTGGACAGCTCTGAAATCAATGCCAACAGCCGCGACAGCAAAGACTACGAGGAGGGTGTCTGGACCCTGCCCCCCAGTCTGCAGCGGGGCGAGGCCGAGCGTGAGCGCTATCTGGCCATCGGTGAAAGTGACCGCATGACCCTCAAATTCCGCAAACCGGAATAAAGAGCAACTTAATCCCGGCCACGGCCGATACCGTCATTGTAGTATCGGCCGTAATCCAGTACCCCCAGTGCCAGATCGGCATTGGCCCGGGCGTTATAAAGCTGTTGCAGGGTATTGCAGCGGCGCTTGCGGATATAGCTGGAGGTGGTTTGTTCTTCCAGACAGATCACCTGCTGCATCAGTGGTTGCTGCAGATTCCAGGCATGCAATTCTTCCTCACTCATGCTGGAAAAATTGGGAGGGATGGAACCGCAGGCAAGCAGCACCAGGCTCATGCCAGCGATAGCAAGCAGCCGGATCGGGAATAACTGCGATAAAAGGGATTTGACGGTGTTCATGACGCCCCCTGTATTCGTCACTCGCTGTCCCTACTATCTTGGTAGCAAGGGCCGGCATTTTCAAGAACTTTGCATTGGGCGAAGATCAGGGGGCGAATGTGCCGGTATTTGCGTCTATTCGCGCTTATTCGCTATATCCCGGCACGGAATTCAAGACTCCCAGCTGGTCAGCCTGGGCGGCTGAACCATACATTGCCTCTACGGTGGCACAGACAGTGCGCCGCACCCGGCTGAAGGAACGATCATCTTCCACGCAGACAATCATCTGGGACAGGGGCCGGCCATTGTTGTATTCGGCAAGCTCCGCCTCGCTCATGCGTTCAAAGTTGGGAATGCCGTCATCCACCGCACAGGCGGCACTGGTGAGGGCGACAAAGGCTGAAAACAGGACAATACGATACATCTCGGCGGAATCTCCTTTATAATTTGACCTTTTACCGAGCCATCAGGCGAGAGCAAGATTAGTCCGATTGTCGGGATGGTGGTAGTTTTTTTTGACCAGCAGATCATAAATACAGACCAAACGACTGGCAGCAGACCGGCCACCGGCCAGTGCAGTTTTGACCACCCCTGGCCTTTTCAATCATTCAGGCTTGCACCGCTCCGGATTGGCGGACGGTGTCAGCCACCGTTTTAATGGAGCAGTAATGGGACAAGCCACATTCTGGAACCTGATTGCCAAACGCTATTCGAAAGCCAATATTGCCGACCAGGAAAGCTATGAGAAAAAGCTGGCGATTACCCGGGAATATCTCGAGCCGGAATCGGAAGTGCTGGAGTTTGGCTGTGGCACCGGCTCCACGGCTTTGCTCCATGCACCCCATGTAAAACATATCCTGGCCACTGACGTGGCAACAAAGATGATCAGCATTGCTGAGGAAAAGCGCGTTCAGGGCGGCGTTGACAATGTCAGCTTCGAGGTCAACGATCTGGACGGGCTCGTGGCCAGAGGCGGACAATATGACGTAGTGCTGGGATTGAATATCCTGCACTTGCTGGATGATCTCGATACCGCCCTGAGCCAGGTGGCCACCTTGACCAAAGAGGGTGGTGTATTTATCAATAGCACCGCCTGCCTGCAGGGCAAATACAAGGCTGTACGAGCAGTCGGTGCATTCTTTCGTTTGCTGGGGCTGTTTCCAACCATCAATGCCTTTACCGAAAATGAACTGTTGGAAGCACACCGGCGCGCCGGCTTTGCCATTGAAGCCCAGTGGGCACCGGAGGGTGGTGACGTGGTTTTTGTGGTTGCCCGCAAACAGGAAAAAACGGACTGAGATTCTGATTGCCAATGACCCTGCGTAAACTTCGCCAGACCGGCCTGACCCTTGGCACCCTGCTGGTCATTGTCGCCCTGCTCAGTTACTGGATTTTGCCCCCCACACCCGGGCGCTTGTTACCCTCGGCCTATCCGGCTGTTATTCCTGAAGGCGACAGCAGCTTCAGCGCCTATGTATCAGAGAACCGCAACCGCATTCGCAATGTTCTGCGGGCACACTATTTTCAGCCTGATCAGGAACCTTTTCTGGGCCTTTACAATATCGACGCGGTGACCGAAATGCGGGCCCCATTCGAATTGTTGCCGGCCAGTCATTGTGAAGACGAGGATTATCAGCCTGGCATCCTGATGGTGCATGGGCTCACCGACTCACCCTATCTGCTGCGAGCAGTGGCCAATGCCCTGAAGTTTCGGTTTCCCTGCGCCCTGATTCGCGCGCTGCTTACCCCCGGCCATGGCACTGTGCCCGGCGATCTGCTCAGCGTGAGCGCCGACGACTGGCGCGACGCTTTTGATTTTGGCGTGAACAGTTTTAACGGTGAAAACGTGGATGAAGTGATGGCCCTGGGTTATTCCAATGGCAGTGCGCTGATTCTGGATTACCTGAATCGCAATCCCGGACAGACAACACTCAGCAAGATGCTGCTGGTGTCACCGGGCCTGCAATCCACCAATGATAATGCGGCTCTGGCCGGAGTATTACGCCATGTCTGGCCCTGGCTCTATGAACGCCGGGACGAGGACGCAGTGAAGTATGAATCCTTTCCCACCCGGGCTGCTGCCGAGTTCTATCGTCTCACTGCCGACGTTTTGGCGCAGACCGCAAGCTCCCCCGAGATCCCCGCACTGGTACTGACCAGTGCCGATGACACCACCACCCGCAGTGACCGGGTGCAGGAGTATTATTGTCAGTGGCTTAACAGCGGCCGCAGTTATCTGTACTGGTTCAGCGCCCGGAATGAAGAAGGCCTGCCCTGTGACAACAGCGAAGTAATCACAGTGCCGTCAGATAACGAGCGCTTTGTCAGCTATTCCCATGTGGCATTGCTGATTCCACCGAGCGATGACCACTACGGCGTGGCAGGCAATTATCCAGTCTGTGGGGCCTATGTAGACAGTGATGCCCGCTATCAACAATGCATGAGCGATGAAGCCAGTACTGTTTATGGGGAGACATCATTAATGGATGCCCAGGGACTGTATCAAGGCAAGCTGGTGAGACGCAGCAGCTATAACCCCCGCTTCGATGAGATGCTGGAAATTATGGCCTGCTTTATCGAGCCGGAATGTGAGCCCGGCAATCGCTGAGGCAACCAACTTCAGGCTGCCAATGCTTCCTGAATGGCCTGGCGAATCTCATCCAGGGTGAGGGGTTTGTTGAGAAAGCTTTTGACGCCCATGGCCAGAACATTTTCCCGATCCACCACATCGCTGTAGCCGGTACAAAGAATGATGGGTTGTTCGGGATCGAGTTCGAAAATCGCACGAATCAGCTTGTCGCCATTCATGCGTGGCATGGTTTGGTCGGTGATCACCAGATCATATTTTTCGCGATTGGCCTGATAAAGATCCAGCGCCTCCTGACCATCCCGGGCCAGTTCCACTTCGTAGCCTAGCGATTCCAGTAATTCCGGAAACATCTCGGCCAACATTTCATTGTCTTCGACCAACAGGATTTGCTCTGCCCTGCCCACAACGCCCACCTCCTGTTTTTGTTGTTTTTCTGAGATTGGTAGTGCCGCGCCCTCGTACAGTGGCAGATCGATCACAAACCTGGCACCGCGCCCGGAATTCTCGGCTTTAATCTTGCCTCCATGGCTATTGATGATTGAGTGTACCATCGCCAGGCCGATGCCTGTACCCTCGCCCTGTTCCTTGGTGGTGAAATAGGGTTCAAAAATTCGAGGCAGAATTGATTCAGGAATACCAGGCCCGCTGTCTTCCACCACAATACGCACCCTGCTCTTGCTGCTTCTTGCTTCACGGGAGGATTGTGAACTGGCAATAACCTGCATAGTCAGCCTGATCTCTCCGGGTTCATTCTTCAGGGCACCGGCGGCATTGGTAAACAGATTCATCAGGACCTGATGCATCATGGACTCATCACCAAATATCGGATAGGCCTGGTCTCCCAGATCGGCATTGACCTCTATGCTGGCGGGAATGGTCTGACGAACAAGATCGACACTTTCACTGGCCACATCCGCCAGATTGAAAAGCTGACGATTCTCTTTTTGTTTTCGACTGAAGGTCAGGATGCGCTGCACCAGTTGTGCGGCCTTGTTGGAGGCTCGCAGAATCTGGTTGATGTTTTTCTCGGTGGACTTGCCCTGCTGTTCATTGACCAGTGCCAGTTCAGCAAAACCGTTGATGCCGGCCAGAATATTATTGAAATCATGGGCAATACCCCCGGCCAGGGTACCGATGGCCTCCATCTTCTGGGATTGTCTTAGCTGTTCTTCCAGTTCGTGGCGTTGCCGTTCCACTTCTTCCTGTTCGGACAGATCACGAATTGTCCACAGGGTCTGGTCCAGGCGCTGGGCGGTAAAAGGCGAGACAGACAGCTCTACCAGAAAACTGGAGCCATTGGTTCGGCTGGCCTGGCAACGCAATCCGGTTTGTGAGTGCCGTGACACATCCATCAGTAACTCACCGTAATCTGAATACCCGGCTTTCTGAACCAGTGATGGCAAGTAGAGCCCCTGGAACTGCTCGGCATCGTAGGCAAACATGGCTTCTGCGGCCTTGTTGCTCTCAACCACCCGGCCATCACTGTCTACCAGCAATACTCCTTCCCTCAGGTTGTCGAGGATGTTTTGCAGGCGCTTGCCGCTTTCTTCCAGTTCCTGCTGGTATTCATAGGCGGCACCAAGGTATTTGTTGGCAGAGTCCGCCAACAGTCCCAGCTCATCGTTGGCATGACGGGAGTCCACTGCCAACTTTGATTCCGAGCCGGGATGGGTCGCTGCCAGTTTGGCGGCCAGTTGGGAAAGGGGTGTGGTAACCAGATAGACCACCACCAGAAAAATAATAATGGCCAGCACTACCGCCATCAGAATTTGAGCGCTGGCGGTCAGAATTGACTGGTTGTAAAAACCACTGAGGCCCTGCTGGATATCCACCAGGGCAACCAGCCTGCCACTTTGACTGTCGTTGTTATCCAGAGGCAACTCATAGCTGAATTCCCGGACCGGCACATTAATCAGATTTTCCAATGGCGGCTGACTGGGCCGGCCAGGCCTGCTGATACTTGCCAGTTCGCCGCCCAACTCATCGAACAGAGTCACCTGCACAAACAGTGGGTATTGCATGAGACCGGTGAGCACATTGTCGGCCAGTTCCGGGTCCAGCTGGAATACCGCCGAGCGGGCTGAATCAAGAGTCAGTTCCAACAGCTGCGAGGCGGTGTTTTCCAACTGGCTGACCGTCCGGGAGTAGTTCACATAGATGGTAATCGTGGAAACCAATGCCCCTATTACGATGGCCAGCAGGATCGTGTAAACAGCCAGTCTTGTTGCCAGATTTCGCTTCAATTGAATTCCATTCGCCCAGGTTCGACGCCACAGGCTATTTTTCGCTACCTGTGGGTATACTGTACCCTTGTTTTACGCTCTCTGGATAAAAATTGCCACTGCCTGCCGTCCTACACATGTCAATGCTGCCAAACCACAGAATTACAGGCAAACTGCTCGCGGGCCTGCTGACGAGCCTGCTAAGCATTACGGCAGTGGCTCAAAACCCCTTACCG
>JALEHB010000007.1 GCA_022763285.1 Pseudomonadales bacterium | reverse complement strand
GTGCTTGCTGCCCTGCGCTATGACCAACGAGCAGCAGACCTGCTGATCCAGCGCCTGGACAGCAGTGCTGACCCGCAGCTACGCAGTCGCATCGTGCTGCTACTGGAAGACATCCCCGGAGCTGCCGTCACTGACAGATTACTGGAACTGGCAGCCAGCGATCCCAGTGAGGAAGTGCGCAATAATGCGGTGATTGTATTGCTTGACCGCAATGACGATGCTGCCCGGGAACAATTACTGAGCATCGCCCGGGATGAACAGGCAGCAGTCGCCATTCGCGCCGAGATTGTCGGCGAGATGGATCGTTGGGACCCGGAGCTGACCCTGCCGGTCTTGCAGGAACTGCTGGAAACCACGGAACCGGCATTGCTGGAAGAAGTGGCAGATACCCTGGCCGATATCGGCAGCGGCGAGTCCATCGATTTATTGCTGGCAGCCTATCGGGCCCAGAATGACCCCGGTCTGCAATACCTTCTGCTGGAAGAGATCGCCGATGCCGAATCCCCGGCGGTACTGAGTTTTCTGTCTGACCTGGCCTTAGAGGCTGAGGATGACGAACTGGCCAGCATTGCCATCGAAGGCATTGCCGACCGGGAGGACAATATTGGCGTCGCCGCACTGGAACATATCTACCTGAGCACCGACAATACGCGTCGCCGCATGGCTGCCCTGAGTGGTATCGGCGAGGCTGAGAGTGCCCAGTCACTGACCGTGATTAGTCAGCTCACAGCCACCGAGACCAACCCCGCCATACTGGCTGCCGCAGCCCGAGCGCTGGGAGACAGTGAACAGGAAGGGGCCATCGAAGAACTGATGCGACTCTATGACTCCAGCGAGGATGAAGGCATCGAAAGAGCTGTGATCCGCGCCCTGCGACAACTGGATGAGTATCCAGCCGCAACCGAAGCGCTGCTTGGCATTCTGGAAGATCGCCTGAGCGCAGCAGGCAACCGCTGAATAGCCGCTGACAAGCATCAGGGCCTCACTGGCTGCGGCCCTGGCCTTCACCCCGCCGCCAAGCAAGCATCAATTGTAAACCTCGCGATCTAGTCGGTAGAATGGCTGCCTGTTTTGGCAAATCACAAGGTTTATCGTGGGACAACGTACCGCTCTCTATCAGAAACATCTGGACGCTGGCGCCAAGATGGTGGACTTTTCCGGCTGGGACATGCCCATCAACTATGGCTCGCAAATCGAGGAACATCAGCAGGTAAGAACCGCCGCCGGTGTCTTCGATGTCTCCCATATGACCGTGGTGGATATTTCCGGCGACGACGCCCTGGCCTACCTGCGCTATTTGCTGGCCAATGATGTCGCCAAGCTCGATACCCCGGGCCGCGCGCTCTACAGCGCCATGCTGAACCTCGATGGAGGCGTGGTGGATGACCTCATCGTCTACCGGATGCGCCAGGGCTATCGCCTGGTGGTGAATTGCGCCACACGCATGAAAGACCTGAAGTGGATGGCCAATCATAGCGCCGGCTTTGCCGTGGCTATTGAAGAGCGCCCGAAACTGGCAATCCTGGCCGTGCACGGTCCCGAATCCATCGACAAATTCTGTTCTGTAATCACTGACGAGCGGGCTGCGGCGGTGCGGGAGCTGGGTAATTTTCGCGGCTTTGAATCCGGTGACTGGTTTATCGCTCGAACCGGCTACACTGGTGAAAAAGGCATCGAGGTGATTTTCCCGGAAAGCGAGGCAGCCGAACTCTGGGACCAGTTACTGGGGGTCGGAGTCAAGCCGGTGGGACTGGGGGCCAGGGATACCCTGCGCCTGGAAGCGGGCATGAACCTCTATGGCCAGGACATGGACGAGAATACCTCGGCCATTGCTGCCAATATGGAGCAAACCATCGCCTGGGAGCCTGAGGACCGGGAATTTGTCGGCCGCGACCAGGTCAATCTGCACCGCAAACTGCTGGCCGATGGCATGTTTCCCTGCCTGACCGGGCTGGTGCTTGAGGAGCGGGGCGTGCTACGCGCAGGCCAAAAAGTAGTCAGCGATCAGGGTGAAGGTGTCATCACCAGCGGCAGCTTTTCTCCTACATTGAAGCATTCCATTGCTTTAGCTAGAATCCCCGTCAATAGCAATTCCTGCCAGGTCGACATCCGCGGCAAGCTGACCCCGGTCAGAATCGTCAGACCGAATTTCGTCCGTTTTGGCAAAAAAGTTTTTGAGTAGGCCACTGGGCCAACACTGATGGAGATCAGGCTGTGAGCAATATTCCGGACGATTTGAAGTATGCCCAATCCCACGAGTGGGTAAGAGTAGACGATGATGGCGTGGCCACTGTCGGCATCAGTGACCATGCCCAGGATGCCCTGGGCGATATTGTCTTTGTGGAATTACCCGAGCCAGGCACCACAGTGAATGCCAAAGATGAGGTTGCCGTGGTGGAATCCGTGAAAGCGGCTTCGGACATCTACAGCCCGGTGTCCGGTGAGATTGTGGCAATCAATGAAACCCTGGTGGATGCACCGGAAACCGTAAACTCTGTTCCCTATGACGATGGCTGGTTTTTCAAGGTTCGTATCAGCGATGAAGCCGAACTCGGTGAGCTCATGGATGCCGAAGCCTACGCCGACCACCTCGAAAACGAATAGAGTATTCACTACCAGACACTTTTCAGGCAGGGCCGCGTGTAGCGTCGACCCTGCCGTTGGCCGTTGTGGAGCCAGACCGACAGCGGACAGCCGGTCCAGGCAATCCGTAGCGGACTGTCAGCCGTAACATTACCAGCAATCAATACCTAGCAAAGGTTCAGGAAATCCAGCCTAATGCAGCAGAAATCACCAGTGAGTTCGCAGCACACCAATAGCCAATCAGAACAGGATTCGGCCTTGTCGCTTTCAGCGCTTCAGTATGATTCCGAATTCGTAGATCGCCACATCGGGCCCGATGCTGACGAAATCACCCGCATGCTGGAAGCACTGCAACTCGATTCGCTGGAGAGCCTGGTGGAGAAGACCGTGCCCCGGTCGATCGCCCTGGAGTCAGCATTGCAATTGCCAGACCCGATGACCGAGGAACAGGCCCTGAACAAACTGAAGGCCATGGGTCAGCGCAATGCCAATAACCGTTCCTTTATCGGGCTGGGCTATTATGACACCCGTATTCCCAATGTGATATTGAGAAACGTGCTGGAAAATCCTGGCTGGTACACCGCCTATACGCCCTATCAACCAGAGATATCCCAGGGCCGTCTGGAATGTCTGCTGAATTTCCAGCAAATGGTTCTCGACTTCACCGCCATGGACCTGGCCAATGCCTCCCTGCTGGATGAAGCAACCGCGGCGGCCGAGGCCATGTCACTGGCGAAACGGGTCAGCAAGAACCGCTCGGCCAATAGATTCTTCGTCCATGAGAACTGTTTCCCCCAGACTGTTGATGTACTGAAAACCCGTGCCGAACGTTTTGGCTTTGAGCTGGTCACAGGCAGCCTGGAAGACCTGCAATATGAAGAAGTTTTCGGAGCCCTGTTTCAGTATCCGGACGTCAATGGCGCAATTACAGATTTCAGCGATGTATTCGCAAAACT
>JALEHB010000073.1 GCA_022763285.1 Pseudomonadales bacterium | reverse complement strand
GTCAATGAACTGATCCAGACGGATCAGCAGCCTCCTTCCTTCTGCAGGCGCTCACATTCCTGACAGAGACGACCATCGCCTTTGCCGTTGACCCGGTGTTCGAGCGGAATATTTTGTGCGTCCTTGCAGTTACCGCAGACATGGTACACATCGCTGTCTTTGCGGCTATGAAAAGGAGTTGAAATGGACATATACAATCACCCTTGGGTTGTGAATGTATAATTCAAACTAACAACTGCTCATTGGGCTGTCAAACTGGTACTGGAACAGTTGTTTCAATAAGGGCGATACAGCAGGACAGCAATCGCTGTCGGCCATTGTCTGCTTCAGGCTTCAAGCATGGCTTAGGCCATGGCAATTCCGCGCCGAGGCAGCCGGTCAGTGGCGTCATTCTGCGCCAGAACGAAAGGCGGCGACAGTGAGGCAGGGCATGGTTGGCACCGTAGCCCAAGCCTTTGATTTTCTGGGCAAAGGTGTGCAAACTCTGGGTTTCAGTTGCTAGCCTTAATGATAATGGTTATCATTTAGGCTCATTTCTCCAAGCCGAGCACTCTTTATGAAATTCGACACAATGAAAGCGCTTGTTTTAACAGCAATTTTTAGCCTTTTCATGGCGACAGCCGCCCAGGCCAACGGCCCCATCGGCGACCACGTCAATGACCTGCAGGCCCATCTGGATGAGTATTCAGAAGAAGTTCTCTGGTTGATTGAGCAGGTTGAGGAAATCGTCGGCAATTATGAGCGCGGCGGTCTGGCCAATACCAATCCCGAGCGGGTAGTGGAAATCTGGGAAGAAGTGAACTTCCACGCCGCCATTGAAACCAATTATGTGCCTGTTTATGCCTCCATCTGGCAGGGCCTGTTTGGCGTGCGTCAGGCAATAGAAGGCGAGCAGCCCATCGCCGATGTGCGTGCTGCTCAAGTCTCACTGGAGCAGAGCTTCTGGCAGGGTCTGGGTGCCGTCAAGGTGGCCGCCCAGTTTCAGGCCCGTGGTCTGGTGGCCAATATCGAAGACACCGAGCCCACTTCACCGGTTGAAACCCTGACCCAGATCGGTCAGTTGCTGGATCGCGTGGTGGCCAAATATGCCGAGCGTTTACCGGAAGAAGCCGTGAGCATTGTTTATGATACTTACCTGAGCCGCTTCGAAGGCGTGGAAGGTGATCTGATCGAACAGGACGCCGATCTGGTGGAAGACCTGGAAATCGATTTCAATGTTAACCTGCCCCAGGCCATCGAAAACGGTTCCACGGTTGAGCAGGTGCGCAGTGTGGTGAACGCCATGCAAAGCAAGCTCAATCGTGCCCGCAATCTTCTGGAAGAAGCCGAAGCCAACCGTTCGAGCGTATTCTAGACGTGCAACGCCGTTCTCTCTTGAAAGTCCTGGCTGCCGGCGGATCGCTCGGCAGCTCGCTGCTGCCCGCCAGCTTGCTCGCTCAGGATGGTGAGGGCACTCAGGCGCTGTCGGTAGACGAACTGCCAGCCCTGGAAGGGGAGCTCACCCTCTATCTGGGACGAGGCGAGGGCGGTTTGTATGAAAACGTGCTGGAAGCCATTCAGCAGCGCAATCCCGATTTTGAACTGAATATCCGCCGCGGTCCTACTGCCTCGTTGGCCAATGCCATAGTTGCCGAGGCCGGGGCCGGGCTGCGTCGGGCAGACTTGTTCTGGGCCGTGGATACCGGGGCCATCGGTCTGATCAGTAATGAAGGCCTGGCCCGTGATTTGCCCGACGATCTGGTTAATCAGCTGCAGGACACTTTTCGTTACCAAAATTTCGCGCCGGTGACCGGCCGTATCCGCACCTTGCCCTATAACACCGAACGGCTGACAGCCGAGCGCATCCCCACTGATGTCATGGCCATTCCTGACAGTGGCCTCAGTATTGGCTGGGCACCGGCCTATGCGTCCTTTCAGTCCTTTGTCACCGCCATGCGCTTGCTGGAAGGTGAACAGGCTACCGGCGAGTGGCTGCAGAAGATGGGCCGGGTGGCCAAATCCTATGCCGGTGAGTTAGGTGTGGTGATGGCCGTGGAGCGCGGCGAAGTGGATATGGGTTTTGCCAATCACTACTACACCTTGCGGCTCAAATCCGGCAAGCCCGATGCCACCGTGGATCTGGCCTTTACCAACAACGATGCCGGTTGCCTGGTAAATGCCTCGGCCATTGTGGCCCTGAGCGAAGGCGAGCTGCCAATCAATTTCATTCGCTATCTGCTCACCCGCGAAGTGCAATCTTTCCTGGCCACCGAGGCCTATGAGATTCCGCTGGTGAATGGCGTGGCGCCGCCCCAGGGATTGCCTGACCTGAGCACTGTTTCACCCCCGGATGTAAACCTGACCCGTCTGGCGGACCTGCGTCCGACTCTGGATCTGATGCGCGATGTCGGCGTGCTATGACCCGCTGGCCAATTTCCTATCCACTGGCGGCAGTCATTGCCCTGATCACCGCCGCGCCGATTGCCGTGCTGGTGGGCCTGGTGGAAAACCCGTCGGAGTTCTTCGACAGCCGTAATCTCGATCTGCTGGTCAACACCCTGTTGTTGATGTTCCTCACCGTGTGTGGCGCCATCATTATCGGTGTGCCCCTGGCCATTATTACTGCCTATGTGCGACTGCCCTTTGCCAAGCTGTGGCTGGTGTTGCTGGCGGCGCCCCTGGCCATGCCCAGCTATCTGGGTGCCTTTACCTTTTATGCCGCCTTTGGCCCGGGCGGCGAGATTGATAATCTGTTGGGCATCAGCACGCTCTCGGCCTCCGGCTTGCCTGGCGCTACCCTGGTGATGATTCTCTACACCTATCCCTTTGTCTTGCTCACCACCCGTGCCTCCCTGTTAAGCCAGGATGCCAGCCTGATCAATGCCGCCCGCACCCTGGGTCTTTCTCTGCCCATGAGTCTTTTCAGGATTGCCTTGCCAAGAGCGCTGCGGGGTATCACTGCCGGGGCGTTGCTGTCGGCCCTTTATACCCTGTCTGACTTCGGCACCCCGGCCTTCATGGGCCTGGATACCTTTACCCGGGTGATCTATGTGGAGTACAACGCCTTTGGTCTCGATCAGGCCGCCATGTTGTCGCTGCAATTGCTGGTGATTGTGGGCCTGGTGCTGTTTCTGGAATCCACCATCGGTGTGACTCTGGAGCGGCCCGGACGCAGCCTGACCCTGTGGCCACAGCGCTGGCAGATTCCGGTATTGCTGGCGGCGGTGGCGCCGGTAATCCTGCTGGCCATCTTCTTGCCGCTGGGTATTTTTACCCTGTGGCTGCTACGTGAAGGCAGTGGTGGCTTCGAACTGGAATATGCCTGGAACTCCACTTATGCTTCCCTGCTGGCCGCCGCCGTGGCGGTGGTACTGGCTTTGCCGGTGGCATATGCATCCATCGCCGGCCGCTTTGGTCGCCTGATGGACCGCATTACCTATCTGGGTTTCGGGGTACCGGGCATTGTGATGGGCACGGCCCTGGTTTATGTGGGCCTGCAACTGCCGTTTATGTACCAGACCCTGGGACTGTTGATCATTGCCTATGTGCTACGCTTTCTGTCCCTGGCCGTGGGTTCGGTACGCAGCACCGCCGAGAAACTGGATGCCAGCCTGAATAAGGCAGCGCGGGTGTTGGGCGCCAGTCCCGCCGAGGTATTCTGGCGAGTGACCGTGCCACTGACCCTGCGAGGCATGATTGCCGGCGCGGCGCTGGTGTTTCTGGAAGTAATGCGGGAGTTGCCCGCTACCTTGCTGCTGGCACCCACCGGATTTGAGACACTTGCCACCTATTTGTGGCGTGTCTATGAAGCAGGCTATTTTGGCCGGGCCGCTATTCCCGGCCTGTTGCTGGTGTTAATGTCGGCCCTGGGTCTGGCCCTGATGCTGTTCGGTGAGCGGCGTGCTGAATTTAATGTGATGGAAGACAAGAAGTCCTGATGTTGAATATTGAGAACCTCTGTGTGGACTATGGCCCGACCCGGGTGGTGAAAAACCTGGACCTGAGCCTGGGTGAGGATGAAATCCTGATGCTGGTGGGGCCCACCGGCTGTGGCAAGACCACCATTTTGCAGGCGGTGGCCGGATTGATTCCCATCGCCGAAGGTCGCATTAGTCTCAATAACTGGCAGGCGACGCCGGAAAAATCCATGGCGCCGGAAAAGCGCAATGTGGGCATGGTATTTCAGGACTTCGCCCTGTTTCCCCATCTTACCGTAGAGCAGAATGTCGCCTTTCGCCTCGACGACATGACTCAGGTGGATCACTGGTTGAAACTGCTGGGCCTGGATAATTTCCGGCATGTGAAACCTGGCACCCTGTCGGGTGGTCAGAAGCAGCGGGTGGCCCTGGCGCGCACCCTGGCTCATCAGCCATCTCTGGTATTGCTGGACGAGCCCCTGTCCAATCTCGATGCTGCTCTCAAGGACAGCCTGCGCTGGGAGATTCGTAATGCCCTGAAGACCGCCGGGGTGCCGGCCATCTGGGTGACTCATGATCAGGAAGAGGCGCTGTCGGTGGGGGATCGTCTGGGCATCCTGAACGAAGGCGTGCTGGAGCAACTGGCCAGCCCGGAGACCTGTTTCTGTGAGCCGGCTTCACGCTTCGTGGCCAACTTTCTGGGTGAGGCCAGTTTTATCCGCGGACAATTCAATGCTGGTCATGTCAGCACCAGCCTCGGCGATGTGCCGGCCACGGCAGTGGACGGTGCCAGTGGGGAAGTGGAGCTGTTATTGCGCCCCGATGATCTGTCCATCAATGCTGCAGTGGGCCCCGGCAATGCTGAGCTTGTCTGGGGCCGTTATGAAGGCGCCTATTGGCTCTACGGGGTACGCCTGGACGACGGGCCGGATTTACAGATTCGCTGCAGCCATGAAAAGCGCTTTGAGGTCGGCGAGCGGGTCGGTGTGGAAGTTATTACCACCCACGCCCTGGCGGCCTTTTCATTACCCTGATCTGAGCAGCTCTGGCGCTCCCGCCAGTCTCTTTGAGAACTCTTAAGCCCCGTTATTCCGGGGTTTTCCGCAGTTTATCCAGTTCGATAATTTTCAATTTCCTGCTAAGGCCATCTGTCAGTGTGGTCGTAGTACTCCGGGACATGTCACTGGGCGTGCCCATTGCTGCGCTGGCAGCGATAGGGTGACGCAGGATTGAAACAAGATGATTGATGCAGGCCGATTATGAACAGCAAGCTCCCGGTATCCGAAGAGAGTATTCAAAACCAGACTGAAGCAGCGATGGCTGGCCACAGCGAAATATTCGTCGCCCGGCAACCGATCTTCGACAGTAAAGCCGAGGTGTTTGCCTACGAATTGTTATACCGCAGCGGCCATACCGCCACCGCCGGGGTGATCGACGGCAATGCTGCCAGCAGTCAGGTGATTCTCAATGCCTTTGTGGACATGGATATCGATGAGATCACCGACTCGCGCCTGGCCTTTGTCAATCTCACCACTGATTTTCTGTACGGCAAATTACCCTTGCCGCTGCCTGCTGGCTCGCTGGTGATCGAAGTACTGGAAGACATCGAAGTTGACGATGCATTGGTGGAAGCGCTGCGTGGCTTTGCTAAGCAGGGTTATACCATTGCCCTGGATGACTACGCTTTCCATGGCGATCGCGCTGAATTGCTGGATTGTGTCGACATCGTCAAGCTGGAGTATCCGGCTTTTGATGAGGCCTCCCTGCGTGAAGCGGTGACCCGGCTGAAACAGTTCGGCGTCAAGCTGCTGGCGGAAAAAGTGGAAACCCAGGCGGACTACGAACTCTGCCGTGAGCTGGGCTTCGACTATTTTCAGGGCTATTTTTTCAGCAAACCGAAGATCATGTCGGGCCAGGCCATCAAGCCCAATCGCCTGCCGGTACTGAGAGCCCTGGCGATTCTTCAGGACCCGGACTGCGACATCAACGAGCTGGAACAGCTCATCAGCAATGATGTCAGCATGAGCTACAAGATTCTGCGCATCATCAACTCGGCGCTTTACAATATTCCCCGCACCATCGATTCGGTCAAACAGGCCATCACGGCCCTGGGCCTAAAGGCTATCCGTGAGTGGATGGTGATCATCACCCTCACCGATGTGGACGACAAGCCCCGCGAGCTGGTGAATCTCTGTTTGCAGCGGGCCCGCATGATGCAATTGCTGGCGGAAATCCGCAGCCTCAATCCTGATGTCAGTTTCACCACCGGTCTGTTTTCTGCCATCGATGCCCTGATGGACCAGAAGATGGAAGACGTGCTGGGGGAATTGCCCCTGGCAGACGAAGTGGTGGCAGCCCTGCTGCGCCAGGAAGGCCAATTGGGTCGGCAATTACTGCAGGTGATCCAGTTCGAGCGCGCCGACTGGGACGCACTGGATTGCAGCGAAGAAGAACTGAATTCCCTGCAGGACAGCTACCAGCAGGCCATGCAGTGGTCACGTGAGCTGTTCTCACAACTGGGCGGCAGCTAGAAACACAGTCCAGGGACACCACAGCCCAGGGACACTGACAAATTAACAAATTAAGTAAAAACTGAACCCAGCAATATTGACAGCCCGAAACCAGGGACACTGACAAAATAACAAATTAAGGCGCGTTGATTTGTAATTTTGCCAGTATCTCCTGTTTGCTTTGCTTCTCTCTTATTTTGTTAATTTGTCAGTGTCCCCTGTTGGGGGATTGGTAGTTGCGTCAGTGCCAGCAGCCATTGCTATCTACCCCGTTTTACCCTCTTTCCTGATCAAGAGTTCACCCCGTAATGTCGTATTGCTTGCTGTAAATTCTGAAATCTGCACCGCCTTGTAATTGCCTTGCAGAGTGAGCTTTTGAGCAAATACATCCACGACTTCAGCTTGCCATGAGACCCACGTTCCTGATCGCCCTGCTGCTGCTCCTGCTGGTCGAGGCCTGCAGTGTGGCCGAAGACCCACAGTCCCGCCTGGCTGAGGCCGGGCAGTTGGACCTGTCCGGCTGGAATTTTGTCTCTCAGGGCACAGTGGCGCTTGACGGTGAGTGGGAATTCTACTGGTCGCAGCTTTTGACGCCCGAAGAGATTGCCGGTCAAGCGGCGTCACCCCAATACCAGTCGGTGCCGGCTCTGTGGACCTCCTATGGCGATGGCATGCCTGTGAAGGGCTATGCCACCTATCGTCTACAAGTGAGTTTGCCCGAAGATGAGCAGGTTCTGGCCTTGTTGCACATAGGTCAGGGATCATCCTCACGGCTATGGGTAGACGGGGAACTGGTGGTCAGCGATGGTGATGTCGGTACCGGCAAGGGTGAGATAGTCAGAAGCGGTCGGCCGCAGATTATCTATCTGGCAGCTCAGGGCCAGACCATGGAGCTGGTGTTCCAGGTTTCCAATTTCAGCCACCGCAGCCCCGGCTTTCGGGCGTCACTGTTATTGGGTGAGGCTGATGAGCTCACTGCCTCACTACACAAAAACTCCGTCTTTGAATCCGTCTATATGAGTCTGTTGCTGGGTCTGGCTCTGTATCATTTCTTTCTCTATTCCCAGCGACGCAGCCAGATCATTTCCCTTTGGTTTGCCTGTCTCTGTTTGTTGGCGGGCATTCGCCTGGGAGTAACCGGCAATGACATGTTGGCGAGCCTGCTGCCTTTTTTAAACTGGGAGATTACCTTTCGACTTGAATACATAACCTTCTTTCTGTCGATGCCTAGCCTGGCGCTCTTGATGCGCAGTATTTATCCGGACGATCTTGATCGCTGGTTCTTGCGTCTGACTCTGAGCGTGGCCCTGGCCTATTCACTCTTTGTTCTTATTAGCAGTACTCTCGTGGCCAGCTATACCGTACCCAGCTATCAGATTATTCTGCTGCTGGAAGTGGTCTATTTCGTCTATTTCCTGTTGCGTATCTTCTGGCTGAAAAGACAGGGTCGCTATTTTGTGGGGGCTGCCACCCTGGTGGGTCTGCTGGGGCTGGTATCAGAAATCCTGTCTTTCAATGGCTTGCTGCCTTTTATGGCCAGTGCACCGGTGGGCATGGTGGGCTTTGTGTTTGTGCAGGCCGCTTATCTGGCCACCCATTATTCGTCGTCGTTTCGCAAGGTGGAAGACTTGTCCGCCAGACTTGAGCAGAACCTGCACGAGCTGGAAGAGAGCGAAGCCAAGTATCGTGGCATCTTTGAAGAATCCAACGATGTCATTTTTGTGGCCGACAAAACTGGCCGCATCGTCGATATCAGTCCGTCCTGTGAGGATCTGCTGGGCCTGACACCCGATGAAGTGAAGGGCAATGAAACCAATGTCTATGCCAGTGCCAGCAAGCAGGACCGTTCACGCTTTGCCCGCCGTATGGGGCGCGATGAAATGGTGCGGGAATTTGAAGTGGGCCTGACCCACCGGGATGGGCGCAAGATTCGGGTAGTGCTCAATGCTTCAACCCGCCTGGACAAGCATGGAAAGGTCATCGGTATACAGGGCACGGTGCGGGATATCTCCGATCGTATCCAGGCGCAGCAGCAGCGGGAACGGGCCGATGAGCTGGAGCTGATTGCCTCCACCGATCCGCTCACCGGCGCCCATACCCGCCGTTATTTTGATGATGTAGTGGCGCGTGAAATGGCTCGCAGCGCCCGTAACAATTCACCACTGGCACTGGTCATTCTGGATATCGATCACTTCAAGGCCACCAATGACAACCACGGTCACTTGGCTGGCGACAAGGTCCTGGTGGCCCTGGCGGATCTCTGTAGCCGCCATATTCGCTCCACCGATATTTTCTGCCGTTTCGGTGGCGAGGAATTCATTCTCCTGATGCCGGACACCAGCCTCGAGGATGCTATCCAGAAAACCGAATCCCTGCGCCGACTGGTGGCAGCCAAACCGCTGGTGGAATTCAATGGTATCGAGATCGCTGCTACCTTCAGTGCCGGTGTAGCAGTATGGAATGGCGAGGAAGATATCGAAGAGCTCATTGCCCGTGGCGACCAGGGCCTGTATCGGGCCAAGGAAGGCGGTAGGAACTGCTGTATGAGTGGTGAAGCCCAGGCCGCCTGAACCACCGCCTCAGAGAAGGGGGCACTCGCAATTTAGCAACTTAACTTTTATTGAGCAGTTAAGTTGCTAAATTGCGAGTGTCCCTCGGTTGTTTTTGATCAAGTGCTCAGGGAGTCATGGCATCCAGCACCGCTTCGGTCAGCGCCCAGATTGGTCGCGGGCCACGGGTGGTGAGGCCCATGCGCATCACTATCAGCTCCTGATCGGGCAGCACCACAATGTTCTGGCCTTCGAAGCCGGACAGATAAAAGGCATTAGTGGGCAGTCCCGGGTGGGAACGGTCGCCCGGATCATCCGGGGCACCGGCATTGAGCCAGATCTGAATCCCGTATTCTCCCTGCTCGGCGGAACTGGCCGGTGTCAGGCTATACTCGACCCAGCCCTCGGGCAGTATCCGTTCACCATTCCACATGCCATCCTGCTGGTATAACAGGCCGATTTTGGCCCAGTCCCGTGGTGTGGCATACATATAAGAAGAGCCGACGAAGGTGCCAGTGGCATCCGGTTCCAGCACCGCCGAATCCATGCCCAGTTTGTTAAACAGACGTTCTCGGGGAAAATTGAAATAGGATTGAAGGTCGTCGAAGACGCTGCGATTGATGCGGGAAATAATATTGGTGGTGCCGCTGGAATAATAAAAAGTGCTGCCTGGCTCTTCTGCCAGTGGCATTGAGGCCGTAAAGCCAGCGGTATCGCCGGTGGTGTACAGCATCAGGATAACGTCTGACATCGAACCGGCTGTATAGACTTCCGAAAACTGCAGGCCACTGGACATCTGTAACAGGTTTTCCAGGGTGATGGCCTGACGTGGATCGCCATTACCCTGCCATTCGGGCACCGGAGCTGGCGCGTCTACCTGCAGCAGACCGTCTCCCACCAGCATGCCGGTAAGCGCCGCGGTGACTGTCTTGGTCATTGACCAGCCCAGTTGTGGCATGCTGGCATCGAAGGGCGGGGCATACTGCTCGGCGATAATCCTGCCTTGATGAATCACCAGCACCGCCCGGGTATCGATATCCTGATCGGCTTCGATGTCGTCGAAGGCGCGGTCCACGGCAGTATTGATGGCAGACAGATCCACACCCGGAATTTCATCAGGCAGGCTGACGCGATTACCCAGTGGCCACTCCCCATCGGAGACAGCGACTCTGGCCGGGTAGGCCTGTGCATCAAACTGTGCACGTAGCTGCTCTTCCGTGCGGTCTTTCACCAGGGTGCAGCCCAGTTCTTCCCGGTACAGGGCGCTTACCGTCTGGCCCATGCCCTCAGCCGTCACCAGATCACCTTCGAAGCTGAAGCTCACTTCCTGCAAAACAGGATTGGATAATTCATGGGCCATGACATGATCGATGCTGCGCTGGCCAATCAACACCGAGGAGCAGAGCCGCTTGACGGCGCTGCCCAGAGTTATTTCGATATTGCGGACTTCAGCGGCATCGACCTGGGCAGCGGGTGCTGTTTCAACAGCGCTTTGCTGTGCAGCAGGCGGTTCGGGCTCGCTGGCAGGTTCTGAGCAGGCGGTCAGTCCGGCGAGAATCAGCAGTGAGGCAACAGGGCGCAGGGCAAGGCTCATGGGCGGATCCGTTTGTTATGATTTTTGTAAACGATCCGCAAACAGTAGCGCGCTTTGCCTTGACAGGCAAACCGGGGAAGTGAGCAGAGGCAAACCAGGGACACGGCAAACCAGGGACACTGACAAAATAACAAATTAACGGGGCCTAATTAGTTAATTTGTCAGTGTCCCCAACTCCGTCCTCAATACCTCGCTCGACTTGAGTGCTTTCAGTTGGCCGCGTGTTTATCTCGTTCATCGTCAAAACTTTCTTCACTACCGGCTTGATCCTCATTGAGCAGTCCGGGCAAACCAGGGACACTGACAAAATAACAAATTAACGGGGCCTAATTAGTTAATTTGTCAGTGTCCCCAACTCCGGTGTCCCCAACTCCGTCCCCAATACCTCGCTCGACTTGAGTGCTTTCAGTTGGCCGCGTGTTTATCTCGTTCATCGTCAAAACTTTCTTCACTGCCGGCTTGCTCCTCATTGAGCAGTCCGCGCTTTTGCAGCCAGACTTCCAGTGGCCAGGTTACCAGCGGCGGAATGGCTGCCAGTATGGCCATGATGCCGGTCCAGAAGGGCCAGTTAAGGCGGTGGGAAGTGTGCAGGGCCACGAAGAAATAAAACAGAAAGGCCCCGCCATGCAGGCGGCCGAACAGCCAGGCACCGGCGTCGGTCATTTCCAGAGTGTATTTCAGGAACATGCCGATCAGCAGGCCCGCCCAGGTAAAGGCTTCGACTCGTGCTGCGAAGATGAAGATCTTTGGAGTGGAAAACAGAGTACTGCCTGTGTGCCTGGTGATTGTTGTTGGCGTCTATTATGCCGGATTGGGCTTGGCGGGAGAAGGGGCCAGGGGGCACTTGCGTTGCTGGATTGTCAGTGTCCCCGGCGGGGTGCTCTTCTACTTGTCGGCGGAATAATTGAGCCACATTGCCATCAGGCCGGCGCGGCTGCGCACGGAGTATTTGTTATAGATGCGGCTAACGTGGTGATGTGTGGTTTTCTTGCTCAGGTTCAGGGTGTCGGCCATCTGTTTTTCACTCATGTCGGTGAGTAGTAACATCAATACTTGCCGTTCGCGCTTGGTCAGGGCCTCCTTGGCATCGATATACCCGTAACTGCGATGCAGATGGGTGAAGAACCACTTCATGCCAAAACTGATTACCCGAATCAGCTCTTTCTCACGCTCATTAAAAGCTTGTTTGTTGTCGATTCGGTCGAAGCCCATGAAGGACTCACTGTCAGTAGTAACCGGGCAGGCTGCAGTGACCCGGTCCGCCAGCAGGCCCTTGGCAAACACTTCTTTCTCCATCCATTTCACGGCATCGGTCTGCATTTGCTCTGAGTCGCTGCGCATGGATGCGCGGCTGCTACCCACGCCGGCACTATTGAGGGCGACATACTCGTCTTCATCGGCGCCCCGGAAGCGTCGCAGAATCAGGTCAAGTAACTTCTGGCGCTCTTCATCTTCAACCAGACTGATCACCTGGCGTGGCATCCAGCCCTGAAAAACCTTGTTAAAGGGATTGTCGTCAGTGGGGTTGTAAGTGGTCGCCAGCCAGAAGGCATTCTCGGCATTCACCAGGCGGGCGGTTTGTTCCAGTGCAAAATGCAGTCCCTCATCCATTTTATGAAGGGGGTAACCAGCGAGTTCATCAACGATGACGATAAATTGATCTATATCGGTGCGGGAAATTGTCGGGTATTGATTGAGGTCGGGAAGAAAGTCCGCCGGGCTGAACTGATTCATAGTACTTGTTGCAAGTCCTTTGCTTGTAGCGAATTGAACCCGCCGGTGAGCGGGTACCGAGAATCCATCTCGGCAATAGATTCTAGCGAAAACCGGGCTTGCAGGTGTAACGCCTTGTTACAGAGTTGAGGCAGGATGAAGCATGACGGGGTAAAGAGTCGTGTTATGAAGGGCAGTGGGGGAAAGGATGCCCGGGAACGGAATTGCCCCCGGGCTCGATGTGTTGGTCAAACCAGCAACCAGGGCTGGCCTGGCCCTAGCGGCTGCAGAGCGCGAAGGCGCGTACCTGGACAGAAACCGCACTTTCGGTGTTGCTGACCACTGCTTCCCAGCGAGCTGAAGTAGGTGAATAACTTCGCAAGACATTGAACTCGGTTGCAGTCGACAGGCTGCGAGAATAATGACCACCGCCAGTGACCCTGTAACCGGCTGGACAAGTGGCATAGACACGGTAAGCGCGGGCGTTTCGAGGCACGGAAGCGTAGCCGGAGAACCGGGCTAGCGTTGCAAGGTTGGATCCTGCATCATCGAATTCACACAAGTAGCCTCCATCGGGATAGATGACACGCAAAGAAGAGCCGGCGGCACAACTACCACTGAGCGCTTCCTGCTTGCTGGCAAGTTCTGCGTCCAGCGCATTGATATCATCCATGAGCTGCGTGATGGCGGCCTCATTGGATGTTGCATCGTCCTGCAGTAATGCCAAGTCAGTTTCCAGATAAGTGATCATGTTCTGGAGCTCTGCAACATCGGCCTCCAGGGCGGAGGTATCAGCGCCAAAAGTCTCCAATTCCTCGTTGAGCAGATCGATGGAATCCTGCAATGCGGCATCGTTCTGTGCGCGGATGGCGGCTTCAGCGGCGTCTGCGGCAATGCGCGCTGCTTCCTCAGCGGAAATCGCCTCCTGAAGTGCCTGAAACGGCTGTCCGTTGCTGGCACCATTGGCTCCCCGGTTTCCTTGCGCCTGCAGGGTGGCTGAGCCAAACAGGAAAGTAGTGGCAACTACCCCGGTGGCCAGCAGAGTATTCAGGTTTCGAAATGTAATTGTCATAGTTGATTGTCCTCGTGATTGAGTGCGCGTGAGCCTGGTCAGGCGATAATTTTTGGCCGAGGATTTATAGCAAGCTGCCCGGGTGGGCGATATGGGCTGATTAGCCTATTGTGTTGTATTCGCAAATCAGAATCCCACTGATTTTCGTGGTTTGGGCAAACCAGGGACACTGACAAAATAACAAATTAACAGGACTTAATTTATTATTTTGTCAGTGTCCCCAACTGTGTTGCGCCATCAAAAAAAGCCGGCGTCAGAAACGCCGGCCTTGATCAGCTCCGCAATTGGCGGGTCAGTTTTCTTCGATCTCCAGCGGGGCATAGTAGGAGCCGCCAGCGCTTTCAATCTGCTCGCGCCGTTGCTGCCATTCCGGGCCGGCGGAGCCGCCTTCTTCATACTGCAGATCCTGACGCAGGTAGTTCCAGCTACTGGGGTCCAGCTCCTGGGCCAGGGACCAGTACTGCTCCGCCTTGGCATCGTTTTCCTGCCGGAAATACCAGCTTCCCAACTGGAAGGCCGGTTGCGCACGTTCCGCCTCGGGGGTGCGTTCAAAGATACTGTCGCGCACCTTATCACGGTCCCAGACATACTGGCTGTCGGCGCCTTTGGAAACCCAATCGCGGACGATGGGCACATAGTCATTGGTGCCGAAGGCGCCGTCGAAATGCTCCTTGGCATAGGTGCCTTCATTGATGCGGGCAATATTACCCTGCTCATCAATCCACACCCCGGACGGGACATTCACCAGGTTGTAGAGGGCACTAATGTGATGGTTCACATCGATGATGCTTGTGTAAGTCACATTGGCATCGTCAAAAATCGGCCCGGCATCGGCTTCACCACCGGTATCCTGGGCCACTGAAATAATTTCGAAATTCTGGTCTTTTAGCTCGTCGTAAATCACTTGCCACACGGGCACGTCATAACGACAGCCTCACCAGGAGGCCCAGGTGAGTAGCAGGACCTTCTTGCCCCGGAAATCAGACAGGCTCACCAGATTGCCATCGCGATCCGGCAATTCAAAATCCGGTGCCTGGCCGCCACGCAGAAAGCTCTGGCGCTTGACCGGCATCTCGCCAAAGGCCCAGACGCCTTCCTGGTAGTCAACCACATAGGCCTGCTGCAACTTGTCTGCCAGCTCCGTGACATTGAACCAGCCCTGATCCTGACGGGTGATATACATATCGCTGTCGCGATCCTGTAGCACCGGAATGCAGATTTCCTCAAAGCAGGCACCCTGGGGCTTCAGCTCGAAATCGTTGATGCGCGTCAGATCTTCGGGTTTGACCCACAGATCCGTGGCATCCGGCAAGACTTCCTGCAGTTCCACAACGCGCTCCTGATAGAGCACCGTGGCTGCCTGTCCGCGCACCAGTGTGCTACACAGCGACAGGCCGAGCAGCACGAGGGTTTTTCGGATAATAGACAAAACTTCTCTCCTGAGCCGGCACCGCAAAGTGAATGGAAAAATCAGAACACGGTACCGAACCGGCAGTATACAGCACTGGCAGATTTGCGCAGACCAGGGCCAATGCCGGGTGGGCGGATGCAGGCCAGTAGTGGCGGGGAAGCAGCCCTTGCGCCGAGCTCAGGCCGGGCGCCACATCAGGTAGGTATCCTCGGCGATGGCATGTTTGAGCAGGCGTTTGAGGGGCACGGCGCGGTTGGCCAGGGGAACCGCTTCTTCCTCTTCGTCCTCGTCTTCGTCGTCCCAGTCATCCTCGTCCCGGGTTTCGGGCGGCTCGTCTTCTTTTGCTTTGGCAAGGCCGGCTTCCAGTTTGTCCAAAGCCTCGTTCAGCGCAGGCCCGCTGATGGAGCCTTCGCTTTTGCCGCTCTGGCCGATCAGTGAGAGCAGGGGCAGGGCGTGGGATTCCAGCATTTCGAAGGAGGCGGCGTCTTGGCTTTCGAATTTGATTAGCATGAGGTGCTCCTGTGTGAGGCTTAGGGCAAACCGGGGACACTGACAAAATAACAAATTAACAGGGCTTATTTTGTCAGTTTGTCGTGTCCTCAATCATTAGTTTTGGCGCTGGCCGGTTTGATAGTGGCCATCGCTGAAACCACTGAAGAGCTCATCCACTAGTGGATGGCGAATCGGTTCCTGGCTGCTATCAGCCTCCAGGTGCCGCTCGGCCACATAGGTCTCATTGTCAGCATTGTCGACCAGAACCCGGTACCAGGGCTGGTCCTTGGGCGGCCGTGATTTGGCCACTTGCTCATACCATTGCTCACTCAGCATGAATTGCGGATCCACGTCTACCACCACACCGCGGTAGTTGAATTTGTTGTGCTGAACCAGGCTGCCGATGGCGAATTTTGCGGTTGGGGTCATGGAGTTCCAGTTAGGGGTGGGTGAAGGGTTACTGTGGAGGGTTTGGGTTGTTGGGTCAAGTTGTACCGTGCTCAAAGCAAACCGGGGGCACTGACAATTTAGCAGCTTAAGCAGACTCAAGCTGCCAAATTACCAGGTTGTCAGTGTCCCCAACTGGCCCGGGAGCGGAGTGCTATTCCTGGTACTTTTCCACCCAGGCTTTCAGCAGGTCAGCGCCAGGGGTTTCCGGGTAGATGTTCCAGGTGATGCCTGGAGCGGTGGGTCCATAGCTGGGCTCATCAGGAGCAATGTAGGAACCGAGGTCATAAAACATGAAGCCGGCACGATTATGCTCATACAATAGCGTCAACCAGGGATCGATAAGCTCGAGCAAGTCTTCGGCTTCTGTGGCGCCGAATTCTTCCAGCACCACTGGTTTGTTGTATTCATCAGACAAGGCAAGGCGGTCTTGAATATATCTGGATCCCCACTCCAAAGGAGTGAGTGAACCATCACCGGGCGGAGACTCATAAGGATACATATGATAGGTTGCCAGATCGATATTGGGGTCTGAGAGGATGTATCTCATGCCAGGCTCATTGGTTGTGTAATACACGTGACCCATTTGCGGATCGTAGGTATCAGCCAGCGTATTGGTAAAGTGGCCCTGACCTCCCACGGCCAGAAGATGTTTGGAGTCGATCGACTTGACGTAGGCCGCCATCTCAGTAATCCATGCTTCTATAATTTCATTGTTGCAGTACGACTCAGTATCCTCATCCCAGGACAGAACGCCTTCCGACGCAGTGTCATGAAAACAGCCAGCTTCGTTCAGGATGTCCCAACTCATGATGGTGGGTTCGTCCTTGTATGCGACCCCTGTGTAGGTATTGACGCGATTCAGCAGGTAGGAGACCCAGTTCTTATAGGCCTGCTTCATGTCCTCATTGACATAGAAATCTTCGTGGCGGTTGCCTCCAAACCAAATAACATACTGGTTTATTCCACCCCAGTACCATTCCCAGTTATCTTCCAGATTGAATACCACCTTGATGCCTGCCTGCTTCGCCAGATAGATATAACGATCAAGAAATGGCAGACCGTTGTCCTGCTCGTTATAAACAATCTGTTGTGTATCCGTATCCCAATACTGGTAGATCGGTCTGTGATATGGGTATTCGCCAGTGATATCTTCATCATCAATATCGATTTCCACACCCAGGGTTTCCACCGAGTCATCGCGCACAGACCCCGCATTGGAGGAGCCCCAAATTCGCACGGCATTGACGCCAAAATACTCGGCGTTCTCGATAGCGTACTCGAGGCCATAATGACTGTAGGCCGCCAAGTGTTGCTGACCGTTCGCGCCAGCAAGATAAAAGGGCTCACCATCCAGCATAAACTGAGGGCCGACATTGGTAACAAATCCGTCTTCATAGATGCTGAGTTGGGTATCACCGGCGACGTTATCAACAGTCGCTATCAAATTGGTCTTTCCATGCTCTATACCTGTCAGGGTGCCATCCGCGCCAACCATCGCCTTGCCGGGTGCACTCACACTCCACTGGGGTGTTTTACCGAGCACGACCCGATCATCGCTGGTTTTTGCTATGGCATAGGCTACTGCTGAATCCCCGGCTTTAACCAGAGGGTTTGCGATGTGGACTTCAACACTATCGACACTGCTGCCAGCACTGGCAACGGCACCTTGCACTGCTCCAGTTCCAGCCAGCACGAGGCGAAGCTCGGGATCTTCTTTGATAAGAAGAACCACGCTGAAAACACCAAGTCCTTCCCCATACAGGCACGGAACGGTTAGTGTCGCGCCAGACAAATAGCCATGAATTTCGCTCCCCGTCGTTGTTAATGGCTCGGCTTGCGATATGATAAAAGCGGTCTCGTCGCTTTCGGCATCCAGATTCAGTTGAATGTCATACTGGCCAAGCCCGGGGGCATCAATATTGATGTCCAGCGAGCCGCTGCTGATATCAAAGACTGACATCGCATACTCATCACCACATGCCTGCAGTGCAGCAGCGGAGCTGGAAAAGAGAATTGAGCAGGTACACAACGCTGTAGCCCATTGCAGATTACGCATGTTGACTCCTTGTAATTGAGCTTCTTATTAGATTTCTCGAATGACACCAGAATAATTGTTATATGGTGTAGACGAAGAGTGAAAAATACCTCTTGGGATATATGTTGCCCAGAATACCTGAGAGGAGTACACAATCGATAGTGTTTCAACCGAAATTTGGAGCGAATCGTCCAATCCTGACCTACTGGTGAACCAATTGTTCGAATTCATTATCGCTTTACCTTGCAGCAAGTCGATTGCTCACTGTTTACTACCGTTCGCAGACCGTTTGTACTTTTAAATACACATCAATGAATGTTGCAGGTACCTGCTTAGCAGCTATGATCATCAGAGCCGTAACTCAACCCTGGACATAACTGTGTACTGTAATTGACTGACTGATTGTCTCAATTAACCTTTTATGCTGAAGGATGAGGGCGCGCCGGTGAGTTTGCCGGCTGATTAATGCCGAGGTGTAGAAAGCGCACTGCAGGGAACGCTGGCAAAATAACACTTTAAGGTCCGCTTATTTAGCTATTTTGTCAGTGTCCCCAAGTTTTAGCAGGCCTTATTCACAGGCCGACGCATCGTTCACACAAGTCAACAGTCGCTGCTGTTGTGCGATGAGATCTGCTTCGGATTTTATCTCCGCCGCGCGTTCTGCTGCGGTTTGGCCTTCGGTGGCTTCATTCAGTCCTCCCAGCGCGGTGATCAAACCTTCGGCCCCACTATCTGAGCCATAGGACAGTCTTGAAAGCAGTCCTTCTTCCGAGATGTCCAGTTCAAATTTGGTGGAACCAAATACGGGAGGCTTTGAGAAGGTCATGCCGTAAATCTTGCCCAGCTGAGGATAGTGAGCAGAAGCAGTTAGCGTGTTTTCAGGATTACCTGCAGTAACCTCAATACTGGCCAATGCTGGCTGGCGCAACAGGATGTAAGGTTTACTTTGCCCGATCATTGACCTTTGCTTGCCGCAGAGGTAGTCCGGGACAGAGGCAGCAGTAGTCGAACTGGAATTTGCGCAAACAGGGTCCACGCTCTCGATTGCTATTCTGCCAGTAGGTAGTGGGCCAAAAATCGACAGCATGGCGTCTGGGTCAATGGTCAGGTTCTGGCGTGAGAAGTTGACTGGGTAGGCCGAGCCCAGGGAGACGCTGGTATTGTTGCCAGGAAACAAGCCAACACTTTTGACAGACACCGGTTTACCGCCGTTGATGCTGTTGATGTACTGACAGGCCGCAGTCAGGTCGGCACTGGCGTCAAGCATTCCCTGACGGCCAGCCAATGCCGCCAGAACAGCACTAAACACCTGGCTGCCCTGGCCGGTGGCTGAGGAGTTAATTCCTTTTAGTCGTCCATCAGCGTAGAAAGAGACTTCTATGTTTCCGTTTGCATACCAGGCGTCAAAGCTATCAAGACTGAGACTGCCGAGCGCACTTCTGTCGGCTGAATAGCGGGGAGTAACCATCAGGTCAGTAACGACATGGGCGCGCGAATCGCTGGAGCAGATGGCAGATTGCAACACCGCGATTTCAAGCTGCACCTGGGTGAACGGATACTGGATATCAATATCAGGAACAGTAGTGCAAGCAGTTGTCAGAGCCAGAAAAAGACAGGTCAACCATCGATTCACTTTCATTATTATTCTCACTTTAGTGTCCAGACGCTGCCGCGGAAGCCAGTTACGCCTATAGTACAGCCAGTTTACTGCTATTAACCTGCTTATTGTCCCAGATGTAATGCAAGGGAAAATGGGGCACTGACATAACAAGTGAATGCGGCTTAATTTGTTATTTTGTCAGTGTCCCCAAATCTTGTCCCTAAATCTTTAATCGTAGCGATAATCCAACTGCTCACCCTCGGGGTAGCGGATGGAATAGAAGTGGCGAATCTCCACGGTCCCGGTTGGTTGCAGGCGGCGCTGCCACATCAGGCTGCCGCGCTTGCCATCGATGTTATCGGCATCGGCTTCGGTGGCATCGCGGTCGATCTCCACCTCCACATCATCACTCTGTGACACCGGCAGCATGCCGAGGATTTCGATATCCACCGGCTGGTCGTGGAAGCTGGTGAGTACATAGCGTTGGCGTACATTCTCGGCAGCTCGTCGGAACGTTCCCCCGCTGTCATCTTCTTCCTGTTCCGCCAGTCGCTCTACTCGAATTCGTTCATCCTGACCGAAGGGCAGGCTGACTTCCTCGCCGGGCAGCAGGGCGCCCACATAGCTGCTGCCGATAAAGCTGTTGTCCAGATAGAACTGCATCTGCCCGTCCTGAATGGGAATCTCATCTTCCATAGTGAAGCGGGCCTCCAGAAAAGCAGCGGTAGCAAGCTCCGGCACCGCCACCAGGGCCAGCTCCACGTCCATGCCACGTTCATCCACCGGGAATATCTGCTGCTCGGCACCCGAGGCAATGCTCACCCGACCCGGTACCCGGTAGCTCACCTGATAGTCACTGGAAGTGGATTGCACCGAGGAGTTCAGATAGGCGCCGGTGACCAGCACCTCCTGAACACTGGCATCAGCCGCTCTGGCGGCAGTAGAGAAGGCGCGCTGGTTCCTTGTTTGGGGGCGTTCGGATTGCAGGCTTACCAGACGGGTATTGATATCCGGTGCATTGATATTGCGATTGCCCTGCACGGTGGTGATGGTAAGCTCCACATCGTTCCAGTCCTCGCCGCTGGTCTGGCCCAGGATGGCGTTGCGGGTCAATTGCAGAAAAGCATCGCTGCTGTTCAGTCTTGCCTCATGTTGCCAGCTCCAGGAGGCTTCCTGCACCGGGTAGCTCAGGCTGAAGTCGGTCTCGGTTTGGGCTTCCACCCGCAGCGAGGCTGTGGCCACCTGGGTCGAGCGCTCCCGCGCGGCAAAGGCCGCCAGTTGCTCCTGTAATTGCTCAATCTGAATATCCAGCCGCGCCACCTCCCGTTCCGCCTCGCGAATGCTTTGCCGGGCACTGTTACCGGCATCCACCAGGGTGGTGAGCAGGCCCGTGAGATTGTCAGTGGACAGCAAATCCTCATCCGCCCCCAGAGAGCCACTGGCCAGGGAATTCAGCAATTGCAGTTGAGTCTGGGCCGAGGCGATGCCATCGGTCACCTGCCGCCGTTCAAAGCGCAGCGCTTCAATCTCAGTCTCCAGGCGCTGCTGTTCCTCACCCACAACCTCATCCTGAAACTCCCGGCGCAGGCGCAGATTGCCAATACGTACCGACTGGTCATCAAGGCGCAATACCAGGCGATTGGGATCAAGCCGCCCCGGCAGGTCACGGATGATCAGGCTGTGGTCACCCGGGGGCAGGGAAGCCGTGCCGGTGCGGGTGATGGTGGCGGTGACCGGGGATATGAGGACAGCATCGATGATGCTGTCGGTTTCTATTTCTGCGGCCTGGGG
>JALEHB010000006.1 GCA_022763285.1 Pseudomonadales bacterium | reverse complement strand
TTCCTAATTTTTAATAATCAATCCTGAAAATCTGTCAATTAGACGCATCAGAGCCCTGGGAAGTTACAACTGAATTGGGCAGCTGCGGATGGGGCTGCCCCACAATGCTCTGGTACTCGCCGCTGGCCACCATCCGCACATAGGCCTGGCGCAGACGCCGGAATACCGCCTCATCACTGTGCTTGCTGAGGGCAAAATAGAGCCCGGTGGACAGTGCCTCCAGCTCCACCACCGGCAGCAGCCGGTCCGGGGGCTGATTCTGGTGCTCCAGATAGTTGCCAATGGCCAGTTCACTGTAGGGCACCAGATCGATGCGGCCCCGCTCCATCAGGGTCAGCCAGGGTGAACTGTTGTTGATATGCACGATGTGGGGGAAACCCAGGTCATGCAGCAGATTGTCATAGGCATCGTCGCGAATGCTGCCAACACGATATTGACGGGCCTGCTCCAGGCTGGTGGGCAGATTGGCCTGATTTTCCTTCAGGCCGTACAGATAGGACTGGATATTCTGCACCAGCCCCACCCAGTAGTATTTGTCTTCGCGCTCGGCGCTGCGCACAAAGGTATAAGCCAGCACATTGGGCTGATTGTCCAGGGCCTGGATATTGCGGGCCCAGGGAGACAGGGTAATGTCATAGTCCAGCCCGGCTTCAGCCATCAGGGCATGGAACAGTTGAGTCCCCATATCCACCGGCACAACCCTGCCTTCGGCATCGGTGACACGGTCAACCGGGCTTCTTAGCTGGGTATAGGCATGAATAACCGGCTCCTGGGCCAATAGCACAGGGGCCCGGAGGCTGAACATGAACAGTATGGACAGAACGACGAGCAATCCGGAGCGCTGCCGGTAGCTGATCTGCAAGGAATGGATCCCCCTTTATTCTTGATTATCGCCTTATATAAGGACGCAGGAATCGGGTCTGACGGACATTCTCTGTCCATTATTATTTGGAATAGCCCTGATATTGTCTACAGGGAAACTCCCGGGAGAATAACGACAGCCTGCCGCCGGGGCTTTACGCCGCCCCGGCAGCAGCCAGAAAGGCCGCCATTTGCCGGTAAAAGTCCGGCGAATAAATGCGGTTATGGGTGGTGCCCGGCACTGTGATGCTCTGCACTGGCCCCTGCCAGGCGTCAATCAGGGCATCGGCATGGACAGTGGGCACCACCCGGTCACTGGCGGCCTTGATGATCAGGGTTGGCTCTGCCACCTGCCCCATATAGGCCAGGGAATCAAAGGGGTGCCTGATCAACAGGCGAACGGGAAACAGCGGATAACGCCCGGCGGCCACGGCGGCAATGCTGTCGTAGGGAGTCAGCAGGCTCAGGGATGCCACCTCCAGACTGGCAGCCACATGCATGGCGATACCACTGCCCAGGGAGCGCCCCAGCAAATGACTGCGGCGACTGTCTAAAAGGCCGCGCTCTTCCAGAGTCTGGATAATAAAGACAGCATCGGCCTTGAGCGCCGCCTCCCCCGGCTCGCCATCGCTGTCGCCATAGCCCCGGTAATTCATCAGCAGATAGTTGTAGTCCCCCAGAGCAGTGATGGCAGCCAGGCTGCGGGACATCTCATCGCCATTGCCCCCGTAAAAGATGACGGTGTCGGCTCCGGGATCAGAGGCGGCCACATACCAGCCGCGTAATACCGTGCCGTCATGATCCACCTCTACGGCTTCGGCACCCTGCTGCGCGGCCAGCACGGGATCTGCCGGCGTGGGGAAGAACAGGATGCTCTCCTGCAGGAAATACAGCAGGGCCATGGCCAGCAGATAAAGTCCCGCCAGCAACTGCAGCAGGCGCAGGCCTGCCTTTTTCAGAAAAGACACTGCTCGGGATGTCATGGCTGTCTCCTTGCCAGGCCTCCTTGCCTGGGTTTCGCGAACACTGTCTTCAGCTTAGTCCGCAATTTGCCAGTTTGCCACGTAGAGTCCGAAAGAAGCTGATAAAGCCTGCCAACAAAAAGAGGCCAGGCCGCTTGCTCATCCGGCCTGGCCTGCCCCGAGGAATTCAGAGCCAGTATGCAGCTTTAAAACAGGAAGTCATCGCCATGCAGGCTGGCGGTCGAAACACCTGACAAATGCAGATTGAAGCCCCCACCGAGATCGATATTGGTGTTGCCACCGCCATCATCGCTGGCGGCTGCCAGTACCGAGGCGAAATCGTTGAGTGCGGCAATTCCAGCAAGATCGATGACATCCTCAGTACCGGCACCGGCAGTAAAGTCATGAATATCGACATTGCGGCCGTCGCTCAGGGTAAACAGATCATCACCACTGCCGCCTTCCAGACCCGCGTGTCCGGTGCCGCCCAATACAATCAGCGTATCATCGCCGTTGTCTCCGCGCAGAAAATCAGAGCCACCATTGCTGGTAAGTATGTCATTGCCATCGCGGCCCTCAAGATAGTTGTCATTGCCGTCGCCGGTAATCACATCATCAAAGGCCGATCCGCCGATACTCTCGATGTTGTACACCATGTCCTGGTCGCCGAAACCATCGTTGCTGACAAGATTGCTCGACAAATCGAGCTGGATTCCCTGATTGACATCGGTCCATTCATCGAAGGCGAGATGATCCCAGTCGGCACCACCATCGATAGTGTCATTACCGGCACCACCGAAGAGCCAGTCCTCACCGGCACCGCCATCCAGGGTATCGTTTCCGTCTCCGCCATCGATATTGTCATCGCCCGCCATGCCATTGAGGATGTCGTTACCTTCCCGGCCATTTAAAATGTTTTCTGCCCCATCGCCGGTGAAGTTGTCGTTGTAGGAGCTGCCCTGCAAGTCTTCGATGCTGCGCAAGTAATCAGTGCCGCCCTGGCCGTCGCTGACCACAACCACATTACTGTAGCCGCCAGCACTGGCCTGCACCGCACCGAGATCAACCGTTACACCACTGTAGGTCCCTGCCCAGTCATCATAGTTGGCCCGGTCCTGGCCGGCCCCGCCGTCCAGCAGGTCATTACCCTGCTCGCCGGTCAGCACATCATCGCCATCGTCGCCAAACAGTTCGTCATGACCTTCATCGCCTTCGATCCAGTCATCTTCGGCACCGCCACTGATGGAATCATCGCCCTCACGGCCACGCAGATTATTGCCCAGCGCATCGCCGATAATCACATCATCGAACTCGCTACCCTGAACATTTTCCACATTGATGACACTGTCCTGATTGCCGAAGCCATCATTGATCACCTGATTCAGGGACAGGTCCACCACCACGCCCTGATTTTCACCGGTCCAGCGGTAGTCCAGTTGATCCCAGCCGTTGCCACCGTCGATAGTATCCACACCATCACCGCCGCGCAGATTGTCATCGCCATCGTTACCGAATAGCTGATCATTTCCGGGGCCGCCATCCAGATCGTCCCGGTCGGCACTGCCATTGAGGATGTCATTGCCCTCCCGGGCATCCACATAGGCGCCACCGGCCGGGGCGAACAGCACATCATCATTCTCGGTGCCTGCAATGCGGCCATAATTGATATCGATATGCTCAAGATCAGCCAGGTTGAAATTCTGCAAAGTGATGGAATTGGTTTCATCCACACCATGAGTGTTGGTGATAAAGGAAATCACCACGTCGCTACCGACCTGGCTGGAGGCATTTAACAGTGCATTGTAATTGAGGATATGGGGCACGTCCCAGAGATCGAGCCGGTCCTGATGCAGAGTAAAGTCAGTAATGATGTCCTGACCAAAGCTGGTGGGGTTGCCCTCGTCGGTGTAGCTGCTGAATCGAAAACGGTCATAGCCACTGCCACCGGTAAGCACATCATCATTCTCACCGCCATCCAGCATGTCATCGCCAGCCCCACCTGTCAGAGTATCAAAATCATCATGCCCCAACAGATAGTCATGACCATCACCCCCATTGAGCTGGTCATTACCCGCGTAACCTTCCAGTCGATTGTCAGTGGCATTGCCGGTGATCTGATCATCAAAGTCAGTGCCGTTGAGATTTTCAATGTCGCGCAGGTAGTCAGTATTGCCGTGACCGTCATTGCTGACCACAGACACATTGTTATAGCCGCCGGCATTCACCAGCACCGACAGATCGACACTGATACCGGATGTGGTGCCGGTCCAGGGTCCATAACTGGCCCAGTCATAATTACCGCCACCGCCGTCCAGCAGGTCATCGCCTTCATTGCCCTGCAGCCAGTCATCACCGCCTTCGCCGAACAGCTGGTCATTGCCGAGATTGCCATAAAGCCAATCCTGGCTGTCCCCGGCATGGATCACATCGTCATCCCCCATGCCATGGAGATCATTGGAGCCGGCATCCCCCACTATGGTGTCCGCAAATTTTGAACCACGGACGTTTTCGATACTCACCAGCGTATCCTGATCACCGAAACCATCATCTGTGGCCAGGCCTGCTGACAGATCTACCGTGACACCATTGGCAATTTCCCAGATGTCATACCAGGCGGTATCCCAGTCTCCGCTCTGGCCATCCAGCAGGTCATTGCCCGAATAACCGATGAGATTGTCGCCATCGCCACCGCCATAGAGCTGGTCATCGCCGGCACCA
This sequence comes from Pseudomonadales bacterium, assembly GCA_022763285.1. Classification (GTDB taxonomy): domain Bacteria; phylum Pseudomonadota; class Gammaproteobacteria; order Pseudomonadales; family Pseudohongiellaceae; genus UBA9145. The sequence goes on along the minus strand of JALEHB010000006.1, from coordinate 17,701 downwards.
CCCCAGAGCCAGTCATGCTGCTCATGACCGACGATGACATCGGCCAGTTCCGAGCCATGTACTGCTTCGATATTGAAAAGCTGGTCGGTATTACCCCAACCATCCACGGCGCTATTGGCCAGAGCTGTGCCTGACAGGCCGTTCCAGCTATAGGCAAAATCACTACTGCCCAGGTTGACGACGACGCCCTGGCTGGCTTCGCCGGCGCCATCATAGCCATCGTCGTTGTAGTCGACATTGTCAAAACCATCACCGCCGTCCATGTAATCCTCGCCACTGCCGCCACGGAAACTGTCATCGCCGCCCAGTCCATAGGCGGTGTCGTGCCCACCGCGCAGATCGAAGAATTGGTGAAAGGCCGAACCCTGAACATGGTCATCAAAATTGGAGGCATTGAGATCGATAGCGCCGGCCTGCAGGGTATCTGTGTCACCGTAGCCGTCCAGGGCGGTGCGTGCCGCCAGGATCTGACTGCCGTCGCCGAAGACATCCCAGGGGCTATCGTCGAAATTGATCAGAATGCCGGCGGGGTCACTTTCGTAGCCGGGGCGGCCATCGATCAGGTCATTGCCGGCGCCGCCGGTAAGAATGCCGGAACCGGAGGGATCGATCAGGGTATCGTCGCCTTCGCCGCCATTGATATTGTCCCAACCAAATTCATCGCCGGTGATAGAGTCATTGCCGGGGCCGCCATCCACAAACCAGGAGCCATCGGCGCCGGTATGGATTTCATCGTCGCCTTCCCCGCCGAGGATATGATCAGGGCCACCGAAACCGTAGATCAGGTCATTACCACCATTGCCACGCAACCGATCAAGGTTGTCGCTGCCCAGCAAGACATCATCAAACTCGGAGCCATGGGCGCCTTCGATGCCGATCAGGGTATCGGTATCGCCCCAGCCATCGGTGGCGGTTTGCAGGCCGAGATCAATGGTGACAGAAGCCGGATCATCGTTGTGCATAGTGAAGTCAATCAAGTCACCACCATCGATCAGGTCATTACCCTGACCACCATGCAACAGGTCCACGTCTGCCCCACCTTGCAGATGATCATCGCCGTCATAGCCGCGAATGATATCGAAACCCGCGAGCCCCTGGATGACATCAGCATCTGGCGTGCCGTCCAGCACATCATCGCCTTCAGTTCCCACAATGGGGCCACCACCGGCACTGTCATCGAAGATGAAGTTGGCTGCCGTCAGATCGGCAAGCAGTACACCTTGCAGACTGATACTCTGGTTGGCACCGATACTGATGGTTGTATCTGCCCCATCATCACTGGCGATGGCCTGCAGCTCTCCAAGATTAGCCAGTCCGAATGGTGCCAGGTCGATCACATCTTCGGCGACATCGAAATCGGTAATGGTGTCGTGACCAAACTCATTACTGCCTCCATCAGAATAGGTACGAAAATCAAAGGTGTCGGCTTCGCTGCCGCCGGTTAGCGTATCGTCGCCCACATCTCCAATCAGCCGGTCTTCACCGGCACCGCCATCAAGATTGTCATTGCCTGACCAACCGCCCAGGGTGTCATTACCTCCAGCGCCAGCAACACTGTCATCACCGGCTCGGGCCAGCAGAGTATTATCCTGATTATCACCTGAGATCTGATCGGCCAGTGCACTGCCGATCACCCCTTCGATGGCTGTCAGGCTGTCGCTATCACCGAAACCATCGGTGGCGCTCCCCGCTGCCAGGTCCACTACTACCCCCTGGGTAGCACTGCCGGCAGCATCCAAACCATCATCATGGTAGTGCACAAAATCAAAGCCATCGCCGCCATCTATGGCATCGTCGCCGCTGCCGCTAAAGATGATGTCATCACCACCCAGCGCATTGATGCTGTCATTGCCGGCACGCCCGCGCAGGATGTTATCTGCTGCCGAGCCAGTCAGGTGGTCAGCGTATTGCGAGCCGGTAGCAGCAGTGGCCAGACTGCCGAAAGTGTCGGTATTGCCATAACCGTCCCGGGCGGTCTGGGCTGCCAGGTCAGGGTTGCTGTCACCGTTGGTATCCACCGCCGCGGACGAGAGATTGACCTGCACGGCGCCGGGATCATCCATATAGCTGGCGTGACCGTCGATAAAATCATCGCCACTGCCACCGATGAGTACACCGCCACCAGCATTGTCACTGAGGCTGTCATTCCCATCGCCGCCCATGAGGACGTCGAAGCCATCACCCCCTTCCAGGATATCGTCGCCAAGGCCACCTTCAAGGGTGTTGTCTGCAGCATTACCAGTCAGCACATCATTGCCGCTGCCACCCAGTACGGTTTCCACATTCACCAGGGTGTCCATGCCAGCCGCGCCAGTGTCCTGGGCCGACACCAGGCCAAGATCGATTGTCAGGTCGGTGCTGGCGTCACTGTAATCAGCAGTATCCACACCGGCACCGCCATCCAGCACATCATCACCTGCACCGCCGCGCAGCAAATCATCACCGCCGTTACCAGCAAGGCTGTCATTGCCTGCTCCGCCCTCAAGCAGGTCGTTGGCAGAGCCACCCAGCAGATTGTCATCACCGGCGCCGCCATTCTGGTCAGTGGACACATCAGTTGATGAAGCATCGAAGGAATCGGCATCACTGCTGCCTACAAAGCTCACACCGTCGGTGAGACTTGTGTCAGCCAAAGAATCCAGCTCAAACTCCAGCGCCCCTTCGCCGGCAGTAATAGTGAGATTTTCGATATTGCTGGCATTGACCTGTTCGGCAATAGTAAAGCCGCCCAGATCTTCACTGACGATATTGATGGAACCATCGCCATTGCTACTGACCCGCAGCACCAGATCATGGGGCGTGGGTTCGACGAAGATTACATTCAGGGAGTCATTGTCGGCACCGCCGTCCACCAGATCGGTGGCCAGGGTGTTGTCTTCGTCACCAAGGGTGACGGTAATGCTGTCATCACCGGCACCACCCTGCACATTGTCTGCGCCGGAACCACTGCCGGCATCGAGTACATCGTTGCCATCACCGCCGTTAAGAATGTCATTGCCCGAGCCGCTGACCAGGACGTCATCGCCGCCATTACCCTGGGCATTAATGCGTCGATCGGTTGCACTGGCATCGAGAGAGTCGGCGCCGGCACCACCAACAAAATAAAGCGTATCCTGAGCGATATCAGTACCGGTCAGGTCGCCAATAGTAATGATGGAACCACCACTGCCGGCATTGATAATAATGTCTTCCACCCCATCCAGGGTCAGTTGCGAGCCATCGTCAGTCACCAGAATGACATTGCCATTGGCATCAGCACTGATAGACAGGGAGCCGGGCTGGCTTTCTTCCAGTGTCAGATCAACAGCATCAAAGCCTTCGCCACCGTCGATGTTGTCATTACCGTCTCCGGCACTCCACAGCACCGTATCATCACCGACACCGGCGTCGATCACATCATCGCCACCACCACCGGAAATGGTATCGCTGCCTTCGCCACCACTGATCTGGTCATTGGCGCTACCGCCGGTCACCACATCATCGCCTTCACCAGCATCCACACTGACCGGCGTAGTGCTGTCGCTGACATCAATGGCATCGCTGCCGCTGCCGCCGGACAGATCGATCGGCTCATCGAAATTGCCATCTGGCGCATCACCCAGATCGAGAGTGACGCCGCCGAGCCCAACCTCAAGATTAAAGTTCTCGATGCTTTCAAGTTCCAGTTCCCCGCCCTGGGCACCATCTACGGTGACTTCCAGGCGCCCGTTACGGCCTTGGGAAACGGTGATGTGTTGGGATTCGGTATCCGAGGTCACCAGCGTGAAGCTGTCCTGGCCGTCGCCACCGTCGGCTTTTTCGTCACCATCGCCAGCTCGCCAGATGATTTCATCGTCGCCATCACCGCCACGCACATCATCGCGATCGGCGCCGCCGATCAGAGTGTCATTGTCACTACCGCCCCGGAGCAAGTCCCTGCCATCGCCCCCTTCCAGCCAATCATCCCCATCGCCACCGCGCAGATCATCCTTGCCATCAAGACCATAGAGTTCATCATTGCCGTCCCGGCCCGTGATCTTGTTGTTACGATCATTACCGGTGAGCACATCATCGCCGTCTGTGCCATCGATGTTTTTTCTGTTGTTGTCGTCATCATCACGGCGATCCCTGATCCAGTCCTGCACCCATCCAAACAGGGTTTCGATGATATTCCAGAAGCTGAATGAACCTGAGCTGTTGTTGTTTAATTGGTTTGGCATGATCCCCTCCTGCCTGTTTTATTCTTGCTGTGAGGCTGACTAATCGTTGCAGTCAGCAAGCTCGCCCTGATGAATTACTGCGCCAGCCTGGCTGTTTGTCCCAGGCAATCACTCGTACTGACCCCGGAACCGTTCAGCCGGCAGAAGGGATGGCTTTAATCCTTGTTAATAAACCTTTGAAAGCATTACACTATTGCCAGACTTTCAATTGGAAGAAAGGTCAAAAACAAGGCAAGGCCCGAAAATTGAGCGAGCAATTTGAGACATCTGAATCGATAGTCGCAGCTATATACCAGGGCGACAGGAATGCTGAAGAGGCGCTGGTACGTAAATACGGGCGAGCACTTTCCTACATTCTTGGCAAACGTACGGGCGACAGCGAAAGAGCAGCCGACCTGCAACAAGAGACTTTCCTGGTGGTGATTCAGAAATTGCGCAGCAAACCGCTCGACGACCCATCCAAACTGGCGGCCTACCTGCAATCAACGGCGGTCAATCTGTTCATCGGCGAGATTCGCAAGGAGAGTCGGCGCAAGACCTCGGCAGACAGCTCGCTGGTTGAGGCCATGGCCCGCAGCAGCGAAGACAGCTACCAGACTCTGCTGCGCCGGGAAGCCGGCGCCGCCACCCGGCAACTGATTGAAGAATTGAAAAACGACAGAGATAGACAAATATTGAAACTGTACTACCTGCAAGACAAGGACAAGCTGGAGATTTGCGACGAGCTGGAGTTGAGTCACCGGCACTTCGATCGCGTGATCTCCCGTGCCCGCTTGCGGTTCAAGGAACTGATTGAAGATCAGGTAGATGACCTGAGTACCGAGGCCATCTCATGAGTGATTCCATGAATGGCCCCAAGAGCGTGTCCATGAACGACGACAACACTGACTACCAGTCCCTGATTGAACCCTATCTGCGCCAGGCCCTGTCGGAGCAGGAACTGGCTGCCTTCGAGGCACAATTGCTCGAAGACGAAGCCCTGCTCAATGAAGTGCAGCGGGCCGAGGCCATGGGGAATGAATTACGCGCGGATCCCACGCTGCTGGAAAGCAAGGCGGCAGAGCCCGCCAGAGCAACCTGGCTGGTGGGTTGGCAGCAGTGGTTTGCCCAGCCGCAATCGCTGGCGGCCTGTCTGGCCATTGTGGCCCTTGCCGGCCTGCCGCTGCTGGAACAAAACAATGCCGGAATCGATAGCGACATTGCCCTTCAGCCAATCGCAACTGCAATTACCCTGCAAAATTTACGCAATAACGGGTCTGAAATCAGTGTACCGGGTACCCCTCCTCTATTGCTGACTATAGATATTGGCCTTTCACTTGGCAGAGAAAGCGCCTATGAATTGTCGGTTGTGGATATCAGCAACGACAGCCAGGTACTTCACCAAACGGGACTTAACGCCGACAATGATGGCTGGCTGCGTGTGGTTCTGAACAAGGCATTACAGGGGAGGTATAGCATCAGCGTAAACTCCTCTGACAATCAGTATCAGAACAGCTATCAGGTGAATTTTGTGAATGAGAACCAGCTATAGCCAAACGATTCACTTCAAAACTGGCTTCATGGTCGAATCTGCCACATCCAGCGTGTAAGCAGCCCAGTAGAACGGATTTTGGTACTGGGGGGACCGGCGCAATCTTAACTGGGCATTGCGCAAAGCCCTGGAAGGTTCAGCTTCAGCCCGAATAAGTTCATCGTAAAAATAAGCCATGAAACGCGCACTGGCGGCATCCGATACCGGCCATAGCGTGGCGATGGTCGCTTTAGCACCACGCGCCAGAAAAGTTCTCGAAAGCCCCATCATCCCCTCACCCGGGAGCACCTCACCGGCAGCCGTCTCGCAGCCATTGATTACCACTAACTCATTGGTAAAACGCGTTTCCTTGATATCTGTATAGGTCAGGTAACTGGAGCCTGCCTCATTGCTTTTGGAGAAATACAGACCCAGAAAATCCGGGTTTCTGGTGTTTGAAAATCCATGAGTCGCCACATGAAGTATGCGAGAATTGCGGGCCTGAGAGTCCAGAAAATTTTCCAGGTTTGCACCGGAACCAGTATGAACAGCCGCAGTGCCTGTCAAGAAATAAGCCCGAATAGCACGAGCCTCTTCAGCTGTATTCGGCAGCGGAGCGAGTGTTCCGGCCCAATCAGATTCGGCGTGATTCGCAGCACTGGCGCTTTCAACTACAATTTCCGGATCCGCAAAGATAGCGATATTCAGCCTCGATGAAAGATCATCCGTATTCTGTTGATTCGAAGTTTGAAAGTAGAGACTGAATGAAGGGGTACTACTGAGATCATAGTAATCGAGCATCAATGCCTGACCACCCTTCTGAACAAGAGGCAAACCCGAAAATGGAACCAGGGACAACAAACCATTGGATTCGACAATCAGGGAATTAATATTGTCGGGAATTTCCAGCCCCCCCAACAGGTGCTCAGCAAGCATCTGGCTGGCTACCCGGCTTCCGGGGCCGTCGACACTAGCATACTCGGCCGCGACTTCCCTGATCAATTCCTCTAATGTTGCTGCGCCCGGCAATACTGCCACTTGCACATCATCACAGGTAACCAACACACTATGGCCACGCGTATCAGCCAGTGAATATAGCAAGGCGGCCTGGCCCGCTTGCAGACGGGACTGTAATTCATCCAGTGTGAGGGGCTGTGGCCTTTCAAAAAGTCGGTGATCAGACTGACTGACAAAGGCTTTATAAGCCTCCTCCGCCATTGCAGCATTCACCTCTATGTCTGATGACAGAAAACCAGTCACTGAGGCTTCCAGAAGTCGGCGCTTGGATTCCAGCATATCCCGCCATAATTGTTGCCTTTCCGAGTCAAAATCGAAAGTATTGTCCTGTGAAAGACGGTTGGCAAATATCCGCGCTTCTGCCAGGTTTATTGCATTATTGCTTTGCAAAACCGTAAAAGCATTTTCGAGAAAGCGGTCTTCTCCTGTTTGCAGATAGCGATCAAAATCAATCATTGCTGCAAAATCAATTACACGCCTGGTTTTCGCATGCCAGGTTGGCCCCTGTCGTTCGAAGTCCATTTCATTGCGCACCTTTCCAAGCAGTTCTACTGCCTGGTCTGTTGCTGCGATTGCTTCTTGTTGGTTCCCTGCTGCCAACTCGATTTTCGCCAGGAGCTGGAGTATATCCAGTTGCTGCTCGGGCTCAATCAATATGTCAGCCGACGCTTGCCCGACAGCCTGTTTCGCTTCTTCGATTCGCTGAAGAGCTGTAGCCACCAGATTTCGAGCCTGATTGGAGCTTCCTTCCAAATACATAAGTTCTATATCAATCGCATAAGCATCCAGGACCACTCCCAGGCGGACCGCTCCATCACGAATTGGTCGAATTGCAGTAATGGCCTGCGATGCCAGTGAAGCATTGCCGACAGCGAGGTAGTTCCGCGCCAATTCAATATTCACCCGCAGGAATTCGTCCAGCCATATATCTCTTTCAAGGCTTTCTAACAAGCGATTTTGCAGGGTAATCGCTTCCTGGAAGCGGGATTGAAGGCGATAAACAACACCCAATTCAATCTCTGCCTGCAGAGCCGGCAAACCCAAACTAAGGTCCCGGAAGCGCGCAATAGCATCATTAAATAGAGTTTCCGAACGGTAATAGTCACCTGAGACCTGATAAGTAAGTGCCAATCTCGAGAGCACTGTCGCGTAGCCCCTGTAGCTGGATGTTTGCTCCAGAATTTGCAGCGCCTGGCGGTAATTATGCTGTGCGGCGCTCAGATCACCTATAGCCCTTTCATTAAATGCCTGGTTGTTTTTGACAGTGGCAAGTGATGACAAATTTCCAGAGCGGCGATAATAGCTTTCGGCAATATCCAGAGTAGCCATGGCCTCAGCTCTTAATCCCAGCATTGATTGATAGGAATAGAGATAATTGCTCAAATCTCCAAGCAGCTTGTAGTCATTCAATGGCAAGCTATAGGATATGGCCATCTCGATTTTTTCGGCGCCCTGATGCATAGATTGCTGATCACCCAGCTTCAGGCCCAACAGGACCTGCGCCAAGCCCCAATCACCCCGCACGGATTCGCGTAATAGCTGGGCTGATAAATCTGATTCCTGTTGTAAGGATTGCAACAGAACCCCCAGGCTGTCTAACTGTGCTAGCGCCTCTTCAATTCTGTCCTGCCCACGATAAGCTCTTGCCAGCATCCAGCCATAGTAAAGTCTCGTAATCGGCGAGGACCCGGCCAGGAGCTGTTCCTGATAATTGGTCAAATAATCCAACAGCTGTTCATATTGAGAAGTATGAGCAAGTAACTCTACTCTGTGCCAGTGGGCAATTGTTACCAATGGACTGGATTCATCAGGTAAAGGGATGTCTGATAGCAGTGACAGAATTTCCGGATCTCGGGAATTTTCGTACCAGCGACGACTTGCTTCAGAGAGCGTGTTTGCCAGCCCCGACTCAAAATCAGAAAGGTCGTCGAACTGTTCGACAGTAAAGTCGTAATCAACCGCAGCCAGCCGGTTCTTAACATGAAGCTCAAACTGCTTGTGCACCACAGAGTGATTCACGGCCAGTAGCACTTCGCTACCAACAAAATCGTCAGCACTGTCCTGGATAAGGACAGGCTCAGAATCTGCGCGCAGCTGCAAAATCAGATCAGCGCCCTGCTGGTGAACTACCAGCACAGATTGCTCATTAGGAGAGAGGGTAAATTCAGCGGCCAGGCGCCATTCTTCGTGCAGTGACTGAACAGACTCTGCAGCCTGCAGCGAACAGGGCTGCAGGCTGACTAACGCAAAAATCAATAGCGCCGTCAGACGGCACAGTTTATTCCTACCATTTCCAGCATGTGTAATAGTACTCGTCGGGAATCTTGTCATCAGCAGGGTCGCCGCGTTTTTCTTCTTTTGGCCGCCAGATTAGTACCAGTTCATTACCGATACTGTCAAACCCACTTATCTGATTAATCTTCTGCGTGAGCTCTTGAGGCATTGCCTGCAAGCGGATATGGCATAATTCCCACCACACACCCCCGCCATCGGAATGGCCTGGCAGCGCGATCAGTATGGGCCTTTTGGATTGCGGTGCCGCTGGGATAAATTTCATGGATTCCATTACCAGTTTACTTTTAGGCGACCAGGCTCCCTCTACCTCCACCGCAAGACTGGTATTAGGATCTGTCTCGTCGTCCAGCTTGGTGAGTACCTTGAACTCGGGCTTGGCGCCGGGATGATAGTCATTCAATTCTTCGAGCGCTTTCGCATGAATATTATCCGGAAGAAAGTATTGCACATGTGTGGTATGCCCCTTATTAACCCATGGTTCAAGCATCTCTCTTCGAGTCTTCATAAATAGCTCCTTTTCTGGTTATTTTAATTAGCTCTTACACCCGCCAGATTAACCAACCCAGGCAATCAAATCCGACATGCTGTGCAAATTGGACAATTCTGGCAATTCAAATGATTCTGTAGCTTGGGAGTTTTCGCAAGCCGACCTGATTGACTCACACACCAATAGACTCGCAAAGGGGCCTAGACAAGCGCCTAATCCGTAGTTCGACTTGGCTTCCAACAAGACATAAAGCCACAATGGCGTACAGTCAAGCACCCTGCTGTTGGTCAGCAATTCAATTTGCTCCTGATTGAGCCTGGTAATGTGATTGTCTTGATGCAGGCCGATATCCCGAGACAGATTCTTGTACTTTTCCAGAATATAGCTCACACAACTCTGGCCAGACGCGAGCATGGTTTCGATGCCTCGATCCAGATTCTTCTCCACAATGTTGACCGTCTTGCCTTTACCTGCCGGTATCTTGTACATCCCTTCTTCGATAAAGGGGTCTATCCTTCCTGCCCCTGCCGCCCTCTCAAGAATGGGCGGGAGTGGAAAAAAAAACTTCCAATCCACCACTTTTCCTGCTGGCAAGCTTTGACGCCCACCGAAACCTCCAGGACCTGTCAGCCCAAAAATCTCCTTAAGTGACACATTATGCGCGACATCATTGAGATGGTAGTCCTGCCTGACCAGACTATGACCGAAACGGAATATAGCAGCAGAAAACTCCATGGGGAGATCAGTATTTTTCTTGAACTTGAAGTATCTATTTCCCTGCTTTATGACATGCTCATATACATTTTTATCACACACATGCTCCAAAAAATTTTCAATAACAAGGCGCCGAAAAACTCTTTCAACATTATTCCTGGCCATCTTGAATCGCACCTGGGGAGAAAGCGCAGGTGACAGACTTTTCAGCCCATCGACAATCTTGTTGTGAAAGCGCTGCAGCAATAGGTGAAACTGTGACAGGATAAGGTTATCTTCATTGCGCGGCTCTGGAATAACCGCCGTTTTGTCAGCACGTCGAAAAAGATCCATGCGAGTCGCATCGCCAACGCCATCTGCCGTATTAAAGCCCGTGAGAAATTTACCCTCAGCCGTATTGAGAGCTATCTCCCGGTCATACCAACCACTCCCATACAGACTATCGAGATCGAGCGAGGATGATCGCTTCCTGTCACTTCCCACCCGGGGCGCCACATCATGGGCAATGAATTGCCCCCAGTAAGTGTAACCAGCAAACATGCCTTTGCCATCATTTCCTAGCATCCATTTTTCAAACACTGAAATAATGCTCTTCCGATTCGCAGCATGCATCATTGCCAGACTTGGATCCGGCCTAAACAAAAAACCATTTGCATCAGGCTTAATCAGGCCCATAGTAGATTCCACTCCATCAAATGCTGAATCATACCAATATCAGCATGTATTCAGACAATGAACAAGCAATAATTGAATTGGCAGAGCCGATTGTGTTCCGTTCGGTTTATTAACACCCTCTTGAAACCGTTTCCTGAAGAAGCAACAGCCGGTAAATCTCCGTCATTCATAGACATTTCCCACCTCCTCTTCTGGACTTGACCGCTCCATGTAATAGATAACGAGTAATAGAAAACCGCTTACCAGAACATAAACATGACGCCCCATCCTTCCACCCCTCTTTACAGAATCCATCAGCGATCGAAAACCAAAATATTCGCACCCGTCTATCTTCTAACAGCTTCTTCATCGATAAGGTCCGGCTTACAGCCCAAAGTAAAAAGCAATCTATTCCCGCTTTTCCGAGATCTATATGATGACCGAACAGATTGATGGTAGATCCAAGCACCTGTAACACCTATCATTTTCTTTTGCCTGAAATTCCTGCCCATAGCAGCTTCAATCGATCATTACCTTAACTCGCTAAAACCGATTATCTTCAAAGCTAGTGATAGTAGTGACCAAAGAGCCTCATTTGTCTCAGCTGACTCCTGCCGTCCGAAGTGGCTACTTTGTATTTCACCTGAGACAAAGGAACACTTCATTACAGTCTGGATAATGTAACTGTGTATAACCCTGTCAGCTCCTGATCGCCCAGCCAGCGACTCAGGCTACTGACGGAGGTGCTCAGTTGCGCGCATTTACTAATCAAAGGAATAAAAGATGAAGAATATACTCTTGAAAACAACACTGGCATTTACTTTCCTGCTATCAGTTTCAGCCGCCCAGGCCCAGATTTTTCCGGCCCTGACCATCTTCAATGGTGAAACAGGCAAACTACAAATCCCAACCCTGGTATACAACGGCAACCTTTACTATCTGGAACTGTCAGTCGCCGATGCGGCTGCCCTGACCATGAAGATTGAAGAGTCTTCCCTGGTAGACATCACACCCGGTGATGAGTTGTCAGGCAATGTAGCTGACAATATAGTAGGCACTTGGGACGTTGCCGGTGAAAATTCACAACTTACATTTGTTGCAGACGCCACCTGGCAGTTTAGTCAGGCAGCAGGTGTAGATGAGGAATCCTGCCCGGAAGGCGGCATTGAATCCGGCACTTTTCGCTACACGCCGGGGACTGGCGTGCTTATCCTCTTTTTCGAAGTGGACGAAAATGGTGATTGCGGGCTATCAAGTGCCGGGGGTGTAGTGCGCCTGATTCCTGACGGCAACAACATGACATTGATGATAGGCACCGAAGTTGGCGCAGAACTGACGCTGACAAATTAGTACCGTGACTGTCTGGCTTGCCTGGCTTTAAACGAGAAAACATCCCGCCTGCCGTTACAACTGGCTGGCGGGACTCTCATTCCAGTGGATTTATCCAGGCAAGCACATACAGATTCTGCACCCGACCGTCGGGATAGACCATCAGAAAGTCTGCTATGCCGTCGCCATTCAAATCGCCAGCTTCGGCGAATTCAACATTGCTGTTATTGCCAGCACCGCCGGACTGCTCACGGTAGTCGACTACCACCCTGATCGTCTGCCTCTGTTGATTACCATTGCTGTACAGGTGTTGGATTCCCATTCCCGCCTGTTCGGCTACTGTGGCAAACGCCAATGGGTCGACAGTCACGCGCAAGCCGATATCATTGCTCTCATGCGGATCGCAATGCATCAGCCTGGCTGGCCTTGCGGGTCTTCAGCCTGTACTCTGATTTTCCTGAACAATTGACCCGGAGCCCCTATGATCCGCCCTGCCTTGCTGCTGGCGCTGCTGTTGCAGAGCATTCTGATTGTGGCAGAGGCCGCGGAACGCTTTCCCGGCGCCAGCCTGGATTACTACTTCGACCGGCCTGGTGAAGATGCCGGCTATTCCATACGCCAGACCCGGGATGGCGGTTATCTGGTGGCTGGAACCAGCGCCGGCCCGGATGGCGATAAGGATCTGGCACTGTGGAAATTTGATAATGCTCTGCAACCTGATCCTGACTTTGCAGAGCAAGGCATGCTGCGCCTGGGCAGCAGTGCCGACGATGTAGCGGTGGATGCTATCCAGGTGCTGGATGCCTCAGGTGAGGCCGACGGTTATCTGGTTCTGGGCTATGCCGGTTTGGCTGACAGGGATTTCAGTGGCGAGAATCACCGGGGCGGCATTGATACCCTGATTCTGCGCCTGGACAACCATGGCCTGCCGGATCCTGACTGGCATAACAATGGTGTGCTGTTCTGGGGTGGCGAGGCCGACGACAGTCCCCTGACAGATTCCGCTCAGCCGGGTGAGCCTGGTGAGTCTGGAGAGCATGGTGAACATGGAGAGTCCGGCCACCGAATTCTGCAAATGAGTGAGAGCTTCATCATTCTTACCCATACCCGCTCCCGTGGCGGTGATCTGGCCGGTAGCGTGACAGCAGACCCAGCTGGCGGCCAGGACGCGGTGCTGTTGAAACTGGATGCCAATGGCAAGCTGGACAGCGATTTTGCCGAACGGGGCCTGCTCCGACTTGGCAATTTGCCTGGCCGTCAGCCTGGCGATGAGTATCTGTTCAGTCTTGCGGAATTACACTCTGGCCATCTCGTGGTGGTGGGCTATGCCACGGGCGAGGCAGTGAACCGCGAGACTACAGACAACAACAACCGGGAACAAGCCGCTTCGGTCGATACGGATGTAGTGGTGATAAAACTGTCCGCCGCCGGCCGATTGCAGCAGGACTGGGGCAATGCTGGCATGGTGGTGATCGGTGGCAGTGGTCAGGACCGGGCCTTTTTCCTGTCTGAAGACAATGATCGGCGCCTCCTGATCAGTGGGCGCAGCGACTCCAATGATGGGGATTTTAGCGGACGGTCAGGCAGCGGCGACGGCATGCTGCTGTTGCGTCTGTTACAGGATGGCAGTGTGGACAGGCGCTTTGCCCAGACCGGAGCGCTTCATCTGACTGGCGGCAACGGGCAGTTCCAGCAGGCGCTCACGCTGCGGGACTACAGTATCGCCGCCCTGGGCTTCAGCCGCAGTAGTGAAGGCATCTTTGCCCTGACAGATGAGCCGGACCAGCAGGGTCAGGTGATACTGGCCCTGTATGGCGAGACCGGCGCGCGGCAATTTCTGTTCAGTATAGGTGCTGCCGGGGAAGACTGGGCCAATGCCTTGCTGCTGGACCGGGAGGGTAACCTGCTGTTGAGCGGCTTTCGCAGCCCGCCCCCGGCTGAGCCTGGCGAACAGGAAGCTGCCAGCAATCGGCGCCAATTGTGGGTGAGTCGTTATGAGTTGGGCTTCTGAAAGCCAGGCAGTGGCCTGCTGAAAATTTTAGTCAGTCACATAAAGACACACATTGAGCCTGTCCCAATCAGGCTATATAGTCGAGAATCAGTGACCTGATCAGTCTTTAGCCTGACAAAAACAAAACCCTGCAGCTGCACAGCATGCAATAAGAGAATAAGAAAATAAGAAAGGAGCGCGTTCATGAGTAAGGGAAAAATCGCCGGCATCAGTATCGGGGTCGTACTGGTAGCCATCATACTGGGCTGGATGTTCACCGCCCCCTATCTGTCCAATCAGGGTCTGGGTCGAACGCCTGGCATTTTCATCGGTGGCACAGATACCCAGCCGCCTGCTGACTTCACCCCGCTCAATGACCAGATTCAAGGCCCCATGATGATGAAAATGGCGGGTTTCCCCCCATTCGTGGTCTATCTGTCCTGGGTTGGCACGCCGGATGGCATTATCTCCGCAACCCGCCCCGATGGCGGCTATTGGGCACAACGTATCCGCGACCGCGGTGGTGATGGCTGGCTGCGCCTTGGCGATGCCACCTATGCCATGACTGCCACCGAGATTCTGGATGAACGCCGCCTGCCCATGATGGAGCAATGGGCTGCGGCAGCGGGTCGTACCCTCGATGAGCCGCTTTACGAAGGTTCAGAGCCCCTGCGGGAATGGGAAGTGTTTTTCTGGACCCCGCGCGCCGAGTGATCGATCTGAACAAGGTTAACGGCCCGGTACTAACGGGCCGTTAAGCCGCTGACCCTCCATTTTCCGGTCAGAGAATACAATCCCCTCTTCCCATGACATTACCCTGCCGCCGACTGGCTTTCAGTCACCGAGCAGCAAGTTCCTGCAAGCGACTATTTCAGGGCAAACTGAGCAAGACAGAAAGGCTGGATTTGGCGTGGGCACAGGCTTGTATTGTTTGACGCCAGCTTGTAAAACGATCCCTACATTGAACGAATCCCGGGCCAGATCCGATCTTGTTGAGTACCGTACTGTATTTGCCAAAATCAGATAGCATTCAACAGGTGACAGTAGAACCCTGCATAATTACCGGAATAGCAAAAGATTGAACAAGGAGTGATTCATGCCGCCATTCAGCCGCCGTAAACTGTTGAAGATGCTAACTGCCCTGGGAGCCACGGCTGCCGCGGTGCCGCTGGCCAGATTTGCCAGTGCCCAGGCGACCGGACGGGCCATGCCGACCGGGAAAGTGGCTGGTAATTTTCATATTTACAATGAACTGCCCTGGGCACTGGAAACCAGACGCTCGGCTTTAGGGATTGCCCCGATAACACCCCAGTCCGCATTCTTTGTGCGCAATAACCTGCCCACCCCTGACGCCGCCATTGTCGCCAATCGGGATGCCTGGCAAATCGAGGTGGCTGGTACCCGCCGTAGCGGCAGTATCAGCCTGGCTGAATTGAAAGCCCTGCCAATTCGCATGGAAGCCAGCGTGATTCAGTGTTCCGGCAATGGACGTGCACTGTTCTCCCATGAGGCTTCAGGTTCACAATGGAAAACCGGTGCCGCGGGCTGCGCGATCTGGACGGGCGTCCGGGTGAGCGAGCTTGTTGAGCATTTTGGCGGCCCAGCTTCCGGGGCATTGGATTACCTGACTGCAACCGGCGCGGAAACCTTGCCGGAAGGCGTCGATCCAGCCCAGGTGGTAGTGGAGCGCTCTGTCGAATTGGAGAAAGGCCTGCGGGACTGCATGCTGGTTTGGGAAATGAACGGAGAGCCACTGCCTCTGGTGCATGGCGGCCCGCTCAGGCTTCTGGTTCCCGGTTATTTTGGTGTCAATAACGTTAAATGGGTAAAACGCATCGCCCTGACTGACAGCGAATCGACCGCCTCGATCCAGGCATCCGGCTATCGATTCCGCGATATTGGTGAATCCGGCCGCCCGGAGCATCCCTCCATGTACCGAATGCCAGTGAAGTCCTGGCTCAATGGCCCAGGCGCAGACAAGCAGCCGGTGCTGGCAGGCTCGGCAACTCTCTGTGGTGTGGCCTTCTCGGGCGAGCGTGGCATCAAGCATGTGGAAGTGTCAGCCAATGAAGGACAAAGCTGGCAGAGGGCGGAACTCATTGGTCCCGATCTGGGACCGAATGCCTGGCGCAGCTTTGTTCTGCCGGTTGAGCTTGGCCCCGGCAAGCATCGCTTTGTCACCCGCGCCACCGACATCGCCGATGAAACCCAACCCAGAGACGCCATCCCCAACCATCGCGGTTATGGCCATAATGGCTGGCTGGATCATGTTCTTGAAATTGATGTGGTGGATCGCCTGCCGGAGTCAGCGGCGAGTAATACCGACCCTGGCTCTAGTAGTCAGGCAAACACGACCGTGGGAACCGGCTCTGGCAGGCAACTGTCGGCAGAAGCCCTGGCCGGACGTGAGCTTTTTCTGAATCAGGTTCAGCCTGGCTGCGGTGTCTGCCATAGCCTGGCAGATGCCAATAGCAGTGGCGCCATCGGGCCAAGCCTGGATACACTCAAGCCCACTGCCGAGCAGGTTTTCAATGCGGTCAAACAAGGCGTGGGAGCCATGCCATCATTTGAGTCGCAATTAACCGAAACGGAACTACGCGCCCTGGCTACTTATGTTGCTGAAGCGGCAGGCCCCTAGTTTGTCCTGCACCGGGGCTGTAGCCGGCCTGGCTGATGCGCATCCGCAGCAGCCAGGCAACAGCCCCTGTTTCCAACTGCCCCCAGAACTAACACCGAGGTTCGGCCCCTTCTGCTGCGCTACTTCACGGCCACCAGATAGCAAAGCCAACAGTCGTCATTGTCGATGCTGTCCACCGCTTCCCACTCGGCTTCTTCCTCATCGTCTTCATCTTCGTCCTGCCAGTAGACCAGTGACTGCTTGAAGCCGGCCTCGGCCAGCAATTCCCGAATTTCAGGCAGGGTCCACAAACGCCAGTGATACTCAAAGGCGCGCTTGATCTTGCTGCCGTCGGCAAACTTGAAATGAATATAGAAAGAACAGTCTGATGTAACGGGGTTATAGGCGGCCTGCTCCCAGTGGTATTTGAAGCCTTTCTTGCCCTTCTCGATGGTGCGCTTTTCCACCAGGTCGGTGTCGTAGCAATCCTTGCCGCCCATCATGTCCAGCACCATGACCCCTTTCTGGTTGAGGTTGGCATAGGCCTTTTTGAAGTAGTCCAGAAGCTCCTGGCGGGTCTTGAAAATCCAGAAGGAAAAATTCTGGGCAGCCAGGACGTCCACCGGCGGGGTATTGCCTTCACGCACATCCTGCTCAAGCACTGAAACCCGCTCTGCCGCTTCGTCACTCAAGGCACTGCGGTTATGTTCCTGCCCCCATTGCAGGGTGTCGCTGCACAGATCTATTCCCCAGGCCTGACGCTTTTCATCGGATTTGGCCCATTCGCAGCAGACAGAAAAGGTGCCGCAAAAATCTTCACGCAGGGTCAGGGCCTTGCGCTTGTAGGCCTGATGATAAACCTGATCGAACACCGCAACTTCATGTTCCG
>JALEHB010000072.1 GCA_022763285.1 Pseudomonadales bacterium | reverse complement strand
CGCCGCTGGGATGGTTATAGCTCAGCTCGGCATAAAACTGATGCTCGGGGATGCCGGGAATCGGCTGACCCACGGCGGCAGCATTGCCGGCGAAGCTCTCAAACTCAAAGTCCGAGTAAGTGTAGCTCACCACGGCTTCGAAGCGATCAGTCAACTGCGCCTGTACCTGGGCTTCCAGGCCACGGCGGTCAGTGTCGGCATTTTCAAAGAAGGCGCGGTTGGAAATGCTGGTGACATTTACAATCTCGTCTTCCACGTCCATGGTGTACAGGGCCAGGTCGTAGTAGACATCACCATCGGCGAAGGTTCCCTTGGCGCCCACTTCAAAGCTGTCGGCGGTCTGGGCATTCACATTGGAAAAACCACCCAGGCTGACGGTGAAGTCCTGTGCCGGTCCACCCAGTTCCGTGAAAGACGGCGTCTCAAAGGAAGATGAGTAGTTGGCGTACAGGCTGGTCTGGTCATTGGCCCGAATCAACAGTCCGACCGAAGGGCTGAACTCATTGAAGCTCAGGGAAGCGCTTTGGTCTTCATTGGCCAGGTAGAGGTCATTGACCGACAGGTCAATATTGTCATAGCGGCCGCCCACGCTCAGGGAGATGGTGTCATTCAGCGCGGTTTCATTGCGGAAATAAATACCCCGGGCTTCGGCTTCCTCTTCCTGGTTGAAGGTGAGATCACCGCGTACGCCGGCATTGTTCAGGTAACGCTGACGGTCATCACGCTGGTAATCGGCATCGGCACCGATGGTGAAGCTGTTGTCCAGGCCACCCAGTTCGCCGCGACGGGTATAACGGAAACCGCCACCGAAGAAGTGACGATCATAGGCAATGGAGCCATCATCACCGACGAAGGGGATGTGAGTACCGATAGGCAGGAAGGCGGAAAATTCTTTCCAGGAGGTATAGGTGCGCACCGTCAGATCGGAGTTGGCATCAAGCTGGCGGTCATACACCAGGCCCAGACGCTGAGCATCGAAAGTCTCACCGGCGTTGGAGCTCAGGTTACGGGCCTGGGCGCCAGTGCGATCGGCCGCGATGTCCGCCAGAGTGACACCACCGGCATCCTCGGCATAGGGTGAGTTGACGGCATTGGCAATCAACTGAATGCTGGAATCGGCATCCAGGTCATAGCGAAACTTGCTGTTGATCAGGCTGTGCTGCACACCGGAGTAATCGCGGTAGCCATCCATTTCCAGATGGGAGACATTCACCAGATAACCCAGCCGACCAGTCTGGCCACCGGCTTTCACCTGCAGCTTCTGATGACCGTATTCACCGGCGGTTAGCTTGGTTTCAATGAAGGGCTCTTCGGTGGGCTCTTCAGTGGTAATGCTGATCACACCACCGGAGGCGGTGCCGTACAATGCCGCCGAGGGGCCGCGCACAACTTCAACACTCTGGGCCGAGCCGATGTCCAGGTCATCGGTGCCGCTCTGGCCATCGGCCAGGGTCACCGGAATCCCGTCGGAATAAACCTTGATGCCGCGCATACCGAAATTGGCGCGGGCACCGAAACCACGGATGGAAACCCGCAGGTCCTGGGAAAAGTTATAGCGATTCTGCATGATCAGGCCGGGTACCCGGGCCAGGGACTCATCCAGGCCCAGTTCCTGGCGGCCCAATTGAAGATCATCCATATTGACGACGCTGACTCCGGCGGGGATGGAACCCAACTGCTGTTCGCTGCGGGTGCCGACTACTACCAGTTCTTCCAGGCGGCTGACAGATTCCTGGTCCTGGGCCAGCGTGGGGCTGGCAATTCCAGCGACTGCCAGGGCAATGCTGGCGGCTAAACAATTCCTGTGGGTCATTCGAGTCTCCCTTGTGTGACTGCTGTTTTGATTGTGCTGGATGAGCCAGTAGCTGAACAAATGACAGCAAGATCACGCCATATCGCCGCAATCATGCCGATTTTTGCTTCTTTTTATGAGTTTTCGCTTCTGCCCGAGGGGCAAAATCGCTGGCTCTATCCCGCAAATTCTGCGCATTTCAGACTTGGCGGTGCAGGTGTCGAAATGCAGCATGAACACTGCCTATAGTTACCTGAACCTTACCTGAATATGCGGTTCAGGCAGGTTCAGTTATGGGGATTGAAAGGCCGTGCTGCAAGGCCCGATGGAGGCGGTGAAGCCGGGGCCTAGAACAGATTGGCGCGGAGCCAGAAAAAACCCGGCAACAGCGCTCCGGCCAGACTGACTGCCAGGCCCAACCAGCCCGGCAGAATCAGAAAACTTTTGCGGGGATTGCGGGGGTTATAGAACACCCGCACTTCATCCTCGCCGCGCTTGTGGATCTTTGCCATCTGCGTCTCCAGCAGAAAGCGGGCATTGTGGGAGGCTATTACCACCCAGGGGGAAACCCGTTTGCCCTGGTAGCGCTCCTTATTCACTTCATAGTGATAGAGCGCATCGGTAGCATATTCCTGATCCGACTTCGACCAGGCCGTGCCACCCACCTTGCGCAGGCCTGATTTCTCCAGCTTGCCCCAGACGCTGGGCCAGCGCCGGCAACGCAATTGCCTGACCGAGGAATAGCCCAGGATCAGGAAGCAATAGAGCGAGATCCAGAAAAACACAGCCTGTCTTTCTCCTGCCAACAGCAGGGTCCATTGCTCACTGAAAAAATCGATCATGGTGCTTTACTGATTCCTGTCTGCCAGAGGTTCCGGGTCCCTGGATGCCAGTCGGCCGGCTAGGGTCCGGCTTGAACCGCGGCAGCGAAGTCCGGCTGCTGTCTGTACAATGGGCTCTGCCGGATCTCTGTCAAGAGGTTCTGTCTGATGAGGCTACGATAACAAGTTATGTTGCTGTCTGTGAAAAAATCCCTGCTGGTCATTGCCGGCGTCGTATCCCTGGCGCTGGGAATAGTGGGGGCCTTTCTGCCGCTGTTGCCCACAGTGCCACTGGTTTTGCTGTCGGCTTTCTGTTTCGCCCGCTCCTCCGAACGCCTGCATCAATGGCTGTTAAACCACCGGGTTTTCGGCCGCATTATCCGGGATTTCGAGGCAGGGCGTGGTGTGGAGCGGCGCATCAAGCTGCGCGCCATTGTGCTCATTTGGATCAGCATGACCGCCTCCAGCCTGATGCTGCAGCGCCCCATGGTCTATCTGGTGCTGGGCCTGATCGGCCTGGCGGTGTCCTGGAATATCTGGCGCCTGCCGGAACCGGTTAGGGCCGGCACCCCCAGTGAGGACTAGCAGAGCGCCAATCAGGCTTCTTACTACCACCCGCAGGCAACCCTGTTCCAGACATCCTTCCTTTTGCCAGACTCTGCCCGTAGAATGTGTTTGTTTTCCAGCACAGCTTATTGATTAAAGCGGACAGGAGTTTTCATGATTGTAAGCAAGCCCTGCCGGGCAGACGTGTAGTCCACGCATATTGGGCTATTGATAGTCCAGGTCAGAGATGACCTTTTTCGCCGCGACGCGCGTCCCTTCAAACCCGGTACTGAACCGGGGCTTTAGCCCCCTGTTTGCTTGCGCCTGGCGCAGGCTCGGTCTACCAGGCGCCTCGGCGCCAGGGGCAATCAATGACAAACTCTTACTCTCTCACTCAACTGGGTTGGGTGCCGTTTTTCCAGCAACAACTTTCCCTCGATGAACTGAACGAGACGCTGCCTGCGCGGGTGTTTGAGCAGCACCGTAATCGCCTGGTCTGCAATACGGTCAGGGGCCCAATCACAGTTCCGGTCACAGTCAACACAGCGCCGGTCACCGTGGGTGACTGGCTGCTGCTGAATGCAGATGATGGCCTGCACCGGGTACTGGAACGCAAGTCCTGTTTCCGTCGCCGCGCCGCCGGGCCCGAGGCCCGCGAGCAACTGATGGCGGCCAATGTGGACACGGCCTTTATCCTCAGCTCCCTCAATTACGACTTCAATCTCAACCGCATCGAGCGCTATCTGGCGCTGGTGCATGAGGCCGGTGCCGAGCCGGTAGTGGTGCTGAGCAAGGCGGACTTGTGTGATGAGCCCGAGGCTTATCACCAACAGGTTCAGGCTCTGGATTCCCTGCTTTGCGTAGAAAGCATCAATGCCCTGGATGCCGCCAGCGTCGACAAACTGCGGCCCTGGTGCAAGGCTG